>NZ_JAWOTL010000001.1:0-501194 GCF_033338835.1 Vibrio sp. Vb0888
ACACTAGCTCAGTTGGTAGAGCGCAACCTTGCCAAGGTTGAGGTCACGAGTTCGAACCTCGTGTGTCGCTCCAAATTATTCAGATATGGCCATGGCGGTATCTCGATGCCAAGTGCATCAACTTAAAACCAGCGAAAGCTGGTTTTTTTGTATCTGAAGACTGATAAATTCACACCATCTCTTTTTCATTACCTGTGAGCTTAGCAACCCCATCTCTGTCACGAGTTTCTGATATTAAGTGTGACCCGATGTTTCGCACCTCAGCCAATTTCAGTTTACAATACGGGCTTCCAAAGGATTTGACGAAGACGCATGAGAAATACCGACGATTACATCATTTTTTATCACTTGATCGAGCAAGGTTCATTCAGTGCTGCCGCGAGACATATGTCACTGACCAAATCGGTCGTCAGTAAACGGATTGCCAAGCTTGAACAAGAGCTTGGTGTACAGCTTCTCTACCGAACAACGCGAACGCTAACGTTGACTGAAGCAGGACGAGCGTTTTTTACTCATGCAAAAGCGGTTTATCAAGCGGTGGCAACGGCGGAAGAATCCATTGTGGGTTTAGGTAAAAACTTATCTGGAAACATTAAAATTTCGGTGCCTACTATCTCTGGTGAATTAATTCTTCCTCAAGTGATTAATGAATTTAATCAGAAATACCCAGACATCAATATCGATATGGATCTAGATAATCGTTTCGTCGATATCGTGAATGAACGTTTTGATTTGGCAATTAGAACGGGTGTGTTGCCAGATTCTAGTCTGATTGCAAGAAAGCTGGTGGATGCAAATTGGATCATTTGCGCGTCACCCCAATACCTAGCTAAACATGGCATACCTAAACAACCTCAAGCCTTGGCTAAACACAATTGTTTAGTCTATTCCTACCAAGAAACCGGAGCGCATGAGTGGGCGTTTAAAGATGGAGACGAGGTATATCAAATCACCGTCGACGGTAACCTCTGTACTAACAATTCTTCTGTATTGAGAAATGTGGCGCTGTTAGGGCAGGGAATCATCTATGTGCCGCGTGTATTGGTTTATGAAGACTTAAAGCAAGGCAGTCTGATTCAGTTATTTAAAGACGAAACAGCCAAATGTTTGGGTATTTATGCGGTGTACCCTTACACTCGTCAGCAACCAGAAAAAATTAAGATCTTTATCGATCATCTATACACAAGCTTTCAAAGTCAAAACCATCGATTTTAAGCCAATAACTCAACACCGATCGTTATGTTGGTGTTGAGCTTATGTTTCCATCTTCATTTCTAAGAGTCCTCTTAAATTTAGGAGCTTACGCTTCTCCTCGTTTTCTTCACTAATATTGATAACAAGATACCCCGCACAACTGTTAACAAATGGTTTTGCTATTGTTTCTTTTAAGAAACGGTCTGTTTCTTACGTTAAATTTCTCAAATGTGAAAGATAAGTAACAGAAAAATAAAGAATTATTTTGTTTGTTGTTTATTGATTACGTATTGTTCGTCCGCCTGACATAGACGCAGAGAAATGGACTGCTTATAGTGGCTCAAACGCCATGCCTGCCGCTAAGCGGTGTTGTGAGCGAAGTACAATAACTAGAGATACGGATATGAAACAAAAGCAGCTGATTGAAGAATTTAAAACCATCGTGGGGGAAGAAAATGTTCTAACCGACGAGGTTAAAACGAAATATTACCGCTCGGGGTTTCGTTCGGGTAGTGGTAATGCGCTTGCTATCGTGTTTCCTAACACTCTTCTAGAACAATGGAAGATTATTAAACAGTGTGTTGAAGCAAACTGCATCATTATCATGCAGGCGGCTAAAACAGGTTTAACAGAGGGCTCAGCTCCGAGTGGTAATGATTATGATCGCGATGTGGTTGTGATCAATATTACCAAAATCAAGAAGATTCACTTATTAGATGGTGGTAAGCAGGCGGTTTGCTTGCCTGGTGCGAGCTTACACTCTTTGGAGAAAGAGTTGAAGGCAGTGAACCGAGCACCGCATTCTATCATCGGCTCTTCATCGCTAGGTGCCACTGTGGTCGGTGGTATCGCCAATAACTCAGGCGGTGCGCTAGTTAAGCGTGGTCCTGCTTATACGGAACTGGCGCTCTACGCGCAGGTCGATAAGCAAGGCCAGTTACATTTGGTGAACCACCTTGGTATTGAAGGGTTAGGTGAAACGCCAGAAGAAATTCTAACAAACCTGCAAGAAGGGAACTTTGACCCAGCGAAGATCATTCATGATGAGCGAATGGCATCAGACAAAGAATACGATGAACGTGTTCGAGACGTGACTTCTGACATTCCTTCTCGCTTTAATGCCGATGAACGCCGATTATTTGAAGCCAGTGGCTGCGCTGGTAAGTTGGGGGTTTTTGCCGTTCGGGTTGACAGCTACCCAGTACCCGAAAAAGAGCAGGTTTTTTACCTTGGCACCAATGACCCTGCGAAACTAACGAAGTTGCGAAAAGACTTCTTATCTACGTTTGATAACTTGCCTGAGATGGGAGAATACTTGCATCGAGATATCTTCAACATGGCAGAGAAGTACGGCAAGGATGTGTTCTTATCCATCGACTTGTTAGGCACAGATAAGCTGCCAAAAATGTTCGCACTTAAAGCTAAGGTAGAAAACTTCTTAGAGCGCATCCCGTTTGTCAGTAAATATCTGCCAGACACCATTTTGTACTACGCGAGCAAGTTGTTCCCACAACATTTACCAGAGCGAATGCTGGATTTCCGTGACAAGTATGAGCATCACCTGGTATTGAAAATGAGTGATGGTGGTATTGCTGAAGCACAAAAATACCTCAAAGAAGTTTGGGCTGTTGAAGACGACTGTGATTTCTTCGAGTGTACGCCGGAAGAAGGTAAAAAAGCTTATTTACATCGCTTTGCAGCCGCTGGTGCAGCAATTCGGTACGAGACGATTCATCGAAAAGACGTAGAAGACATCGTTGCACTTGATATCGCATTGCGACGCAATGATGAAGAGTGGCTAGAAACTTTGCCTGAAGAGGTGAGTAAGAACCTTGTTCAAGCGCTCTATTATGGTCACTTTATGTGTTACGTCTTCCATCAAGATTACATTTTCAAAAAAGGGACTGACACGAAGTTGATGAAAAAGCTGATGCTAGAGCACCTCAATAGCCGTGGTGCCAAATACCCAGCAGAACATAATGTGGGTCACTTGTATGAAGCCGAAAACTCGTTGCAGAAGTTTTACCACGAATTAGACCCAACCAATACCTTTAACCCTGGTATTGGTAAAATGGACAAATATAAGCGCAATTGTAACTGCTGTGCGTAATGTGCTGTCTCACTATGATTAATAATCGTTGTTCATCGTTCAAATGATGAGCATAAGATAAGCCCTGATGACACTTGTGACATCAGGGCTTTGTGTTTTGGGTCTTTTATTGATGACTGGTATCGGCGTTGAAACAGCGACTAAAGAGCACGTACCGCGGCGGCGGCGATGATGCCTGCTGCAATTGCTGGTAGAGGCTTTTTCACGATGAACATGACAACAGCAGTAGAAAACAGTGCTGCTCTAGCACCATTATCACCCTCTACTGCTAGCGGAGCTAAAAGGGCAACCAGTACGGAGCCTGACATCGCAGTAATGAAACGTTGAACCCGTTCGCTAATTGGAATGAATGACATAACATACACTCCGCCCCAGCGGGTTATGAGCGTGACTAACGCCATAGCGATGATGATAAGCAGTGTGCCACCTATGGTTGTTTCGATGTTCATGCTTTCTTCTCCTTCCAACAAGCACCCAATACTCCGCCAGTAATGGCGCCAACCACTACGTGGCTATTCTCTGGCAAATACCAATACGCCAACATAGAAGAGGCTGCTGCTATGGCCCAAATCGCAAAGATTCTTAAGTCTTTCGGCCCGGCCACCACCATAGACAGCAGGAAGCATCCCATAACCATATCGAGCCCGAGGCCCACCGGATCTTTGATTGCGCTACCAAAATAAATGCCGATCCAGGTGCCCACAATCCAAAAAGACCACATCGCTAAGCCGCCACCAACAAGCAAGCCAAAGCCTGGTTCTTTTCTACCAAATGCATTGAGTGCCATTGCCCAGTTAGCGTCTGATGCTACCAGCATTACACCGTAACGTTTTGTTGGTGGGAGTTGTCGTAACCATGGATAAAGTGTGGCTCCCATCAAGAGGTGACGAGCATTAATCGCAAATACAGTAATAAGTACTGGAATGAAAGGGACTTCCGCTCCCCACATTTCTAACGTGGCAAATTGTGAAGCACCGGCGAAGACCAGTGTGCTCATCAACATAGTGGGAAATACATCTAGTCCAGTCTGTACCGCAGCAACACCGAAAGCGAGGCCAAATATGACCACGAACATAGAGAGGGGTAAAAGTTGGGTGAAGCCGTTCCAGACGTCAAGCCGATTAAATTCGTGCAACTCAGTGGAGGAGCGTTGAAGATGTTGAGTATTTTCTGTCATAGAGATACCTAGCTAGCAGGCAAAGGGGCAGTGCCATACGAGTGTGTTTGTTATTCTTTTGTAAACTTCATGTTTAACATCAATTGGAGGGGCTTTCAAACTCTAAGTGCTATATAAAATTGAGCCATCCAAGCGGCTTTAAGAAACAGAGTGTAGAGAGTCGCGCTTGGTAGTGCTAAAGGAGAATAAAACAACAGAAATAGTAAGCTCTGTTTAATTGATAACATCACGAGCTAGTACAGATTAGTAAATAAGAAAGAAAGCGAGCACGAGGCTCGCTTTTTCGCTCTGTTACGAATAACTGAATAGGTTTATTTTACGTAGACACGAGGGTTCGCGCTTCCCCAAACCGTGTATAGTTCAGGGAAGATGACTTCTGCGTGTTTTTCCATCTCAGCAGCTGAAATCGTTTTGCCTTGTTGGGAGCCAAACAAAACAACTTCAGAACCAGGCTCAACATCTTTGATACCTGTAACATCTACCATTGTGGTGTTCATTGAAGCAACGCCCGCAACTTTTGCACGTTGGCCATTGATCAGAACTTCTGCCGTATTCCCCATTTTTCGTGGATAACCATCAGAGTAACCAACAGGAATGTTCGCCATTAAGCTTTCTTTGCTTGTTGTGTAGCTGCTGTCGTAACCGACTGTGCTATTTTTTGGCAGGTGGTGAACGGATGCCACGCGTGTTTTGAAAGACACGATAGAAGGGTACTCAGGGTTAGTTGGTAAGTCTCCGTATAAAACGCCACCAGGACGAACCATATCAAGCTGCGCCTCAGGAACATTAAGCGCGGTGTAAGAGTTTGCTACGTGCAGTAAAATGTTGTCGCGTTTTAGATTCGCTTCTTTAATCAGCCATGCAGAACTGTCTTTGAATGAAGCTAACTTTTGGCGCACGTCGTCTGCATTGTAGTTAGGGAAATGAGTCATGATACCAACAATATTAACGCCAGCTTGTTGAGCGATTTCTAGCGCTTCTTTCTTGCCCGCTTCTGTCGTCATATCAACACCATTACGTCCCATACCACCGTCGTTCAGAGCAAGGTGAACTTTGATTTCTTTACCAGCTTTCTCGGCTAGTTTAGACAGTGCTTTAGCTTGCTCTGCTGTGCCTATCAACTCTTCGACATTTAGGTCGATTACGGCTTCAATCTCGCCAATATCCGCTGAGCGTACACGCATAAGTTGGCCTTTAAAGCCACTGTCGCGAACAGTTTGTGCTTCGGCGTTACTTGCAACGGCAACGCAAGGAATTTGTTGCTCGATAATAGTCGGCATCAGGCCTGCGATACCATTGCCGTATGCGTCGGCTTTCATCACGGCGCAGATTTTCGTTTTGCCATCCATGTGCGATTTAAACTGCTCAATATTATCGCGGAACTGACCTAAGTTTATTTCTAGCCAAGCGTTAGCACCTTGAACTTGCTCTGCTTTTGCTGCTGTATTGCTAATTTGAAGAGGAGCGGCAGTGGCTTGCATTACAGGAACCGCGACTGCAGCAGCGATAGTCAGTGATAGTAAGGTTTTATTTAAGCGCATAAAGTCTCCGTACGCGTTTTTTGTATTGGTTATGTTATTGAGTACTTGGGGAAAGTACCTGACGAAGTAAAACGCTCCAAGTGGTGCTTTGGAGCGTTTATTAAGATAGTGATTTAATATATACCTAAATATACCTAAGTGATGACATTCAATTTAAGCAAATCGGGATTGATTTGATATCTACTAAGGTATCCACTGAGTTTAACTCAGTTTAAAGCGGCTCATTACATCTTTAAGAGAAATGGATAGCTGGCTTAGTTCGCGGCACGCCTGTGCGGTTTGCTCCGAACCTTGCGAGACCTCTTGAGATGCCAAATGTATGTTTTCAATGCTGCGGTTAAGCTCTTCCGCAACAGAGTCTTGCTGGTTACAAGCCGTGGCGATTTGGGTACCCATGTCTGAGATGTCCGAAATCGAATGCTCAATGTCGCTCATCAGCTGTTTTGATTGAATGCCTTGTTCTGCACATTCTGAAATACTGGTTCTAGAAAGTTCAGTGGCTGATTTTGCGTCTTTTGCAAGTGATTGTAGCTGCTCAATGATCGAAGTGATTTCACTCGTTGAATCTTGCGTACGGCCGGCAAGAGTTCGAACTTCGTCTGCAACGACGGCAAAGCCACGACCAGACTCACCAGCACGCGCCGCTTCAATGGCTGCATTAAGTGCAAGTAGGTTGGTTTGATCGGCGATGTCGCGGATAACATCCACGATCACGTTAATTTTATTCGATTGCTGTTCAAGCTCAGCTACGGTATCGCCTGCAGCGCCAATTACGTTTGAAACTTCTTGAATCGCGTCAACCATACCTTGGGTTTCACGAACACCGTGTTGTGTGCGGCGGTTTGCTTCGTTAGCTTGGTTCGCTGAGTCTTCAGTGTTACGAGCAACATCGGCTACGGCCGCTTTCATTTCTGTCATTGCTGTTGCGATGTGCGTAATTTGCAGCTGTTGATCTTTCATACCAGACGCAGAAATATCGGAGATTTGGTTCATCTCTTCGACAGCGCTGCTTAACTGAGTAACTGCAGCAATCACGTTATCGATAACTTGGCGTAAGTCATCTTGCATCTTAGTGGTCGCGTCTGCCAGTTCACCAAGCTCATCATTGCCGATTGCTTTACGGTCAATGTCACTTGATAGATCACCTGTTGCGATGGCATTTGCTTGCTCAACAACAAGTTTAAGTGGGCCACAAATTAGGCGAGTCAGCACGTATGTCATGCCTACCATGATCAGTAGAATAATCACGTTACTTGCAATTGAAGAATTACTCAATCCATTTACAGAGGACAGGATATGAGTTTTGTTGCTGTCCATAGCTTCTTTAAGGAGACGGATTAGTTCGCCTAACTCTGAGTCAACCGCTTCGAAAGCAGACAAAGAGTTCGCCAAAATAGGGTGGGCCTTGCTTTTGTCGTTAGCTAGCATCGCTTCATTGTACTGGTCCATAGTAACCAAGTACTTTTTCCACTGACGCATAAGACGCTGGTAAGTTTGCTGCTCTTCGCCAGGCCAGATAGTTTCACCGTAAGCGTTGAGCTCTCTAGTGATCTTTTCGCGTTCTCTAATATTGTTAGAAATTTTAGTTTTGACTTGATCTGCGTCTTCATAAGTGTACGCAGCAAATTGAGCTCGGCGCCAGCGAGACAAGTGATCTCGAATCGAATCGACCCTTTCCATTGCAGGAAGCGTATCGTCGGTATAGTTTAAAAGCTCAGATTTGATGCTTTTGAGCTCTGTAGATAAAAATACGCCAAATGCAATGTTGACGATGGCAATGAGTAAAAACGATAGCGATATCTTTTTCGCTATAGAAAGATTCTTGATAGACATTAGTGATATACCTTGTTTTTCTTATGTTGTGTCGCCAAAGTAAACCACATCCTTATATGTGATATATGTCCATTAAATTACTGCAACTCGTGTAACGTACCATTATTTATTGATATTTTCGATAATGAATTGAGCTTTGTTTGAAAATAAAAAAAGTCAATGATTTTATAAAGGTACGACCACATTCGATATAAAGTTATCGGTAACAAAATATGATGTTCTGTACGCAGTCGTGCCAAGAGTAGGGAATCAAATTGTTACAGATGTTACAGCGGTGAAAAGATCAGCGTTCATAGCTGATAGTCGCGTGTTTACCTCGAAGCAGTTTCGGGCACTAGTATGCGTATGACTTTATAGCTAATGAAAGGGAACGGGTGCTTATTGGTCTAATTGAATGCCAAATATACTAGGCAGATCGCTTTTTAAGCACTTAAATCAAAAAGATAAAATTTATTGTTGACCAGATAAATTAATCCGTTAAAGTACGCCTCGTTCTCACGGCAAAGGTCGCTGAGACAGATGGTGTCTAACCCATCGCATGATTGCGTTGCCCTGGTGGTGGAATTGGTAGACACAAGGGATTTAAAATCCCTCGGCGTTCGCGCTGTGCCGGTTCAAGTCCGGCCCGGGGCACCATCAAAATCTTTGGTGACAGAGATAAAAAATCAGAAAGGCGCCTTGGCAGAGTGGCTATGCAGCGGATTGCAAATCCGTGGACCTCGGTTCGACTCCGGGAGGCGCCTCCACTATTTCGAAAGCCAGTCTTAAATGACTGGCGTTTTTCGTTTTTAGTCCACCTTTTCGTAACCCTTCGCGCTTTCCTAAAGTCTCCCATGTTTTGATCACCATTCAATATTTTTAACGTGCTAATCATTGATTTTATAAATGTTAGACAACTCAATAATTGTATAGTGTGATTGGTGATAGTTTCTCTTCGATTGTAATCCGAACTTTTTGTATTACAGGCAGCAACCTAGCTAGCGTCATAGTTAGTATCGCTTGGTGCGTATATGCAGAAAGGAGGATTCTAGTCCTTAACGTGAGAGAAAAATAATGAAAACATTCAACCTTAAACCTACACTTTTACCCTTAACTTTGCTGCTCAGTTCGCCTGTAATGGCGGCACAAAATGGCACCATGATGCAGTATTTCCATTGGTATGTGCCAAATGACGGTGCACTCTGGACACAAGTTGAAAACAACGCTTCGGCACTATCTGACAACGGCTTTACTGCGTTATGGTTACCGCCCGCCTATAAAGGTGCTGGTGGTAGCAACGACGTCGGTTATGGCGTTTATGATATGTATGATTTGGGAGAGTTTGATCAAAAAGGTTCGGTGCGCACCAAGTATGGCACCAAAGATCAGTACCTAAGCGCCATCAATACTGCCCATAAAAACAATATCCAGATTTATGGCGATGTGGTGTTCAACCATCGCGGCGGTGCGGATGGTAAATCCTGGGTCGACACCAAGCGAGTCGATTGGAACAACCGAAATATTGAACTTGGTGATAAATGGATTGAAGCGTGGGTAGAGTTTGATTTCCCTGGGCGCAACGATAAGTACTCAAACTTTCATTGGACGTGGTACCACTTTGATGGCGTGGACTGGGACGATGCTGGCGAAGAAAAAGCTATCTTCAAATTCAAAGGTGAGGGTAAGGCATGGGATTGGGAAGTGAGCTCGGAAAAAGGCAACTACGATTACCTTATGTACGCTGATCTAGACATGGATCACCCTGAAGTTAAGAAAGAACTTAAAGACTGGGGTGAGTGGTATATCAACATGACTGGTGTTGATGGGTTTAGAATGGACGCGGTGAAGCACATCAAATATCAATACCTGCAAGAATGGATTGATCACCTACGTTGGAAAACAGGGAAAGAACTATTCACGGTCGGAGAGTACTGGAACTACGATGTGAATCAGCTGCATAACTTTATCACCAAAACCTCTGGCAGCATGTCTTTGTTTGATGCACCGTTACATATGAACTTTTATAATGCGTCTAAATCGGGTGGTAGCTACGATATGCGTCAAATCATGGATGGTACGCTGATGAAGGACAATCCAGTCAAAGCGGTTACCTTAGTAGAAAACCATGACACTCAGCCTTTGCAGGCGTTGGAATCAACCGTTGATTGGTGGTTCAAGCCGCTCGCTTACGCATTTATCTTATTGCGTGAAGAAGGTTATCCATCCGTGTTTTATGCAGATTACTACGGCGCGCAGTACAGTGATAAATGGCATGACATCAATATGGTCAAAGTGCCTTACATTAAAGAGCTAGTAACACTGCGTAAAGATTATGCCTATGGCAAACAACATTCTTATCTCGACCACTGGGACGTAATTGGTTGGACTCGAGAAGGTGATGCAAAGCATCCACATTCAATGGCCGTGATCATGAGTGATGGACCTGGCGGCTCGAAGTGGATGTATACGGGTAAACCAAGTGCTCGCTACGTAGACAAGTTGGGTATCCGAACTGAAGACATTTGGACTGATGCGAATGGTTGGGCTGAGTTCCCAGTAAACGGCGGATCTGTCTCGGTTTGGGTTGGCGTTGAATAATCCATTCCTGTGATTTTGATACAGAGTAGGCAATTCTTGATAAAACTCTTCAATGAATCAATGTGTTATTTGATATTCATTCGACAAATGAGTAACTTATAGTTGAGCATAATCTAGAGGAAGATAAAGAATGGAATCTATTGCTGATGTATTGGTTGTGGCTATTGTGTTCGGTGCCATATTTGGGGGCGGGATAATAAAGTTAATCTTGAACCATCGTAAAGAAGTAAGAGCGTTGGAGATATCTGAACGTAATACGATGAGCCGAGAAGAACAAGATAACCTTAACAAGCAAATTGGTGACTTGAAGCGACGTGTTGAAGTGTTAGAGCGAATTGTCACAGATAACAAATATCAACTTGAAAAAGAAATCGCCTCTCTGTAGATCACCACTTAATCGTAAAGCCGGCGAAGTCCGGCTTTTTGGTGTCTGTACGTCATACCTTTCGGATGTTTAACTCAGCGTTCATCAAAAAAGTCTTTGTCGCGAATGTATTTACTCATAAAGTGATAAGAGAACGGTCGCATTAACCAACTAAATAAGGAGCGCCCAAGCCGTATGAGCGTTGGGGTGTTCTCGTATATTCTCCCGTTATATAACCATAGCATTTTGCCTACATGCCAATACAAAAAAGGTACGGGCGGCATAAAGGTCACGATGTCGATGTCGCAACAAATCCTGTATGTTTTGTGCCCCAAACGGTAGCGTTTCTTAAACGTCCAATCTCCGACAGCGGGCTGTCCGAAAGTGACCACGCGTTTAATGCTTTTGGGGTATTTTTTCTCAATATAGTCAGCAAAAACACTGCCAATCGCGCCACCTGAAGAGTGGCCAGTAATAGTGATTCTTTTTCCCCTGAGAATAAGTGGTACAACGATACCTTCGAGGCGTTCGATCACGGTCAACCCTAACCGATCTTCATTCCGGCTCGGTAAACTTTCTTGGAACAACAGATGATAGAAACCCGCGTGAATGCGATAGTTTAGTCCCAACCTTCGACAGCTTCTCGTCCACATCGCGAAGTTCAACAACCAATCACTGATACTGTGTGAGCCTTTAATCACTACGACCACTTCACTCTGTTTTTTACTCCAGAGCACGCGAATCATAATCTTACCGTGTTCATTTCTAATGACTCGTTGCCCATTAGGATCGAATCCATATTGAGTTTGTCTGAAGACGCGAGGGTAGGCGAGATTACAAAGCACCGCATAGCGCTCGTATTGGTATCGTTTTAATGGTTTCACGTTATCTTTCTTAGTGGAGCCCAACGATTGACTGTAATTAATGAATATTAAGAATACGTGAACCTTGATTTAGGGTCGGTAGAGATTTTGTGTATTGGAATCGCGAATGAAAGACTCAAACTGGCTTAAATGCGTCAAGATGGTTTGGCGAGAGAGTTCATGATGTTCGCTAAGCACGTTAATTAGCTTTTTCAAAGCCTTACGATCTTGTTTATTGAGATTTGCTGTTTCTTTGAGTTGTGCGAAAAATTCAATTTGACTTGAAGTGTCGTTAAAGTCACCGAGCTTGTCTTGCAATAGTTTTAGTTGTTTCACGTTGTTTTTGTGCTGTTGGGAAGGATAGAGCGTGGAAAATCCTTCTAACAAATAACGAAGCGCTTTGCACTTTATCCGCATCGAATGAATCACGCTGTCACGACTTTTGTCCGAGATTTTGCGTCGTGCTTTATCAACTTTTTTAAATTGATCGGAGATTTTTTGGCTTGCGAAGAGTAACGCAGGTACGTTGCTATCCACTCGTTCGTGTTGCGTACTTCGCAGCAGACTATTCCTGACCAAAGTGCAGTGCGTTGTGTATTCTTCTGTAGCTAGCCAACGCGTAACTTTTGCCTGTTCGTAAGCACGTTCGGCTTCGATAAAGCCAAAAAGCTGCTCAAGAGACGATTTGTGGTTTGGGATCATTTCAATGTATTGGTTTTTGCCCAAGATAAATACGTCCAAATCACGCAGCTTATTTGTTTTCTTCATCATTATTTTTAAATGAGGTTTCAAAATACGCTGTTCAAAAGGAGGGATCAGTTCGCGAAGTAGTAAGCATAGTGAGCGTATGCGCCTCAGTGTGACGCGATATTGATGTGTATATTCAGGATCTAAGTCTTGGATGACTCCCAGCTCCAGAGAGCGTCCATAATCAAATTCACTAAGGAAGAAGTAGGGCACTACGAAGTCGAGTTCGGAGTCGGCATGTAAGGGTAAGTGAAATGATGATTTTCGAAACATGATGAGCGCTATTTTGTTCTCTGAAATACACGTTAAGTTTATACCCATACTGTTAACTTGCGCGATTTGTTGGCTCTTCATTGATATAAAATGAGAAGGTTAAAAGGCACGAAAGCAAAGCGCATTGATGATCAAATAAGCAAAATGATCACCCTTTGTTCGTTGGAGTCGTCTTTTTAACCATTTGAATAAAAAAGACTAATTTTTTGTTGACCAGATAAATTAATCCGTTAAAGTACGCCTCGTTCTCACGGCAAAGGTCGCGAGATAGATGGTGTCTAACCCATCGCATGATTGCGTTGCCCTGGTGGTGGAATTGGTAGACACAAGGGATTTAAAATCCCTCGGCGTTCGCGCTGTGCCGGTTCAAGTCCGGCCCGGGGCACCATCAAAATCTTTGGTGACAGAGATAAAAAATCAGAAAGGCGCCTTGGCAGAGTGGCTATGCAGCGGATTGCAAATCCGTGGACCTCGGTTCGACTCCGGGAGGCGCCTCCATTCTTTTACTTGTCCATGAGTTCCGATAGTAACCTGTAGGATCTCAACTTCTCAGATTGTTCAAACACCATCGTGTTTACCATAATTTCATCTGCCCCAGTGCGTTCCAAAAGTTTCTCAATTTTCTGTCTTACATATGTTTGATCACCATGGATAGATTCACGTAATTGAGTTTCAACGTGAAGCTTTTCCTGTGCTGACCATAGTGGTGCCATACTTTTCACTGGTGCGCGAAGTTTTTCGCGATTGCCGCGAATCATTTTTAAGAATTTTTGCTTCTCTGTTGTCGCGAGAAAATCTGCATGTGACTGAGTATCCGCTACGATAACGTTGGCACAAATCATCACATAGGGTTGAGCTAAATGCTCGGATGGGACAAACTCATCTCGATAAAAGTTTAGAGCACGAGACATTGCATCTGGAGCAAAGTGTGCAGCGAATGCGAAAGGTAAGCCTCTCTTAGCTGCTAAACGTGCACTGTATGTACTCGACCCCAGAAGCCAAATCGGCAGAGATGTGTTGTTACCTGGATAAGCCGCGACTGGTTGATTTCGAGATACGGGACCAAGAAAGAAATTAAGTTCCTCCAACAGCTCTTCAAAGTCAGGATCCATATGCTCTGGTTCCCGCCTTAATGCATGCATTGTTTGGTAGTCGGTGCCTGGTGCGCGTCCTAATCCGAGGTCAATACGACCAGGGTATAATGCCTCTAACGTTCCGAATTGCTCTGCAATTACTAGTGGGGCATGGTTAGGTAACATGATTCCACCTGAACCTAAACGGATCGAGTTCGTGTGCGCTCCAATATGACTGAGTAATACACTGGTTGCGGCACTGGCGATATCGGGCATGTTATGGTGTTCAGCCATCCAAAACCGATGATAGCCCCAGGACTCGATTGATTGAGCTAATTCAACGGAGCGTTCGAACGTTTCGGTGAAGTTTGTTCCGTCGGACACGGGTGCCAAATCCAGAACAGATAAACGAGGAAAAGACATTGGATAGTTATAGCCTGTTAATGAATCTTAACTATCATATGGTGGTGAAAGTTGACGTTTAAAAGGGGAGGATTAACCATTCACAATGGATTATTTTTCTTCAATGCCTGGAGGGCGTTTAGCTTTTGCTATGTGATAAAAGCGGCTTTATTACTGTAAGTGGCCACAGTGGTCGATGTCGTTGAATATTCGCACGTAGAACGTTTCCACAGCTACTTTAGATTAAAACATAGGCCTCTTTAACAGCGAACTGCTGTTGTCGACAATAGTGAACGAGCTAGCTTTAGAACGTTTTGACTGATACATAGACTTGTCTGCGGCTGTTAATAATTCATGTACATTCGACCCATGCTCAGGATAGAGTGCAATACCAATGCTAGCTCCGACGCATAACTCTTTACCTTTAAAATGAATTACTTTTTCTATTTCTTGGATATAACGTAGTGCACATGCAGACAGAGACGTACCTGTTGTGTGTGAACGATGAATAATAATAAATTCATCTCCACCAAAGCGGCCTACCATGTCTGATTCGTCGATAATACTTGATAATCTACTAGCTACAGATTTTAACACTGCATCACCTGCCTCATGGCCATGGCTATCGTTAATATCCTTAAATAAATTTAAATCTATAAAAAACAAACTAAAACTATTCTCACTGCCTCTGAAATTACGCGTAAGCTGGATCAAATGTTTTTCTATTGCTCGACGATTGTAGATATTAGTTAAGGAGTCGTGCTCAGACAAAAATACCAAACTTTCTTTTTGACGATTTAGAACTGAAGTTTGATTCTCTACTTCTTCTTTAAGTTTTGATTTTGATATTGTTGTGTGGTTTAACAATGCCGCCATTTTATTGAAGTAACAAGACAGATTTTCAAATTCCGTGAATTGATTTTCTGAAGGGATTTTATAGTCAAAATTTGACCTGCTTAATTGTTTTATTCCATTTATAAACCTTTGAAAGCTTCTCTTGAACTTTATTTTTATATAAAAGCACAATAGCATAACAACCAGAGAGATAAAAATAATACCTGCTTGAGTGTAATAATTTAAATTTTGTAGTTTTGTAGACTTATTATTAAGTATTTTTTTATAAATATATATTATTTCATTATTCATATCCTGGGATACAATGTTTATTCTGGATTGTATGACAGGATTTGATTTATTATAATTTACGACTGAATCATAATGGCGATCTTTGTCTAGTAAATGATTATTTTCGTATTGAACTAAAAAATACAGCTCGAGATTCATTTTTTTTAGGTCTTTAGTAAGGTATAAAACATCTTCATTTTGAGATAATAATTCGTTTAATTTGTTATGAGAAATCATGAATTGTGTGAAATTGTTTTTTCCCCTATTTTGAGTGTAAGCCCAAAGATAACTACTTAATGACTCTAATGATATTTGTATGTCCATTATTTGGTTTAATTGTTTCTTGGCTTTATAATCTTCTATTTTTATGAAGCTTATGTATACTATAACGCTGATACATAGTATTACGCTTAGACTGAATAGTGATGCTAAATAGTGGTTTAACGAACGATGCATTTTAATCTAGACCATCAAAATATGAATTGATATAGTTTTCTTTAAATATTTTTCTGTAATTTGGAATCTGTCCTTCTACATAGTTTTGTTTTAATGCCCAATTAGCTTCTGATTGTAATGTAAATAATAAAGAATTCGTTAAATTTAATCGAAAGTTATAATCATCCCAACTCCAAGATATTTCTTCAACTGTTGTGTTAAGTTTTTGTGATAGTATTTTCATTGTTAAATGAGGGTTTTTATCCATCCAGTTAATTGAGTGATGAAGTGACTTTATTATTTTCATTACTTCTTGATCTGATTTTTCAATGTGTATTTCTTTTGATACAAGCAAAAAGTAAAGTTTATACACGCCAATAATTCCTATGTTCTTTACTTCTTCATTTATTCTATTCTTGGCCATAAATCCGTATGGCTCCCAAGTAGATATTGCATCGACGTTTCCTTGCATTAAATGATTTATAATAACCTGCGTTGTTGATGATATTTTTTCTACTTTTTCTAAATCAATGTCATTTACCTGTAGCAACAAGTCTAAGTAATATTCGCTAGCGCTCTTTTTTATTACACCAACCTTTTTTCCTGGTAATTTATCTATACTTTCTATGCCAGACCGCTTTTTAGTTAGCAGCTTAATATCATTCGTAGAAGATGCAAAAGAAGTGATTAATGCTAAATCTTTGTATTCAAAGCTTTTAAACATCAGTACGCTTTCAGAAAAAGTGGCGTAATTAACATGGTTTTCTAGAAGTAGGTTTGAACATTCGACCCCTCCAAAGCACATGATAAGTTCGACGTTTAAATCGTTTTCTTCAAACGCACCTATGTGCTCTGCAATGATAAAAGGGGCTGACAGAGGCGTCTTAGATATACCGATTGTTGTAGGTTTGTGGATAGCATTTGATACCGTTGTTAACTTTAAATAAGCAACTACTAATGCAGAAAGAACTAAAATTATGATAACTGTAGAAATCTGTTTTGTATCCATCAAAAACAACTCCCTTCATAATAGTAGTAATTAATCTATCAGTTAAATGAGTGTAGTTGCTTATTGGGTTGATGCTAGGAGAGGAGGGGATTTATTTGTATCGTGCCAAATTTATGAGTACCTAGGGGTAATTTCGGTAACTGGCTTAGATATAAAGAATTTATCTTGAGTTAGTTCAAGTTGTAGCAAATGACTGATTTCATAACATGATGATTTATGGAGAGATATCAACTTTTTAAGTTGAAAAATTGTACTCCATTTTTGCCATTTTTCTTTATCTCATACATTGCGTGATCGGCTTTTTGATACACTTCATTAAACGGTTGCTTTCCTTTGTTAAAGAGACAAACACCGATACTCATTCCTATCGTTACTTTATGTAAGTCTTGATTCATCGCTGGAATGATTGAATCTAAGAGTTGATTGCAAAGTTGGGATATTTCCTCTCGACTTGAATGCCAGTTTAAGATAACAAATTCATCGCCTCCTATGCGTCCAACTTGAGACTTGCTTGACGCAAGCTCTGTTAAGCTATTGGCGATATTGATGAGGAGGGTGTCGCCAGTATGATGGCCTAGCTGGTCGTTAACTGCTTTAAAATTATCTATATCAACAAACACTAAAGCAGACTGCTGAGACGGTTCGGTTTGAGGTTGATGATTAAAGTTTTCCTCAATTGCTTTTCTATTTAACAATCCAGTCAATGGATCACTCGAAGCCAACTTGGCCAGTTGCTGCTCATAACGCTTTTCTTTTGAAATATCGATATGAGTACCCATCATCCGTAGTGGTTCGCCATCAGAACCATACTCGACGATGCGCCCTCGATCGTAGACCCAGCTATCACTGCCGTCTTTATGAATCATGCGATGCACTACCTCATAAAGGTCGGTCTTGCCTGCTAGGTGATCTTCAAATGCACCCACCGCAAGATCGTAATCTTCAGGGTGGAGATTGTTTTTCCACGTTTCAACCGTCGCGGTTAACTCATGGGGCTGATAACCTAGCATTTTGCCCCACTGCATATTGAATATCGTCAAAGTACCTGAAGGAATATGCTGCTCCCACAAACACAGTCCATTACTGTCGAGTGCAGCATTCAACTTTTCTTGTAGTCGCGCATTCTTCCGCTTCAGCTCTTCATTTTCTTTTTCTAAGCAGGCAATTCGAGTTAGATATTCTTCCATTTTGCGCATAATTTACGTCGTTTTCGGAGCGACAATATACGAAAAATACTTTGCAATTTCTATGATTGAGCTTGGAGATATAAGTATTGAATATGCGGTAAATAATAAAGAATCGGTGATGTTACTTAAGAGCTGCAAAGTAAATGCTTGGAAAACAAAGAAGGAAATAGGGGGTAAGCGAGGGGCTCTCCTGGTGCAAAGTCTTAAATGGAGGCCTTTGCACCGGGACTACTGAGGGTTAGCGGTTTAGTGCACCACAACGCTCAGGCTGGTAGGTGATATCGACAATTTCAATTGTCTTCACTTGATTATTTGGCATTGGCCATTCAAGTTTTTGGCCGACAGACAAACCGATCAGTGCACTGCCTACGGGCGCGAAAATAGAGATATCATCACTGCTTTTCAGTTCAGAAGGGTAAACCAGTGTCTTTGTCATGGTTCTATCTTCACCTGAAAATTTAAACTCTACAGTCGAGTTCATCGTGACCACGTTATCTGGCATTTGTTCTGGCTCAAGAACTGTTGCTCGGTCGAGCTCTGCTTCTAATTCCACAAGCTCCGCTGCGATGTTTGGCATTTTATCCAACAAGGCCGTGATTCGGTTCATATCTAAGCTTGAGATGTAGATAGAATTGTTTTCTGACATTTTATGACTCCCAAATAAAAGGCCGCCTCACAAAAATGGGACGGCACTCTATATGTCAATTACGGTATCAATCATATGGACGCTATTCCATATGAACTAAACCTGATTTTAGTCTTTATAGTGCGACTTAGCTAGTAAAAAATTTTTGTTGTGAAGCTTGATTTTTCTAAATCTTTCAATCACTTCAGATATTGTTCTCTGATCACCTTGAAACGGTGAAGTCAAGTGAGTGCGTCGTTTAGAAGCAAAGCAGGATTTATCGTAGGTGTGCTCGGTTTCGATGGTCAGCCTTACTTCATAAAGCAAAACGGTATAGTCCGTTGCTAGCATGGCTTCGGTTATCTCAGTTTGTTAAAACTACCAATATCCGTTAATAAATTACTTTTTATTTCGCAATAGTCAGATAAATACGTTCATCTACCCCTTTAGGGTAGTTTGAAATTGTAATTGATTTACATCATGTATTAATTTTCTTTCACAATTAACAATGAGCTCAGTGATAAGAACCTAACCCTTAGGAATTATAATGAGCAAGTTGAAGCTAGTAGTCATCGGTAACGGTATGGTAGGGCACCGTTATATTGAAGACTTAGTCGAGAAAGCTGATATGTCTAATATAGACATTACGGTTTTCTGTGAAGAACCTCGTGTCGCATACGACCGTGTGCACCTTTCCTCTTACTTTTCTCACCATACTGCAGATGAACTTTCTTTAGTAAAAGAAGGCTTCTACGAGAAACACGGTATTAACATGCTGATCGGCGAACGCGCGATTAACATCAACCGTGAAAACCGCATTGTTTACTCAAGCACTGGCCGTGAAGTTCAATACGACAAGCTGATTCTTGCTACTGGCTCATTCCCATTTGTTCCACCTATCAAAGGTCACGAAAGCAAAGACTGTTTTGTTTACCGTACTATTGAAGATCTTAAAGCGATCGAAGCGTGTGCGAAGAAGAGCAAATCAGGCGTTGTTGTCGGTGGTGGTCTGCTAGGCCTTGAAGCAGCAGGCGCACTGAAAGCACTGGGTGTAGAAACGCACGTTGTTGAGTTCGCGCCAAAACTAATGGCTGAACAACTTGACCTTGCTGGTGGTAACCAACTTCGTCAAAAGATCGAGCGTATGGGCGTGAACGTTCACACCAGCAAAAATACGCTTGAGATTGCGCCAGAAGGCACAAATGCACGCAATGTTATGCGTTTTGCTGACGGTTCAGAGCTAGAAACAGACTTCATCGTATTCTCTGCAGGTATTCGTCCACAAGACAAACTAGCACGCCAAATGGAGCTGGAAGTGGCACCTCGTGGCGGTGTTGCTATCAACGACCATTGTCAGACTTCTGATGAGAACATCTACGCTATCGGTGAGTGTGCGTCTTGGAACGAAATGTTCTACGGCCTTGTTGCTCCTGGCTACAAGATGGCGACAGTTGCCGTTGATCACCTACTAGGTAACACAGAAAGCAAATTCGAAGGCGCTGATATGTCTGCGAAGCTGAAACTTCTAGGTGTAAAAGTAGGTTCAATTGGTGACGCGAACGGTCGTACTGAAGGCTGTAAGAGCTACGTTTATCAAAACGAAGAGCAAGAAGTTTACAAACGTCTTATCGTTTCTAAAGACAACAAGAAACTGCTTGGCGCGGTTATGGTTGGCGATACGTCTGACTACGGCGACCTGCTTCAACTTATGCTGAACGAAATCGACCTACCAGAACACCCAGATGCGTTGATCCTTCCTGCACACGCAGGCGCTGAGAAACCAGCACTAGGTGCAGATGCTCTACCAGAAAGCGCAGTGATCTGTTCTTGTTTCGACGTAACCAAAGGCAAGATCGCACAAGCGGTTGCTGATGGTCACCACACATTGGGCGACATCAAAGCAGTGACTGGCGCAGGTACAGGCTGTGGTGGTTGTATTCCTCTAGTGACGTCTGTTCTAAATGCTGAGCTTGCTAAATCTGGTATCGAAGTGAAGAACGACGTGTGTGAGCACTTTGCATACTCACGCCAAGAGCTGTTCCACCTAATCCGTATTGAAGAGATCAAAACGTTTGATGAGCTTCTAGAGAAATACGGTAAAGGTTACGGCTGTGAAGTTTGTAAACCACTGGCTGGTTCTATCTTGGCTTCTTGCTGGGGTGAGCACATTCTTAAGCCACAACTGGTTAAGCTGCACGACACGAACGATAACTTCCTAGGTAACATCCAAAAAGACGGTACTTACTCTGTTATCCCACGTATGGCGGGTGGTGAAGTAACACCTCAAGCACTGGGTGCACTAGCGAACGTTGCTGCAGAGTACAACCTATACACCAAAGTCACCGGCGCTCAACGTATTGGTCTGTTTGGTGCTCAAAAAGACGATCTTCCAGAGATTTGGCGCAAGCTTATCGACGCTGGTTTCGAAACAGGTCAAGCGTACGCAAAAGCCCTTCGTATGGCGAAGACATGTGTGGGCTCAACTTGGTGTCGTTACGGCGTTCAAGATTCTGTTGGTCTGGGTTCTTACATCGAGAACCGTTACAAAGGCATTCGTACCCCTCATAAGATGAAGTTCGGTGTTTCTGGTTGTACTCGTGAGTGTGCGGAAGCACAAGGTAAAGACCTTGGCATTATCGCGACTGATGCAGGTTGGAACATGTACGTATGTGGTAACGGTGGTATGAAGCCTCGTCACGCAGACCTACTTGCAAGTGACCTAGATAAAGAAACACTAATCAAGTACATCGACCGCTTCATGATGTTCTACATCCGTACTGCTGCGCCACTACAACGCACATCAGTTTGGATGGAAAACATGGAAGGTGGCGTTGACTACCTACGCGAAGTGATTGTTAACGACAAGCTTGGTATCAACGCTCAACTAGAGGCAGACGTAGCGAAGCTTGTAGACGAGTACGAGTGTGAGTGGACTGCGACCATCAACGACGAATCACAACTGACTCGTTTCGCGCACTTCATCAACTCTGACAAGCGCGATGACAACGTTGTGTTTGTACAAGAGCGTGAACAGCACCGCCCAGCAACCTTCACGGAAAAACATCCTGAAGCGAAAGGCGACATCCTACACGTAGCGATCACTGAAGCATAAGGGAAGGTTGATTATGTCATTTGAAAAGATTTGCCAAATCAGCGACATCGTACCGGGCACGGGTGTTTGTGCACTGGTTGATGGTCAGCAAGTTGCGGTATTCCGCCCAACACAAGCAGAAGAAGTGCTGGCGATCAGCAACACAGACCCGTTCTTCCAATCAAACGTGCTTTCTCGCGGTTTGATCTGTGAGCACCAAGGCGAGCTTTGGGTGGCTAGCCCACTTAAGAAGCAACGCTTTAACCTGACAACAGGTGCGTGCATGGAAGACGAGCGTTTTAGCGTGAAAGCGTACAAAATCCGCGTAACCAACGGCGAAGTAGAAATCTCTGCGTAAGCTTGGTTTTCATTCCCTCCTCTTAGGGGGAGGGAATGAACTGAAACCTAGATTTAATAGACAAAGGCTTTCCAAGCATCAACTCAGGGGAACAGGGAAGCGAGGTGTTGTAGATAGCGTTCAGGTGTCAACGGGAAGCCTTTCTCTATTCAATCTTTAACTTTTTAACTTTCAATTTTGGATAAGGACACATTCATGTCTACTGATTTTAAGCCTGCAGAATTCGTGCAAACCATGATCAATGTTGGTGAAGCGAAAACTAATACAAGCACGCGAGACCTTCTGCTTCGCGGTACGATGGCTGGCGTTATTCTTTCGCTTGCGGTGGTGGTTGCTATTACCGCGATTGTACAAACGGGTATCGGTCTTGTAGGAGCACTTGTTTTCCCCGTTGGTTTCGTGATTCTAAGTGTGATGGGGTATGACCTAGTAACCGGTGTTTTTGGTCTAGCGCCTCTGGCTAAGTTTGCAAACCGTCCTGGTATCACTTGGGGTCGTATCTTCCGTTGTTGGGGTCTTGTGGGCTTGGGTAACCTTATCGGTTCTCTAATCGTTGCTTACCTAGTGGCTATCTCACTAACAGGTAACTTCTCTCTAGAACTGAACGCAGTAGCGAAGAAATTTGTGGCTGTTTCTACCGCGCGTAGCCTTGGTTTTGAAAACATGGGTATGGACGGATGGATCACGTGTTTCGTACGTGGCATCTTCTGTAACCTAATGGTATGTCTAGGCGTTATCGGTAACATGACTGCACGTTCAGTGTCTGGTCGCGTAGCAATGATGTGGTTCCCAATCTTCATCTTCTTCGCACTAGTATTCGAGCACACAGTAGTAAACATGTTCCTATTCCCACTAGGTATGATTCTAGGTGCGGATTTTGGTATCGCGACTTGGTTGAACTTCAACCTTATCCCAACCATCCTAGGTAACATTGTTGGTGGTCTAGTAATGACTTGTATTCCACTGTACCTAACTCACGCTAAAACTGCGCCTTCTATCAATGCTGAAGAAGAAGTAAAAGCACAACCTGCAATGGCTAAATAACCATTAACGGGTAATTCGCTTAATATGGTCCCGCTTCTGGATGGGCGGGACTGTTCTCTAACTTGGATTTCAATTTTTAACTTTCACTTTCGCGACATATTTTATTGGTTTAGCTATAAAAAGTAATAACTCCTTAGAGTGGTTTTAGCCCTAAGTGCATAACGCGAGTGTTACTCTTTATATCTAAATTTTTCGATAGGCGTTGATATGACTACTGCTCACTCATCTTTAAACAGCGGCTTAGTTTCTCTTGTTGGTGCAGGTCCAGGTGATCCTGATTTGCTCACAGTAAAAGGCTTAAAAGCCATTCAAGCGGCTGAAGTTGTGGTGTACGACCGATTGGTGTCGAAAGATATTCTTGAATTGGCTCATGCATCAGCAGAGATGATTTACGTTGGCAAAAAATTGGACTTTCACTGCGTGCCTCAAGATCAAATCAATCAAATCTTGGTGCAGAAAGCGCAAGAAGGTAAGCGTGTTGTACGTCTGAAGGGCGGTGACTCATTTATATTTGGCCGTGGTGGTGAAGAGCTAGAAGAGCTAGCCGAATTTGGCATCAAATACGAAGTGGTTCCGGGTATTACGGCGGCGGCGGGCGCGACGGCTTATGCTGGTATTCCATTAACACACCGCGACCATGCACAAAGCGTTCAATTTATCACTGGTCATGTACAAAAAGATGGTCGTGAGATTGAATGGCATTCACTAGCGCAATCCAACAACACACTTGTGTTCTATATGGGTTTGAAGCAAAGCGGCCATATTATGGATAAGCTGGTCACTCACGGGTTAGATCCTGAGATATCATGCGCCATTATTGAAAACGGTACGCGCCCAGAGCAGCGCGTGTTCCAAGGAAAGTTGAACGAGCTATCGATCATGGCAGAGCAAGCCGTGAGCCCTGCATTGATTGTGGTTGGCAGCGTGACTCAACTTCACAACAAGTTGGATTGGTTCGCAAAGTAATACTGCTCAGAAGTGACTATATTTTACAGGGGCTTTGTTGCCTCTGCATTTCTTGCTTACGCATAGGCATTTGATCAATGAGGTTGTTGATAAACGGCCAGTCTGTTTCTGCGCCCCAACGGTGCTTTTCTAGACCATCTTTACCAAGCAAAATAGCGGTATGAGAACCTTTTTCGACCTCATAAAGACGAGCTAGCATTTTTAGGTCGAACTCTTCTTTAAGCCAAGCAGGAAAAGTATAACCTTGTTCTGTAATGACCAGCGTGACGACATCTCTGTCTTCCAACTCACACTCATTCATAAGTGTTTCTAGCAAGAATTGTTTGACGTATTCATCATTTTCTGGCGCAAAGTAGAGCACACTTCTATGTGGCCAGTATTTGGAGTGCGCTGGATAACCAAATGCTGTCGATGACAAGATACAAGAAAGCAGTATCACTAGTAACTTTCCGCCCATGACAGTTCCCCTAGAAACCCAAATAACTTTTTATACGTTAAGTTTAGTGGAATTGGCTCATTGTGCTTTTTCCAAAACTGGCATAGGGTAGGCAGCAAATAAATTGAGCGTAGAAATAGATGAGTTCGGAAAGCAAACAAAAAATCGCCATTTTGGTTGATGTACAGAATGTGTATTACACCTGTCGCGAAGCGTATCGAAGCAATTTTGATTACAACCAGTTTTGGTATGTTGCCACACAAGGGAAAGAGGTGGTAAGTGCTCGTGCTTATGCTATTGCGAGCAATGATCCCAAGCAACGTCAGTTCCACCATATTCTTCGGGGTGTTGGCTTTGAGGTGATGCTTAAACCCTACATCCAGCGTCGTGATGGTAGCTCGAAAGGCGATTGGGATGTGGGTATTACTCTCGATGCAATTGAAATTGCTCCCGAAGTTGAGGAAGTGATTCTAGTTTCGGGAGATGGAGACTTTAGTCTGCTAGTAGAGAGAATTCAGCAGCGCTTCAATAACACGGTGACCGTTTATGGTGTACCTAAGCTAACATCCCAAACTCTGATTGATTGTGCCGACAATTTTGTCGCGATTGATGACGATTTCTTGCTGTAGTAATAGTGCAATAAAGAAAGGCGAGTCACTCAGGCTGTACGAAACGTACAATGACTCGCCTCTAATTTATCGTTGATTTGGCTAGTTACGAAGGAATGATCATTTGCCCTAGCAAGTAACCCAAGCAACACGCACCAATCACGCCGATTAAGCCCACAGACATGAATGAGTGGTTGAAGTACCACTTACCAATCTTAGTTGTGCCCGAGGTATCGAAGTTCACAGTCGCGATATCTGAAGGGTAGTTTGGAATAAAGAAGTAGCCGTATACCGCTGGCATCAAGCCGATAAGCAGCGCAGGTTCCAAACCTAAGCCGAGACCAACAGGCAGCATCATGCGAGCCGTTGCAGCTTGAGAGTTCACCACAACCGACACAATGAATAACGCAAGCGCGAATGTCCAAGGGTAGTTGGTTACCATCTCTACGATGCCGGATTTAAATTGAGGCATAGCGTACTGGAAGTAGGTATCTGACATCCATGCAATACCGAAGATAGCAATCGCCGCCACCATACCAGATTTAAATACCACCCCATTTGGTACGTCACGCGGGTCAGTTTTGGTCGCAAGCAAAATGATACCGCCGAAGCAGAGCATCATCATTTGAATCACAACTGCCATGCTGATTGGCTTCGAGCCATCTACGATGGTACGAATGTCTGGCCACATCGCGATAACGACGATAACCAAGATAGAAGCAATGAACAGCAATACAGAGTTACGAGCACTTGTTGGTAGTACTTCATCAAGAGACGTTGCAGTTGTGTTGAGGATCTTTTCGCGCCACACAGGATCTTTCAAACGCTCTTGGTATTCTTCATCGTCGTCTAGCTCTTTACCACGCTTTAGGCTGTAAAGTGACATCAACAACGTACCGAATAAGGTTGCAGGTACAGTAACGAGCAGAATTGAGAGCAGAGTGATCTCGTGTTGAATGTCGGAGAGTTGCGCCAAGTAGTAAACCACTGCTGCTGAAATTGGCGAGGCTGTGATTGCGATTTGAGACGCGACAGAAGCGGCAGCCATAGGACGCTCTGGACGAATGCCATTTTTAAGTGCAACGTCGCCAATGATTGGCATGATAGAGTAAACCGCGTGACCTGTACCAAGTAGGAAGGTCATAAAGTAAGTCACGAACGGAGCAATAAGGGTGACGCGTTTTGGGTTCTTACGAAGCACACGCTCGGCAACTTGCAGCATGTATTTCAAACCGCCAGCGGCTTCAAGAATGGAAGCACATGTTACCACCGCTAAAATGATCAACATAACGGTGACAGGAGGAGAGGTTGGCGGCATCTTAAAGATGAAGACTTCAATCACCAAGCCAATTCCGGATACGACCCCAAGGCCGATACCACCATAACGTGAGCCGATATACAGCATCACGAGCAAAAATAGAAACTCAAGATACAACATGTGGATTTCCTTATTCAAAACAGAGGGCTACATAGCCAAATTACCTCTTTGTATTGTCTCGATATTCAGAAAGAAAATACTTCATGTTGTTCACAATCCGCTGGATAAGAAACAGCAATATTCAATTATTGGCAATAACTCACGCTACACAGGGAAACTGTTAACACAGTTTTATCAGGGTGTTTTTATGCTGTGTATTTTTGCGATCATGTGAGCGTTAAATGCGAAGAGGTTTAAGAGTTTGTTGCTATTCATCGCATACGTAACCAGACCTTACAGCTTCACAGAACTCGGAAATACATTCATAACTAACCCTAAGAGTGCTTCTTTGTTATGAAAACGCAAAGGATAATAGTTTGCATTGCGATTGGTGCTTGGGTATAAAGGTGTCAGAATGACTACACCAACAATAAGCCATCATGTCTGAGCAATTTTTCCCGCAACTGTTTCAAACTTCGAGTGAGATTACACCTTACCTACACGGTGATATCGGCGAGATAGGGCAAGAAGCTATCCATATCGAGAATGATATCAACCCGATCATCCAAGGCCTTTACCAGCAAATCTCGGAGGCTCATCCGGAAGCGGGAAAAGCATATTGGTTGACAAGAACGTGGGATTTACTTTGTTGGCAGCCAGTTTATGTCGCATTCATCTCTATTTACGGTTACCACACGTTGCCAAACATTCGCGAGATAGCGCAGCACCTCAAACCTTGTTTTGTTTCTGGGTACCGATTCGCCGACGAAGCGCATATACATGGCGAGCCAGAAGCGTTGATAAAAGAGGCGGGGCGTCAAATCCGAGAACTGTTCGACTTCTATCAACAAGAGATGAGTCAATGGACACGCATTCGTCCTGGCTTCACCCATCAATTGATGTCGGACGGAATCATGGCTTGTTTAATTCGTCTCCAACAGCGCTTTCCGCAAATGACTAACTCGACACTTCAGGAGCATGCGGTCTTGTGGCTAAGCGCAATGGGTTTGGATGTTGATAATAGCCGCTCACTTCATGAGACGGAATCAGATCAGTCGCTAAAGTTAGTAAGAAAAAGTTGTTGTTTAGTCTATAAGTGTGAAGGCAGAAAGCTTTGTGCAGATTGTCCTCGTTTAGAGGAAAATCGACAGCTTATGAGCAAGAAGGTTCTTAATTAACATTTATTTAACTTGTGTAACAGTGCTCGATTTGAGAGTGAGAATAAGTATCATTGCATGCTCTTGTTGACAACAAAAAGATAAATACAATGATGAAAAGGACGTTTTCTTTCAATCTCATCGTACTTGCGATGAGCAGTGGATACGCAGTTAGCTCAATAGCAGCAGAAGATCTTCAACAAACATCGACTCCAAGCGATGAGCAATTGGTTGTTGTAGGCAGTGTGATGCCGAAATCGATCTCCGATATTCCAGGAACGGTTTGGTTTGTTGGCCAAGAAGAGATTGCTCAGCAATATCGTGCGGGCAAGACACTGGGTGATATTCTTTCTGCAACCATCCCTTCTTTAGACGTCGGCACCGGTGGTCGAACTAACTATGGTCAGAACCTTCGCGGTAGAGCAATGTTGGTAATGATTGATGGTGTCTCGTTACAGTCTTCTCGCCCGATTAGTCGTCAGTTAGACGCAATAGACCCATTCAACATCGAGCGAATTGAAGTACTATCTGGTGCAACCTCCATTTATGGTGCAGGCGCTACTGGTGGTGTTATTAACATTATCACCAAGAAAGCGTACTCGGATGACTTGTCGTTTGAATCCTACGTGAGTGGCACTACAGGCTTTAATAGCAGCGATGACTTTGATTACAAACTCGCTCAGTCTATCTCGGGTGGTAATGAGCGAATTACCGCTAGAGGTTCGGTTGTGTACACCGAGACACAAGGTGCATTTGACGCAAATGGCGACATTGTCACCCCAGACATTTCACAGGGCTCTTTGCAGTATAATTCAACGCTCGATGTTATGGGATCGACCGAGATTCAAATCTCCGATGCCAGCAAGTTAAACCTTGTCGCACAATACTATGACAGCCAGCAAGACTCGCCATACGGTTTGTACATTGTTAACAATAAATTTGTTGATGTACGAGAGGGGTTCGATTCCGACCGTGAACATGGTACAGAGCGAGTTCTCTTAAGTGCGAACTACGCTCACGACAGCGTATTCGGTCATCAACTGATAGGCGAGTTATCTTACCGTAGTGAAGACCAAACCTTTACTCCTTATTACCAAAGTGCCTCTCAACAAAAAACAGAAGTTTTTGCTGGGCGCTTAGCGTTAGCTAAAAGCTGGGAGTCGTTCAAACTTGTTTATGGTGTCGATGCGTACTTAGACCGTTTTGAAAGTAACCAGGCTCTGTTCGATCCAACCATTGCGAACAGCTCTGGGAACTTAATTAATCGAACCTATGCCGAAGTGGGGCGTTACCCAGATGTTGATGTGGCGTCTTACGCAATGTTTGTCCAAGGGGATTACCAAATCAATCAAGATTGGTCAGTACAAGCAGGCTACCGCTACCAATACATGGACAATAAGATTGATGATTTTGTTGCCTATAGTATACAAAAGAAGATCGCATCGGGTAATGGTGTATCAGCGGATGCGGTACCAGGTGGCAGCACTGACTACTCTGTGAGCTTATTTAATTTGGGCACCATTTATCAGCTTAACGATGAATCTCAGCTTTGGGCGAACTTCTCTCAAGGTTTCGAACTCGCTGATCCTGCAAAGTACTACGGCCAAGGTAGCTACGATGCCGCGGATGCAAATGGTCACTACGCGTTGAACAATAGCATTAATGTATCTGACTCAAAAATGTCGGGCATCAAAACGGACAGCTATGAAATTGGTTACCGATTAGATACGGATACTGTCGCACTGCAAGCGGCGGGTTACTATTCGGTTTCGGATAACTCAATCAAGTATGACAAGAAGACGCTCCTAATCACCAATGTTGATGACGAGCAACGTGTATACGGTGCCGAAGCAAACATTAACTACTGGGTAAACCGTGATATTTTGTTAGGTGCATCAGGTCACTATGTGGTTTCTGAGCTTAAAACCAACGGTAAGTGGGAAGATCTAAGCGCGGGTAAAGCAAGTACATCAAAAGCGAACGCGTGGGCGGCTTACTATCAGGATGGCTATTCAGTACGTTTACAAAGCCAGACGATGTTTGATTACGAAGATGACGCAAACAATAAACTAGATGGATACACTACGTTTGATCTTCTTGGTAACGTAACACTACCTATCGGGCAGTTAGGTTTTGGTATTCAAAACCTATTTGACGAAGACTACACAACCGCTTGGGGACAACGTGCGCAGATTCTTTATGCAGCACACTACGATGCTGCAGCGTACGACTACAAAGGAAGAGGTCGCACATTCACACTGAACTACAGTGTCGAATACTAAAGCTAACTATCTCCGAATATCAAAAAAGCCGCTTGAAGCGGCTTTTCTTTTAGGCTTGATCTGTCTGCGCTGTGTCTACAACGTTTTCCGTGTGTTCTGAAGCTTGGTTTTGTTCTTCAGCTTCCATTTTCGCGCGTTCAGCTTTGGAGATATAACGCGGCTTATTGCTCTTATGTAGCTTAGCGTTATGCTTCTTCTGCTTCGCTTTCAAGATCTGATTGATTTTCTTCTTGCGGTTCATGGTGGTGGTCCTTTAATTTAGCGAGGCAGGATAGTTACTTTTTTATCAAGTTACAACTAAATAAGCGCCGGTATCGGTCGCAAAATTCAAGTACGTTCCTATGTCCAATCATCTATCGCGTTTTAATGGAGCCCAAATGAAAACACTGTACACCGAACGTTTGATACTGCGTCTTGTGAGTGTAGATGATGCACCATTTATACTAAAACTTTATAACCACCCAGACTTCTACCGTTTTGTCGGAGACAAACAAATTCGTACCGAATATGAAGCGGCGCGTTACATAAAAGAAAACATGCTACGCATGCAACAAATTAAAGGCGTGAGTTTACTCGTTGTAGAGAAGAAAGAAGATGGGCAACCCATCGGGATTTGTGGGTTGGTTAAACGTGACACATTACAACACTATGATCTCGGATATGGATTTTTACCTTCCGCTTATGGCTTCGGCTACGGAACGGAGTCTGCAACCGCAGTGCTGGAATACGCTAGAGAGGAAATGAAACTCGATAATTTGGTTGCCATCACCAACAATGACAATATTCGTAGTATAAGTTTGCTCAAAAAACTGGGCTTTGAGTTTGAACGAGTTGAGCAGCAATATGATAATGGCCGCACGTTAGAACTTTACACAATGATGTTGTGATTTTTGGATAGCGCATGAGCGATATTTTACTTGGCAAACTCGCCACTGAATTTAAGACAGTAAAAGCCATGGTAGAGGTTTACTGTCATGACCATCATGGAACAAAACGTGACTTATGCTCAGAATGTAGTGAGCTGCTTGAATACGCAGAAGTGCGCCTCGACCGCTGTCCTTATGGAGAGAATAAACCGACGTGTAATAAATGTCCGATTCACTGCTACAAACCAGAGCCGAAAGAACAAATGCGTTTGGTCATGCGTTACTCTGGCCCCAGAATGTTACTGAAACATCCCATCTTGGCGGTTCGTCATTTGCTTCATGAAAAGCGCATGGTACCGGAAAAGCCTGCAGCGAACGCGTCAAACCGTCACAAGCGTTTATCTAAACAAAAATGCGAAGAATAAAAAAACGAGGGCGACATGCCCTCGTTTTCGTTGAGCTCGTTGAGTAGAAGCGGCGTGATTAGAGGTCAGCGGCCATACGCTGCTTGGTTTTGCTCGCAGCAAGTAGCATGTATACGCCAGTCGCAACCAAAGCGGCAAACAAGTAGCCTAGCAAGCCGTGTTCTTGGCCCATAAATTTATCAGCGACAACAGGACCAGCAACAGAGCCGATGCTGTAGCTAAACAGCATGACTTGTGTCGCAGAGACAATAAAGCGTTCATCAAGTCCTTCGCAACCTAAGTTGATTGCAATCGGGTACAAGGCAAAAGTAGCTGCACCTAAAAAGAATAATGCAGCAGCCAATACCACGGCTGACGAGGAAATAAACGTCATACCGATCGAAAAAATACCCAAAATACAGAAAAACGCCATTAGCACTGTGCGGCTCATGTATTTGTTTAACGCGGTCACCATTGGTTGAACTAGCATGCCACCTAGAATCACTAGCGCCATCAATGTACCAATGTCTTGATGGCTAATTTTACGGTTAGTTAACTCAACTGGCATTAATCCGTAGATCGCACCTAAGGTCAAACCTGAAACAACACAACCAATAATTGCTGCATGGTTTAGTTTGGCAATTTGCTTAAATGATAAAGCGGTTGATTCATGGCTGTTTGGCTGCTCACACTCAATGAACATTAGCACCAGCATCGCCATTAGGATCAACGTCGTGATCGCAATAAACGGAACGCCGCCACTTACGCCAAGCACGCCAATACCAAACTGGCCTAATGCTGAACCACCATAAAGCGATAGCATGTACAAGCTCAAACGTCTCGCACGCGATGCTTCGTCTCCAGACATTAGCCAAGATTCAACAATGACAAAAACACCAGCAACCGCGATACCCGCAATAAAGCGAGCGGCAAGCCACATCAATCCGTTAGCAAACACGGGTAGTGTGACGATAGTTAGCGAAAATACGGCCAAGCAACCAATAAACGCGTTACGGTGACCAACTTGACGTACGATACGTTCAATAAAAATAGCACCGGTTAATAAGCCGCCATAAAACACACTCGCCAACCAACTCGCGTAATCTGCTGAGATGTTGTATTCACCGAGCATGAGAGGGATCAAGCTCATTAAATAGCCCGAAGCCACCGCATAAAGAGACAGTGCGACGACTGGAACTGTAACTCGTGGTGATGCTGCAGGAACGACTGTGTTTTCCACTGTTTTGCGCCTATAAGTTAAATGAAATCTGAGGGTTATTCGGCGCGAATATGAGGCTAATAGTTAGGCAAGTAAAATGATAAATTTAAGTCGTTTCGACAAATAATATTTGTTAACTAGATAGGTTGATAAGTTGCATAAAAACGCCAACCTACAAACAAGGTTGGCGTGGAAGATTATTTAGTAAGTGCTTGATTTAACCATTGATCGAATTGAGTTTTAGGTAACGCACCATTGATCATATCAACGCGTTGACCATTCTTGAAAACCATAATGGTAGGAATACTGCGAATACCAAATTGCGCCGCAAGTTGTTGTTGAGCTTCGGTATCAATCTTAACAAAACGAGCTGTTCCGGCTTGCTCATGAGCAACATCAGAGAAAACAGGAGCAAAACCAACGCACGGGTTGCACCATGGGGCCCAAAAATCTACTACAACAGGCATATCACTTTGTAATAGAGCAGAAAAGTTATCTTGTGTACCTTCGATAGGCGAGCCGTCTAAAAGTGCACTTTTACATTTACCGCAAGTTGCAGATTCGGCAACGCGCTCATTAGGGACACGATTTAGACCGCCGCACGAAGGGCAGCGAGTTTTAAACGATGACATGACTTCTTCCTTTATTACGTATTGATGAAAACATGACTTACCAGTCAGCCTCATTATTTGTATACTTATTTTTTAACCTGCCGAAATAACGCAGCGCAGGTTTGTATTTGAGCCTAAGGTTCTAAGAAATTTTATTAAAATACAACAATAAATAGGTCTGCGATGACAAATTACTACGCTGAAATTACAGGTTGGGGGAAATGTGTTCCGCCAGCCGTGCTCTCTAACGATGATCTTAGCACTTTCCTCGATACTTCCGATGAGTGGATTCGTACCCGCACTGGTATCGAAAACCGCCGTATTAGTCATGTAAACACGTCAGACATGGCGACCGTTGCTGCTAAACATGCATTAGCTCGAGCAGGCGTCGATGCAACAGACGTGGATTTAATCATTGTGGCGACTTGTTCACCAGATTCATTGATTCCAAATATCGCGTCTAAGGTACAGCAGAACCTAGGTATTCGTGCAGCCGCTGCCTTTGACTTAAATGCCGCATGTACGGGATTTGTCTATGGCCTAGAAACGGGCACACGTTTGATTCAATCAGGTAACTATCGTAACGCGATCATTATTGGTGCGGAAAGATTGTCTTTCTACATCGATTGGGCAATGCGAGATACCGCTGTTCTATTTGGTGATGGTGCGGGCGCCGTTGTGTTATCAAGAACGGAAAAAGAAACGGGTTTACTACAGTCTCAAATCGGTTGTGACGCAAAAGGCCGCGATATTCTGTCCGTACCAAAGTTTGGTACTTGTATGGATCGCTTTGCGGAAGACAACGGTTACTGGGATTTCAACTTTGTAGGACAAGAAATTTTCAAACGTGCAGTAAAAGGCATGGGGCTAGCTGCGAAAACCGTACTGAAAGCATCACAGTTAACGACGGAACAAATCGATGTTGTGATTCCGCATCAAGCGAATATTCGTATTATTCAAACCTTGTGTGACCTGTCTGGAATTCCACACGACAAAGCGTTTGTTAACATTCAAAACTATGGCAATACTTCAGCTGCGACGGTGCCAATTGCATTGTGTGAAGCGGTAGAGCAAGGTCGAGTTAACCCAGGTGATAATATGCTTCTTGCTGCATTTGGTGCAGGTTTGACATGGGGTGCGGCAGTATTGAAATGGGGTGACCGCGTAACGCCAGTTTCTGAAAGTGATGCGGTTCTGCCTGAATGTGAGCAATCCGCGTTAGAATTACTTGAGCGTGCCATTAAGCTGTGTAACGAACGCCGTCGCGACGAGGTGTAACGGACACTCTGCAAACATAAGATGAGTAAGGGAGCGCGAGGCTCCCTTATTTGATGATGCGTTCTACAGCTAACCTGAAAAATATCTTAAGCCATAAAACCCAGGTTTGAATGAGTAAAATTACGGATGTTCGGGAAGACGTATTCCAGTGCAGCGTTATCACTCACGCCCATCCACTGCGCTAGTGTTGAACCAACTTGATCAGCGGCAATTTTGGGTATGAGTCGGCCTTGAGAGTAATCATCGTTTCCGCCCAGTATTAGTTCCGGCCATGTACCGATAGGTTGTTTCCCATTTACCGCGCCTCCAATTAATAGTTGATGGCCACCCCAGCCATGATCGGTACCATTTCCGTTGCTCATCATCCGTCGACCGAAGTCAGACATAGTGAAAGAGGTGACTTGCTTGTTTAGCCCTAACCGTTCGACCGCACGATACATTGCTAAAAGGTTTGTCGCGAGATCCTCAAGTAACACTGGATGACGTGTCAGTTGCGAATCGTGCAGGTCATACCCAGAGTGTTTAACGAAAAAGACTTGTCGTTGCTGCTTCAGGACATCTTGGCTTGCTATCAATTTGTACACGGTTTGCATCTGCTTGCCGAGCGTCGATGACGTAAACAGCGGCTCGTCAGCAATGTGGTTGAGTTGCTCGCTCAGTACACTACTCATTACCATCGACTCATCAACCATCAAATTAAAATGACCATTAAATGGATTGTCAGTTTGATGAGAGAGAAGGCGATCATAGATCCCCTTGTATAGCGGGTTATCAATCGCGGTAAGCTGAACTGCGCGATCTTTTTTCAGGACGGTTTGGCGGTGTTCCATTGCCCGTAACCAAAGCGAGTTGCCATGCACACTGTATAGCGGTGTTATTTCTGATTCAGAGTTTAATACATCCAACAGTCTGCCAGCCCAACCAAGATTTTTAGACTCGCTCATTCCACCAAGTAACCAAGCGTCTGTTTGAGAATTATGAGAAAACAGTTGCTCGGGAAGTGATGCTTCACCTTGCTCAATAGCTTGTTTGGTGACGGGATGGTTGAGAATGCCACTATTGAGCACGATGCTGGCATCGCCTTGTTCGAAAACGGAAGTTAACGCATTTAACTTTGGGTGTAAGCCGAGCTTCACTGGGTGATTTGAGCTATCGACAGCACTTAAATTGATAGGGAGTATGTCTTCTTTGGCGACAGAGAGTGGCCCTCTGACTTTGGAATATTGACGATAGTGCGCCTCCGATAATGGCAGTATGGTGTTGAATGCATCGTTTCCGCCTGCTAAATACACACATATTAATGCTCGAAAGTCATTGGATGGCGCTGCGAGAGAGTAACCTGGCAGACTAAGAGAGGCTAGTGCGCCCATCGATAGCGTGCTTTGTATAAAATGTCGTCGTGAAATATCCATAATTCACTCCTAATCCTGAATATAGAATTCGTCGCCAGAAATGGCGGTAAATATCACTAGAGCGAGTTTTGTTGTTGGCACATAGTCCCCACGATAATCATTCAGGGCGGTGAGCATGAGCTCTTTCAATTCAGCAGAAGCCGTTCCAGCAAAGAAACGCTCGTTAACCAATTCGACTAAGGCACGGTGATCGTCCAGAAGAAGATAAAACTCGTTAAGATCGAAGTGGTAGGAATCACCACCTCCTCTACGAGTGCTGGTTAACATATAGTTGACCAAATCGGTATAAACAGACCAATTGAGAAGTTCATACTCTGGCGAGTTAATACCAGACTCCGTAAACTCGTTAGACGGCTGATAGTCTGGAGAGTAAAAATTAAACACGGAAGGAGAACGAAGCGGCCCTTGATTAGCGATGTTCATCATCGTTGTTGCGTCTTCGTAACGTGATCCTTTAATCGTAAAACCTGATGCTCGATGAAAATTAGTCAGGACCAGTATCGGTTCTTTCACTTTTATAGGCGGGGTATCCGTCATCCCTAATGCTTCAGGGTCGAGCAATATGGCTCGAACAACGGCGGTTAGATCGCCTTTTTCTCCTTCCCCATTGTTGTTAAATATCGTAGCAACACGCGCGACGTACTCTGGGCTTGGATTTGAACTGACCAAACGTTGGATAAGTAACTTTGAAACAAATGGAGCAACATTTGGGTGAGACATCAACATATCAATCACTTTTGAAAGCTCTTCTTGTGCGGTTAGACCCGGTGGGATCACGTTCCCTAGAAATCGCTTCTCGCCGGTGTCGTGTCTTTGACTGATAACTCGCATCGGTTTCACGAATGCGATGTCGGAATTTTTCCATCCAGTTAATGCTCGCGCGAGCTCTTGAATATCAGTTTGATTGTACGTGGGGATAGGTTTGCCTGTTGCGTGGTTTAGCTTTTTACTGCCATCTAAATTGAGTTCATACAAACCGATAGTGAATAACTGCATTAACTCTCGAGCAAAGTTCTCATCGGGAAGCGTTCCTGTCGCACTATTTTCTTTTGCACTACCGAGCATAGATAAATAGCTCCCCATGACTGGATGGATGGAAACGTCATACAACAGGTCTCGGTAGTTGCCAAACGCATGCTCAACCAACAGATCGTAGTAATTCACTAACCCTGTAGGTTTGCTGGAAAGAACGCCGCCATAACGAGAAACGACTACGATCTGACTCAATGCATAAGCCGTTCGCTGTCTGAGCTGATCTTCAGCAGTAACAACAATCTGATACCAAGCATTTTCTCGGTTTGACTGTAGGCCTTTAGAAAAAGGCGTTTGATAAAGTGGTTGATGGTAGGTTGCTGGCAGGTTGATTTGTTTCTGTATCCAATCCTCTAACCCGTTTTCCCTAACCTCATTAATTAACGCAGGTGTTGGTCCAAAAGAGGTTTGATAGAGAAAACGCGCAACGGTTTGATCGGATGGGGATTGCTGTATTTGTGCTGATACATTAGACACATGGCTCAGCAATAAGATAGCCAATCCTAGTACCCAAGCAGAGATTTTATTTAGCTTCTGACGTCTCATAGTTAACTCGCTTACCCGAAGTAACGATTTAAGTCCATTTAACGGGAGTTATTAAGCTCTTTTGAGCTGTTTAGTAAATTTATGAAAATCAAGCAGCTGCATAGGCGAGTATAGTAGCTATAAGTGGTGAACAAAAAACTCAAACGATGAATTTGGTACTATAGTGCTAGAAGTTTTTGATGCTGTTTTTTCTAAGATACTGATATTAAATATGGCCAATGAAGAGTAACAAGCAGAGATATCGCAATGGATATATAAGGGGGACAGCTAAAGTACTGTTAACAAGAGATTGGTATGTTTGTTAAGGCTTAAGTTAGTTTCAAGAAATTATTGAGCCAATAAATAAAGTCCATGGGTTTGCACAAGAGAAAACCACACGGATGTTCTCTTGTACAAAGCAACAAAGGTTATTTTCGGGCAAGCTTATGGTGAGCACGAGAAAAGTGATCGGCACAAAATGCGCCCACAATCGAGAGTTCGCCAGCCAGACAAAGCGAAGCTGCGACTTCGGCTAACGCTTTCGCATTGCCGTTGCCGTGCAAACCCAAAATATCCAAACATGCTTTTTGCGTTGGAAGGCCAGTACCACCGCCAACCGTTCCCACCATGATGTTTGGCAAGGTCACGCACGCGTACAAGTTGCCTTGAGCGTCCACATCCATACGAGTGATTCCAATGGCAGACTCTGCAACGCAAGCGGCATCTTGACCACAAGCAATGTAAAGCGCGGCAAGGGCATTTGCGTAATGCGCGTTGACGCCAATTGTCCCGCTGAGTAAACCACCCACCGTGGTCATTTTGCCAAATTGAACCATAGACTCCGGCGTCGTATGCAGATATTTTTCCACCAACTCAGCAGGAATGGTCACTTCGGCGGATACTTTCTTACCGCGTACCGAGCGCAGTGTGTGTGCGTTTGGTTTTTTGTCGCCTGATAAGTTGCCATCCAAGAATGCTTGAGTTGGTTTGATTGGGCTGGTCGCCAAAATATGATGGAACACTTCGTTTGTTGCGATGGTCACCATGTTTTGTCCGGAAGCGTCACCAGTCACGTATTCAAAGACCAAATAAACATGGTTTCCTTCGATATTTACATTGATGTCTTTGAGTTTGCCATGTGAGGTGGTGGATTCCGCAATTTGACGAAATACGTCAAACTGGGTCACAACCCAACTGACGAACTGGCCGGCGTCAGCAAGGTGATTAAAGGCGAACACTGGCGTTCGGCTCACCCCTTCACTCAGCAACAATGCGCTCGCGCCACCAGCGGCGGTAATAAGATTTGCGCCACGGTTGTAGGAAGCGACTAACGCGGCTTCTGTCGTTGCGAGCGGAACCAAAAAGTCATCGTTCGCATACAAGCCGTTGACGCGCAAAGGGCCTGCAATGCCGACCGGCACATTAACAGTACCAATGAAGTGCTCGATGTTGTTGGAGTAAGCATCGCAATGTGACTGCGTGAAAGGATCAAGGAGATGATCTTTATTGGTCACGTGTTCCAATACTTGCCAACGGCGCGCCAAATGCTTATCCGACAGGCCAGGGCTTAAGCAGAGACGTTTCTCTGGCTTGTGAAACTTCGGTTCTAATGCCGATTGAATCTTACTGCTGGTTTCGATATCGGAAAGGGCGGAGCTTTGAACAGGGTTATCTTGGTTTAACTTCGGCATACAAACGTTAACTGAAAAATCGAACCAGAGATTGTAGTGATTGAGGCTTTGATTACAACGTTGATTATACGTTTTGCAACAAATACCACTGTGCAAGCGCCTTTATTATCCAAGTGATTTGATATTGGAGCGACGAATTTACCGGACATAAATGGGTTTTGACAATGAATGTTGCAGTAAATGGCAGATCCGGGAGGTTATGCCTCTTAGAGAAACTGGCCTGTAGGTGTTTGGATTCGACAAGGTGTAAGCATGAGTGCCTTAAAAGCGGAATGGTTCAATCTATGAAAGGAATAAATTGTCTAACCCAGTCCCTTGGGTCAGACGTTAGTTTGAATCAGTTATTCAAAAACTAGTTGAAGGCGCGAGCCACACGTCCCGCACTTTGAATACGGTAATGACCAACGTAAGCAGGAACAAATACAGATTGTCCTTTCGAGGCAGTTAACGTCTCACCGTTATCACTGATGAGTGTCAGGTCGGCATCAATCGCCATCAAAATCTCTGCGCTATTGGCATCAACCACTTCATTGTTCGGTTGGTTAAGAATGCTGAAACTAAAGTCTGCCACTGGAACGGGGTAAAGGCTCTGGCAACCATTGGCATTGGGTTTTAGGACAAGGCTGTGAAACGGCTTAGGCACAAAGTCTGTGCATTTAACCAGTTCTTCAACATCCATATGTTTCTGCGTGAGTCCTGCACGCAAAACGTTATCTGAGTTCGCCATGATCTCTAATCCCGTACCTTTAATGTAAGCGTGTGGCGTTCTTGCGCTCAGGAACATGGCTTCGCCAGGTTGCAGCGTGATGACATTCAACAGTAATGGCGCAAACAAGCCGACATCGCCAGGGTATTGAGTGGATAGATCCAAGATGAGCTGGAAAACGTCGTTGTTAGTACCTTGCTCTGATTGGTCTGAAGCTTGGGCAAGAAGCTGTTTCAGTGCACGCTCTTTTGTTTCGCCTTCCATGGTCAGAATGTGCACAAAGAAATCGCGTAAACCTTGTGAGTTGATTTCGCGTTTGAATGCATCTAGCGGTGTGCGTAGCTCATTGATATCGCAAAGGCCAAATGCCTCAATAATCTCGTCATACGAACGAAAACCGTTCATGGCTTGGTAACTTGTCAGCGCGTACACCAACTCAGGTTTATGGTTTGGATCCTTGTAGTTACGATGGCTTGCGTTTAGTGGGATCCCGGCACTTTGTTCTTTTTCGAAGCCTATTTCGGCATCTTGTTTGCTTGGGTGAACTTGAATCGACAGTGCATGTTCGGCCGCTAAGATCTTAAACAGAAAGGGCAGGTCGCCAAATTTCGCTGCGGTTTCTGCTGATAAGTAAGCGGGTTGGTTTTGTTTGATCAGTTCAGACAAAGGCAGCGTGTTTTGCTCAACCTGAACTTCAGAGCAGCCGTTTGGGTGAGTACCCATCCATACTTCTGCTTGAGGCTCATTCGTTTCGTTAGAAAAGCCAAACAAATCGTGAATAGAAGAGGTGCTTCCCCAGGCGTAGTTTTGGATTTTGTTGTTCATTTGAAAGAAGCTATGCGATGAAATAGTGTTCAAATTCATGAATTTTTCCCATAGTTAACCCTCCGAACTGAATCGGAAGAAAAATTGAGCAGAGATACGTTAAATAAGGAGGGCGAGCGCGGTTAGGTCACTCGCCAATTTGCCCTAAGGGCGATAAGTCGATTTACAACCGAGGCTTTGGTTCGAGTGGTTTTCGTGATGGCTGCGCTTGCAAAAATGGCAGCAACAAAAGGCCAATGACGGCTGCACAAACTGAAATGGTGATGAAGAAACCCGTCCAATGATATTCTTCAAGAATTAACGCCAGTGGATAACCAGACAATGCTGCGCCCATGTAGGCGAACAAGCCCACGAATCCTGTTGCCGCGCCGGCAGAATCTTTGTGAGAGCACTCCGCCGCCGCCATACCGATCAGCATTTGTGGTCCAAAGACAAAGAAGCCGATGGAGAACAATCCCGCCGCTTGGAATGCAAAGTTGGTCAGAGGCATCAGCCAAAGCGCAGAGACAGATAAGAAAATCCCAATCGCGAACAGCAAGTTCATTGGCCCACGGTTACCGCCAAAGAGTTTGTCTGAGCCCCAACCCGCAACCAATGAACCAACAAAACCGCCGATTTCAAACATAGACAGAGCAGCGTTGGCGTTAATCAGGCTATAGTGATGCTGCTCGGTCAAGTACAGGTTTCCCCAGTCATTGATTGCGGTACGAACGATGTAAACCAACACATAACTGAACGCGAGCAGCCAGATGTATTTGTTGTTAAATACGTACGATTTCAGAATTTCGCGGTAGGTGAGGCCACGTCCGTAATTTTCTTGCGCAAGTTCTAGTGCGTCGTTGCGCCATTGACCGACACTTGGTAAACCCATTGTTGTGGGTTTGTCGCGCAATCGCCAACAAACGAATAGACCGAGCAATACCCCGATGATGCCGGGTAGAATAAAACCTTCACGCCAGCTGTAGTGCAACGTCAAATAGCCCACCAAAATAGGGATCAGCGCGCCACCAACGTTGTGTGCGGTGTTCCAAATCGCCCATAAGAAGCCACGCTCGGAACGTGAATACCAAGTGGTTAACAGCTTGGAGCATGAAGGCCAGCCCCAGCCTTGGAACCACGCGTTTAAGATCCACAGAGTAATGAAAGCCGCGAGTGAGCTAGAAAAACCGAACGCGATATTGACCAGACCTGTCGCAATCAATCCTAATCCCATGAAATAACGAGGATTAGAGCGATCCGAAATCGTGCCAGAAATAAACTTCGAACAGCCGTAAGTAATGTAGAAAAGTGTACCGATAAGACCCAAATCGCCTTTATCTAAGCCAAGATCGGTAATCATCGCTGGTGCGGCGTAGTTAAAGGTCTTACGGGTAAAATAGAAACCTGCGTAGCCGATGTACATCCCCAACATAATGTGCAAACGCCAATGGTGGTAACGCTGGTCGATTTGCTCGTTGCTCAGGCTCGGTTGAGTAAATTTAGGTGAACGTAAAAATCCAAACATCTTGAGTTACACCTTAGGTAAAGTAATGCTGATTTGTGTGCCGATCACTTGATCGCTGGTGGAGTAGATAACCATTTTTCCACCTAACGCGTGCACACGTTCTTGCATGCCGCGAACGCCCATGCCTTTCATGCTGTCCTGAACTTTGAATCCGACACCATCATCGTGAATCATCAGTGACACCGCAGCTTCTCCAATTGTCAGTTCAATATTGATCAACTGCGCTTCTGCGTACTTGGCAGCGTTATTTAATGACTCTTGGCATAAACGGAATAGGGTTACTTTGAGTGTGTCACTCAGGCTGGTGTAATCGCCTTGCCAGTTCAGTTGAACAGTCGTTCCGTGATTGGCGAATTCCATCTCTCGCGTCAGTTGCTCGACGGATTCTTTTAAGTCCAAATCATCCAGCATTTTGGGTCTTAGTTTGCTCAACAGTCGCTTAGTGGTGTCGTACACGTTGAGAGAAAGTCCCTCAATGGTATCTGCGCAATGTGCGCTCATTTCTGCGTTATCGATGCGCTTGATGATGTTGGCTTGAGTACGGATAGCGGTAATGTTCTGGCCGATTTCGTCATGCAGTTCGCGGGCAATGTCGCGTCTTACCGATTCTTCCGCTTCGATAAGTTGACGAGACAGGTTTTGATTGCGGGATAGCTCGCCACGCAGTTTGTGGTTGAGATCTTTTTGTTTCTGAACCCCTAAACCGAGCATAATGCCAGTAATGGTTTGCGCCGAGAGAGATAATAACAAATCGGTGATTTCTAGATTCGATACGCCGCTACGAGCCGCAATCAGCGCTATGCTGTTGAGCATGGTGGCGAGCAGAGCACCTTGCCAACCGTAACGCAGAGCAAGCACGATGATTGGAATCGCCATACAAAACGGCGCAAATCGTTTTAGCTCTTCAGGCAAACTGGTTTGCACCAAAATACTGCCGATCAAAAGCAGTGCATAAAGCACGATATGACGCACCTGAAATACAACGGCATTGCTAAGTAGGAGAGAGCTAAGCGGAGACCAACGACTTTGGAACAAATAGCTCCACAACAGGTAGCACATAGGCACCACGAGCAAGCCTCCAGAAATGCTAGCCAGCCATACCATGTAAACAGGAGGCACGTGAAATCCGACCGCCATTACGTTGATGAAGGCGGTAATGATGATTACAACGCCCATGACGGCAAAGTGGCGGTTTTGGTCACCGTAGTAGTATTTTTTCGCAATCAGTGTGACCGGGATGCTCGCAACACTGGCGATCAGCACTGTGAGCCATTGAGGTTGCTCTAATAGGGTCGCAAGTGCAATCGTCAGCGCCCATTCTGATACGTAGATTGTTGGCCAGTACGCGGTGCGAGTGTGCAGCGCAATCCCCAATCGTAAGGCGAATGGGAAAAGCAGAATGGCGAGCTCTGGATCGTTGACAAAGTAGTAGGCGATCACCCACAAACAGAACCAAGCACAGGCCATAACAAACAGACCACAAATCGTTGTGACAGAATAGGCTCGCATTAAAAGGACTCTTGAGAAAATAGTTTGGCGAGCTCAACGTTGTTTTTCACGCCGAGTTTGTCGATGGCATTCGCACGATGCACATGCACGGTCTTGTGGCTCAAGCCAAGCTCTGCCGCGACAGACTTTACATCCAACCCGGTCGCAAGTAGCTGACATACCTCGTTTTCACGTTTTGTCAGTTGGCATAGAGAGGTGGTGTTGTCGCTAGGCGTTGCAAGTTTAAGTGCAATATCTGATGTGAGGTAACAGCCACCAGAAGCACTGGTTCTCACGGCTTGAATAAGTTCGTCTGGGCTACAGCGTTTACTAAGATAGCCTTTTGCTCCTAGCTTTAGTGATTTTTCCACCATCGCAGGGGAGTCATGCACGCTAAGCATCACGCAGGCAATGCCAGTTGGTATTTCGCTGAGAAAGTTTAAGCCGCTTTCATCTGGCATGGAAATATCTAGGATGACGACGTGTGGGTGTACTGCAGGCAACCCTTTTCGCGCTTCGGCGACAGAGCCGAATTCACCAACAACGGTAATATCACTTTCTAAATTTAATAATTGTGCGAAACCCGAACGCACGATGACGTGATCATCAACTAGAGCAACATGAATCATTATTACAACCAAATAGAGCAGACGACTAACAACAATAAGCTCCAACAGGAGCCAATAGAAAAACCTTTAATGATACTGAATTGATCAACTCATTTTAATGATCTTGCGCGCTTTACCGAAGTAAAGCGCGCAGAGAAGTTAGGCTTGGTTTTGTGCAAGTTGAAGCTTCTTCGCGTGTCGAATCTTCTTCTCTTCCGCGATAGCGACGAAAGCAAGCAAAACAATACAAATCATGGCGGAGGTATCTAGGGCTGCGAAGGTACCTTTCCAACCTGTTAAGCCGAAGATAGGTGTACCGTCTGCAATCATACCGAGACCAAGTTTCGCGAAGCTGTCACCGATTAGGTAAGCGAATGTACCTTTTACGCCGTCAGCCACACTGATTGCTTTTTTAGGGACAAAACCAACCGCGGCAACACCGATAAGAAGTTGCGGACCAAACACCAAGAAGCCCAATACAAATAGTGAGGCCAAGTACATGAACTCGCTAGTGGCGTGTTGGTAGAACTCAAGCGATACGATGATCAAACCAAGAGACACACAAGCAACCAATGCGCGGCGACCGTTTGCTAAGTCAGATAAGTAACCCCACATCAAAGTACCCACAAGCGCACCGACTTCGAACAGAGTAAAGCCAGAGATTGCCGTTTCTTTTGACAGACCAAGCTCTTGGTACGCGTATACCGTTGACCATTGGTCGATACCAATACGCACGATGTAAAGGAAGATGTTGGCAAAGCAAAGTAGCCAGATAACTTTGTTTTTAAGAACGTATTCAACAAATATTTCTTTTTTGGTCATCTGGTTTTCTTCAGCGGCGGTGTCTTCTTCACTCACTGCTTCATCGAAAAGTTCTTCTACTTTACCTAGACCGTAAGCTTCTGGAGAGTCGCTACCAAAGCGCATACCGATAAAACCAACGATGATCGCGATGATAGAAGGGAACACGAACATGCCGATTACGTGGCCGTCGAATAGGTAGTTGGCACCGAAAAGAGCAACACCCGCTGCGCCCGCACCACCAACGTTGTGTGACATGTTCCACAAGCCTAGGTAAGAGCCGCGTTTGTTACGAGGTGTCCATTTTGTAATGGTTGAGTAACTAGAAGGGCCACCAGTACTTTGGAAGAAACCACTCAGAGCGTAGAAAGCCACCATCAAGAACAGGCTTGCACTACCGCCGCCCATGCTGAAGCTGAAACCAAGCATTGCAAGACCAGAAAGGATCAGCATAAAAGGGAGGAATTGCTTGGTGTTCTTACCGTCAGCGTAGTAAGACACAACGGTTTTACCGATGCCGTATGTGATGGAGAAGCCAAGGCCAATAAGACCTAGGTCTGTCATGCTCAAACCGTAAGTTGAGATCATGTCGTTTTGCGCGACATTGAAGTTCTTACGAATCAAGTACATGGTTAGGTAGCCGATAAATACGACCAAGTAAGATTGGATGAACGGTTTAAACCACATCTTTCTTCTAACTTCGACAGGAAGATCGAGGGTCGGCTTCCGCACCTGTTCGAGGAATTTTAACATGATGAACTCTCTTGTAATTGTTTTAGAAACACAACGGAGACCGTTATGCGCTCTTGTTACCTTTGACTGAGCGGAATTCTAGAGAGTGGTTTTGTGAGGCACATGAGATGGTTGCCTAGATCGGCTAGGAAAAATTCCTAGAAATGCCTAGGAAGGAGGAAAAGCGTGAAAAGAGTCACACAAAATCCTTACTAATTTATGGGTTTTTGACAGGGTTCTTATCGGATTGGAAAGCGTTCAAATGCAAGCGGGTTAATATGCGTAAGCTTAGTGCAGACAAGGGGTGAGCACGTTTGGTTGGAGAGAATAGTGGCTTGTCGCTAAGTATCAATTGGGAATCAGAAGCAAACAACAGAAACCCGGAGGTCTCTGTTAGAAATATTAGGAATTCGGCTAGGTTGACGTGTTAAGGCGCAGGGCTGTATAGACGCGGCGAGCCGTGTTTTGGTAAGTGAATTAGGTTCAAATGGTTTCTTCTTGCCCATTCGACGGTTAACGCTGTAGGTGCAGATAAGCAAACCAGAGTGGGGATACGCGCGCGAACGGCTTTGTGGATCAACTCCAAGCTGCAACGGCTTGTCATGATAGCGAAGCCACTTTGAGGCTCGATGTGATTGTTGGCTAATGCGCCAATCAACTTATCTAGCGCGTTGTGGCGGCCGATATCCTCTCGGCACAACTTGATGTTGCCTTGTAAATCTGCAAATAAGGCGGCGTGTAACGCGCCAGATTCACGTGCGGCTTCTTGATGCAGTGCGACTTTGTCTCGCAGCCCTTCAAATACATCGGAGCGCGGAGGAAGAGACGGTGTCAGCGGTGCTAAATCAGGCAAAGCTTGTTCCAGAGCCTCGACACCACAAATGCCGCATCCAGTTGTGCCGGCAAGATTCCGGCGTTGTGCTTTTAACGCCCAGAAAGCGCGGTTGCTGATTTCCACTTCCGCATAGTGAGATTCGTGATCGCCACCAACTTCAATGTCTTTGATCTCTTTGAAGTCGTGGACGATGCCTGTGCTTAGGCTAAACCCTTTCACAAAGTCTTCCAGATGGCCTGGCGTCACCATCATGACCGCTTGGCTAATGCCGTTATAGCTGATAGCTAAAGCAGACTCACTCGCCAGCGACATTTGTTGCACTGGGCGGCCATCAATCAATTCTCGGTAATTGAACGCACTTGGTTGAGGTGGTGCTTGATTGAAATCGGACAGTTCAAAATAAGATTGAGTAGTACATCTCATGAAATCACCTCATAAGCCGTTATGTATGCCAAACATTGACGTGTGGGTTGTTGTTATCGATTGAATATGTTTTTTGCTTCTGCGAAGCACTGATCGGTTAGCGCGGAGAAGGGTTCTTGTTTTCGCTTTAACAAACCTAGCGGGGCGTGAACGGCGGCTTCTTCAATAGGGATAATGCGAAGCGTATCGTTCAACTCTTCTAATCCACAGTTCAGCGGCATAATGGCGCAACAAAGGCCACTGGTTACTGCTTGGATCAAGTGAAAGGTGGAGTTACTTTCAATGACGGTTTGCGGAACTAGCCCTTTACTCACAAAGCTAAGATCAATTGAGTGGCGATAGTGCATACCCTTCGAAAGCAGCCCTAGCGGAATGTTATTGAGTGACTCCCACAACACTTCAGATTCGGCAAAATCAAAATGACGCTCATCGAATAAAACGCCAAGTTTGGTCGAGTCGAGCTCGATAACATCGAAGTAAGCGGTGTTAACTTGATCGACATAACACATCCCCAAATCTAGTTGATTGCGATTGAGTTGGTCTATGATCTGTTCGGTCGTCATGGAGAGTATTTGAAAGCGTAACTCAGGGAACTGGTGAGCTAATGGTTTGAGCAATTGCATCGGGTTTTGGCTGGCGAGTGGCACCATTCCAAGCCGAAGAGAGCCGACCAACTGACCACGGCAGTTGGCGGCTTCAGCTTGCAATCCATCATGAGCGGCTAAGACGGTTTTTGCCCAAGCTAAAATGCGTTCTCCGGCTTCAGTAAACCCTTCAAATCGTTGACTTCTTTGGATTAATTCGAGATCGAGTTCTTCCTCTAAGCTTCGGATTCTCATGGACAAGGTAGGCTGCGTAATGTGGCACAATGCGGCGGCTTGACCAAAGTGTTTGGTCTGTTCAAGTGCGATGAGATATTTAAGTTGTTTGATATCCATAATGGCTTGTTAACCTTGCGTTGTGAGTCACATGTACGGGGGGAACTCCCTAAAAAGGGCACAGCACTACCGTACTTTTTAAGCGCTGGAGCGTTTTAACTGGGGAATGGAAAACCAAAACCAAGTCAAGAATAAAACCACACTCAAAATTGATCTGAATCAAGGCTATTCCTGATATTAATTAGGGTCAAATTTAAAGTATCTATAGTGTGATAGATATTATCTATTATCAAGAGGGCTGATTTTATTGAGTTCGTTAAGCGAACTAGGTGGAATCGGATGGGAAAACGATTAACCTCATAAATTGTATTGATTAAAAATGTGACGACCGTCAGTGGAAAAATTCGTCATAGATTTTGTTTATCACTCGGTCAGGATTATCAATTGGACGCATATTGAATAACGACTTAATCTTTGATTTAGATCAAGGCGCAACAATGCGAATTGAATCTAACAGTCTTAGAAACAGTAGGCGGGTATCCGATATCAAGAATCTAGATAAGTAAACGCTCGGACAAGCGAGAGCATGTTGAGTGGTTACTTATTTGGATTAAAAAATACATGGATTAGAAACTAAGCCCTTCAATACTTCCGCATTATCTCAATAAATAACGCGCTTGTTTTCACGGGCACCCTGCTTGCTGGTATATCTGCGAGGAGTAAAGTCGTGAGCCAAAAAGAACAAATAAAAACATACAAAGGTCCAGCTGGTGGTTGGGGTGCACTGAAAGCCGTAACCAGAAGTTGGTGGGGCAGTGAAAATGCAGTTAAAAACATTCGCACTATGCTCAAAACCAACCAAAATGGCGGTTTCGACTGTCCGGGATGTGCATGGGGTGAGTCGCCAGATAGTGGTAAAGTCAATTTCTGTGAGAATGGCGCGAAAGCGGTAAACTGGGAGGCGACCAATCGTCTGGTTGATCCTGAGTTTTTTGCCAATCACAGCGTATCTTCTCTCTCAACGCAAACCGATTACTGGTTGGAATACCAAGGCCGTATCACGCACCCAATGCGATACGATGCTGAATCCGATCACTACGTGCCAGTCTCTTGGGATGAGGCTTTTGCACTTGTCGCGAAACATCTCAATCAATTGGATTCACCACACCAAGCTGAGTTTTATACCTCTGGTCGTGCAAGCAACGAAGCGGCGTTTTTGTATCAGCTATTTGTGCGCGCATTCGGTACCAATAACTTTCCAGATTGTTCCAACATGTGTCACGAAGCCAGTGCAATAGGGATGAAAGACACCATTGGCGTTGGTAAAGGCACAGTGATCTTTGATGATTTTGAAGAAGCCGATGCGATTTTCGTGATTGGTCAAAACCCGGGCACGAACCACCCACGAATGCTTGAACCTCTGCGCGAAGCGGTAAAACGTGGTGCACAGGTTATCTGTCTAAACCCGCTGAAAGAGCGCGGATTAGAGCGTTTCCAAAACCCACAAATGCCGATTGAGATGTTGAGCAACGGCTCAGAGCCTACCAACACGGCGTACCTGCGTCCTGCTTTGGGCGGAGACATGGCAGTGTTTCGTGGCATCGCAAAATTCTTGTTGCAATGGGAACGCGAGGCATTGCAAAACGGTGGCAAAGCGGTATTTGACCGCGAATTCATCAAACAACACACGATAGGTATTGATAAGTATTTGGCTGAAGTGGATGCAACCTCTTGGGAACACATCGCGGAACAATCGGGTCTTGATTTAAGTGAAATCGAGATGGTGGCGAGCATGTATCGACGTGCAGAACGTGTGATCATGTGTTGGGCGATGGGGTTGACTCAGCATCGTCACTCTGTGCCAACCATTAAAGAAGTCGCAAACGTGCAAATGTTACGAGGTAACGTTGGTAAGTCGGGAGCGGGGCTTTCACCAGTGCGTGGTCACAGTAACGTTCAGGGCGACCGTACGATGGGCATTGATGAAAAACCTTCAGAGCTGTTGTTGGATCGCATTGAAAGTCGATTTAACTTTGCCGTCCCGCGTGGTGAAGGCCACAACACTGTGCAAGCCATTAAAGCGATGGAAGAAGGACAAGCGAAAGTATTTATCGGTTTGGGCGGTAACTTTGCACAAGCAACGCCAGACACAGAACGTACGCACAACGCGATGCGAAACTGTAATTTAACCGTACACATTTCGACGAAGTTAAATCGTTCTCACCTTGTCACAGGTAAAGATGCGCTTATTCTTCCGTGCTTAGGCCGTACCGAGATTGATCAGCAAGCGACGGGCCCACAAGGTGTGACGGTTGAAGATACTTTCAGCATGGTGCATATCTCATTTGGTCAGCTAAAACCGCGTTCGGAGCATTTGCGTTCAGAACCAGCGATTATTGCTGGTATTGCCAATGCGACACTCGGGGCAAAACCAATTGATTGGTTGTGGGCAATTGAAGATTACGACCGTATTCGCGATTTGATTGCCGACACGATTCCGGGTTTTACCGACTTTAACCATAAGCTTAAACACCCAGGTGGATTCCACTTGGTAAACCCAGCTGCCGAGCGTCGATGGAATACACCAAGCGGCAAAGCACAGTTCAGCTCTAGCGAGTTGCCGAAGCAGTTGATCAGCGAAGCGATACTCGAAAAAGGCCAAAAGCCAGATTTGATTTTGCAAACCATGCGCTCACACGACCAATACAATACGACACTTTACGGCTTAAATGATCGTTATCGTGGTGTATTTGGCATGCGCGAAGTGCTGTTCATCAATGAAGCGGATATTCGTAAACTCGGTTTTGAACCGGGCGACAAAGTGGACATGGTGTCATTATGGGAAGATGGCGTAGAGCGTCGCGTAAGCGGATTTACGCTTGTTGCCTATGATGTGCCAGCAGGTCAGGCGGCGGCTTACTATCCAGAAACGAACCCATTGGTTCCTTTGGACAGTTATGGGGATAGAACGTTTACGCCAACCTCTAAGTTTATTGCGATCAAATTGGAAAAATCGACATCCGATAAGATCGCTTTGGTGGAAGCGGAATAGTGACCAAACCGGCACAACGACATTTCCGATAAGCAAACGGCTGATATTAATTATCAGCCGTTTTTAATTGCGCTCAGTCTGCATTTAGTGCGCATAGCTTGTGTATAATGTTAATGACATTATGCTGCTCGATAATAGACAGATAAGGCCGATTTGAATCTAATTTCAAGTAGTAAAACTAATAAGAAGATGCTTATGACCTTGAAAAATATAATTAAATTAACAATCAGTCACTTAGTGGCAGTTTCTATTGGCATTGCGATAGGTATCTATACTTTACCGATCCTTATTGCACCACCTGCGCCGACCGATGAACAAGTTGCTAAGAGCAAGCAAGGTGCAGAATACAGCGCAGTGTTTAAGAGGGAACTCAAAGGTAGCGATGCTTTTCATTGGGGAGAGGGAGAAATTCATTTGAGTTCTGAAGTCATTACGTTGGTAGGAAAACTCGCTCCCGGACCAGACTATAAACTCTATCTATCTCCTAAGTTTGTCGAAACGGAACAAGAGTTTAATGACCTTAAATCTGAGATGAGCTTAATTGGTGATGTCAAAACGTTCGATAACTTCGTTGTTGAGGTTCCTCAAAGCACTTCAATTTCTGAATACAATACGGTTGTTGTATGGTGCGAGACATTCGGTGAGTTCATTACTTCGGCAAAGTATCAATAAACCTTAGCAGTAGAGTGAAAGGCTTTTCTTTTCACTTTACGCTAGGATGTTGTTTCGCATAATTAAGAGGCAAAGACTCTTAAACATTCTAAATTTAAGAGCCTTTGTTTAGAGTTATTGACAGAACCATTCGACTTGTAAGTCGTTTGCACCTTTCAGGCTACGTTCTGGAAAAACAAGATTTCGAACTATTTAGAGTTATTCTCTGTTTGGCTTGTTTCGTTCGATGACGCTAATCGCAATGGCTAAAAATAGAATATCTTTTACTAAAAAGAAGTTTGTCACCAAAACCCCATCAGACACTTTCCATGTATTCGGTGTCGTAATTAGAAAGCTGAGTGTCGCAAGAAAAATAATTGCGGCGGCTATGCCAGAAAAATAAGCGACTCGTGTGTTTTTAAGGCCAACGATTAATCCAATAGCGACAATGATTTCTGTTGCGCCAATGATGTTTGATACGGCTTGAACTGACATCACATCATACAACCAACTCATCAGAAAATGATTTTCAACGAGCGGTTGTATAAGCTTGGCCTCTGTAGGTGTGAATTTATAAATACCAATCCATATTAGGACTAAAGAAACGCCGAAAACTCCGATAAGATATCCAATTGAGTCACATTGATGATGGCTTTTTACGTTTTGCATAATTAACTACATTCTCCTGTTTGTTAGCGCTTCCAACAAGACCTATAAGGTTGGTAGAAAATTTCATAGGTTTTTTTCGCTCAAACAACAGATATTAAAAATCACGTGATACAGAATTACGTGTTTGATAGAACTTAAGGATATTTCGTGGAAGTTAAAATTTTTCAGGTTGACTCGTTTACATCAGAGGTTTTCAAAGGTAATCCCGCGGGTGTTTGTATCACAGAGTCAAGCCTTGATGAGGAAACGATGTTGGCCATCGCGGCCGAGATGTCGTTATCTGAAACGGCATTTCTGTCACTCAATACAATGCAACTTCGTTGGTTTACACCGAGGACGGAAGTTGCTTTGTGTGGACACGGCACACTTGCAACGGCGCACGTTCTGAAAGAGCAGGGGTTATATAATACTGGAGATACGATTGAGTTCGTTACGCTATCTGGGGTTTTAACTGCACAACTCGATCATGAAGAAATTCATTTGGTGTTTCCTGCGCCAACTTTAGATATGAGAGCGAGTATTAACAAAGACTTACTTCATGGCTTGGGGCTAGATGCCGCCAATGTAGTCGCCTACGGTCAGTTTGATAATAAGCAGTTGATCGTCATTAATGATGAATTTGTGCTTGAACAGCTCGACCCTGATTTTGGTGCGCTGCTTAAACAAAAAGGCCGTGGCGTCGTCACCACTGCTCAATCAAGCACTGACGCCGATTTTGTCTCTCGATACTTCGCGCCTTGGGTAGGTGTTAATGAGGACCCAGTTACAGGCTCTGCACATTGCGCTTTATGTGTTTACTGGGCTAAAGAGCTCAACAAAAAGCAACTGAAAGGCTTCCAAGCCTCCAAGAGAAGTGGGGTCGTTCATACAGAGTTGTTAAGCACTGAGCACGTTAAACTTTCTGGAAGTGCGGTAACGATATTGCGAGGATATATGAGAATCGCGTAGCGGTCCTTGTGGGAATGATTTTATTTTCGTGTTACCCAATGCTCAATAGTGAAGACGCTTGAATGCTGCTTATTTAAGTGGCTGATTTTTTTTTGTAAACCCCCCCCTGGCACGGTGGTGTATAACGATTGGAGAGTTATATGAAAACTATCGGTCTTCTAGGTGGTATGAGCTGGGAGTCGACGCTTAGTTATTACAAATTGATCAACGAAGGAGTCAAAGAGGCGTTAGGCGGCCTAAATTCCGCAAAAATTTGTATGTATAGCGTGAATTTTTCGGAGATAGAGAAACTTCAACATCAAGGTAAATGGGAAGAAACGGCAAGCATTCTATCAGATGCTGCATCTTCAATAGAAAAAGGGGGCGCTGACTTCATTCTTATTTGTACTAACACAATGCACAAAGTTGCGTCTCAAATTGAAGCCAGTATTAACATCCCCATACTACATATCGCAGACGCGACTGCTGAGTTACTTCGTGAGAAAGGGGTTCAAAAGGTCGGACTCCTTGGTACTCAATTCACAATGGAGCAAGACTTTTATAAAGGAAGGCTTTCCGACCGTTATGGGCTTGATGTCGTCATTCCCGATCAAGACGACCGCTCTAAAGTACATAACATTATTTATAAAGAGTTATGCCAAGGTGAAATCAAAGAGGAGTCAAGGACGATATACTTGCAAATTATTGAAAAACTAAAAGAGCAGGGAGCTGAAGCTGTGATTCTCGGGTGCACTGAAATTGCCTTACTTGTAAACCAAAGTCACACCGATGTTACACTACTCGATACCACTTCTATCCATGCTCAAGCAGCAGTCCGTTTGGCAATTGAAGGTGAATGATCTACGCTTTCTTTCCTGCAAAAAAAGAGAAAACCAAGCACAAGGTTTTCTCTTTTTTATTATCAAGTTATAAGCGAGAAAATTTGAGTGTTCTGTATCCACCAATCAAGTTGCGGGCTTTGTAACCATTGTTGACCAGCTGACGGTATGCTACGTTACCGCGTAACCCAACTTGACAGTAAATCACGATCTCTTTGTCTTTAGGAAGTTCGTGCATGCGACGACGTAGTTGATCGACAGGAATATTAATTGCACCTTCAAGATAACCAACGGACTCCAATTCACCAGGATTACGAACATCAAGTAACAGTTGGTCTTCTGTCAGTGAATCCATTTCATCATAATGAATCGCGGTCGCATCGCCTTTGATGATGTTATTTGCCACAAACGCCGCTTGGTTAATTACATCTTTAGCAGAGCCGTAAGGTGGCGCGTAAGTTAGCTCGAGGTGTTGCAGTTGCTCTACCGTCATACCAGCACGCTGGGCTACTGCCATTACGTCGATACGTTTATCAACGCCATCTTTACCTACTGCTTGCGCACCTAATATTTTACCTGTTACTGGATCAAACAACATTTTGAACGACACAGTTTCTGCGCCAGGGTAGTAGCTAGCATGACTTGCTGTGTGGACATACACTTTTTCATAAGGGATGTTTTCACGTTTCAGCTGTTTCTCGTTTTTACCAGTAGAAGCAACGGCTAAATCAAAGATCTTACAGATCGCCGTGCCTTGCGTACCTTGGTAAGTTTCTTGGCGGCCAAGCATGTTGTCTGCTGCCATTCGGCCTTGACGGTTTGCTGGGCCCGCAAGTGGCACTAGAGTTTGCTCGCCAGTCACGAAGTCTTTCTCTTCTACCGCGTCGCCGACAGCGTAGATCGAAGGATCGCTGGTTTGCATGTATTCATTGGTATAAATACCACCAAGAGCGCCGATTTCTAAGCCAGCTTCTTTTGCTAATTTGGTCTCGGGGCGAACACCAATTGCCATAATCAGAATATCGGTGGTGAGTCTTTCACCGTTGTTTAGTGTTAATTCCAATTCACCTTCTAGATGTTGGTGTTTTTCGCTCTCACCAGAGTCGAAACTTGCCACGTGCTCGTTAGGTACGAATTTCACCGACTCAAGTGCGACGCCAAGTTTAAGGTCGATGCCTTTCTCACGAATTTCAGCATGTGCGAAGCCAGCCATTTCACGGTCAACGGGCGTCATCACTTGATCCGCCATTTCAACTAATGTGGTTTTTATGCCTAGCTGGTGGAAGGCTTCCATCATTTCCAAACCGATAAAACCACCACCAACGACCGTAGCGTGTTCAACTTTGTTGGTTTCGATCGTTTTAATGATGCGATCCATATCTGGCATATTGCGCAGCGAGTGCGTTAACGGGTTATCAATACCCGGAATAGGCGGCACAACTGGACCTGCGCCAGGGCTGAGTAGAAGAAAGTCGTAGCTCTCTTGGTATTCCGAGCCATCAAGCAAATTCTTAACCGTAACCGTTTTGTCTTGACGGTTAATAGAAACCACTTCGTTCATCACACGGACATCAACATTGAAACGCGCTAAAAAGCTCTCAGGCGTTTGAAGAAGCAGTTTGCTGCGCTCTTGGATATCGCCACCAATGTGATAGGGTAAGCCACAGTTTGCAAATGACACAAATGGACCGCGTTCAAACATAATGATTTCTGCATCTTCACTTAAACGACGAGCGCGAGCTGCTGCAGATGCACCGCCAGCAACCCCACCAATAATCACGATTTTGCTCATGGATTTCTCCTGCTGAATGATCGAAAACGCCTACACCTTACTTAAATAAATTAGCTAAGTCTAATGTTATTTAATCTACATTAGCATTGACTTAATAATATTAATTAGTAATATCTAATAAAATGTAATGTAGTAATGAAGAGGCATAAGAATGGGCGACAGTATGCTACAAAGTGCGACCGAAGCGAGTGAGCTGCTTAAAATTATGGCTCATCCAGAGCGCCTAATCGTGATGTGTAAGCTGATTGAAGGCGAGAAAGGGGTCGGTGAACTGTTTGAAGGTTCATCATTAAGCCAATCTGCTTTTTCACAACATCTCACCGTATTGAGAAAGCACGACATTATTAAAGCTAGAAAAGTTTCTCAGCAGGTATTTTATTCAATTTCTGATGAAAGAGTTGGTCCGCTGGTTGAGGCCTTTAAGCAAGTTTTCTGTAAGTAATTAGTTTGGCGGTTGCTATGTTTGAAGTTCCTTGGATGTCGCTGTTGGGCGGCATAATAGTTGGCGTATCAGCGATAACACTGATGCTATTTACTGGCAAGACTGCTGGGATCAGTGGGATCTTAAACGGTGCCGTTGAGAACGCAGATCGCGTTTGGCGCATTGTTTTTTTAATTGCGATGGTATTAGGTGGCGTGTTTGCTGTTTATGTTCTTGGCGGGCATGTACCAGAACAGTACAGCGGTTCTGTTGTTTTAGTTATCGTTGCTGGCTTGTTAGTCGGTGTCGGTACGCGTATCGGCAATGGTTGTACTAGTGGTCATGGCATTTGTGGGATAGGGCGTTTCTCAATCCGTTCTGTGGTCGCGACGTGTACTTTTATGGCCACAGCCATGTTAACCGTCTTGCTAGTATCGTGAGGAATAGTGTCGTTATGAAAACTCACGTAATGAAAAGTATTAAGCAAATGTCCGTTGTTGCATTTTCTGGTGTGCTCTTTGGTATTGGTATGGTGGTCTCTGGTATGGCTGAACCGGCAAAAGTGATTGGCTTTCTCGATATTACTGGGGCATGGGATCCAAGCTTAGCCTTCGTAATGGGCGGAGCACTTGCGGTGTTCGTTCCAGCTTATCTTTTATTAATAAAGCCAAGAAGCGAATCTGTGTTTGGTGATGAGATTGTATGCCCAACTTCTAAAGCGATAGACAAAAAGTTAGTCGGTGGTGCTGTACTGTTTGGTATTGGTTGGGGCTTACTGGGTGTGTGTCCTGGTCCTGCGGTTGCCAGCCTTATTACTGGCAACACACAAGTTCTGCTCTTTATAGCGGCAATGTTGGTTGGGTCATTCACCGCTAAAAGAATGGTTCGTGGCTAAAGAGTTCTTCAACGCAAAAAAGAGTATCTCAACGTTAACAGAGAACTTAAACGCTAAAAAGTGAGTGTCGTAGAAACCGGGCAATGGTCACTCAGTTTATAGTCGAGTACATCTTGTGTTTTGAAAACGGTTTGAACACCAGACGACGCCTTTAAATCACCACTCGCAATGATGTGGTCTATCACCGAGCGGAATTGGTGGGTTTTATTCGGATTACGATTAGAGCGCACTTTACATTCCGCTTTAGTGTCTTTAGTCACTAGCTTTGCACTAGTATTGTCCGATATCACGTCCCACAACCAATCTCCTTGATAACCCAAGTTGTGGTTAAAGTCGCCAAGCACGACATAATGTTGTTTGTTGTCCTCGCGCGCCTTTATCCACTTAGCTAGTGCCTGTCCTTGTTGTTTCACTATCTTACAATCGCGGTTATTACGATACGCGCCACTGCAACCCGCTTTCAGATGTACAGAGAGTAGGTGAGTCTCGTTTTCTTGGTTTGGATTTAAAACAAGGTAGCTCGCGAAGCGCAGCTTGCTGTTGCCTCGTGTGATAGAGAAGTCTGGCTTGTCTAATACGCTTACGCCATTGCGCACGGCAAAGCCTGTGTATTGGTTGGTGTCGTTAAACTGAAGGTGTCGGTTGGAGGCGTTTGAACGATCGGAAAGATAAATAGTGAAGTCATTGCCAACGGCTTTTTGGATGGCAGCAGCACGTTCGACTTCTTGAAAAGCAAGAATGTCGGCTTGTGTTTTATCCACATAGTGGGTCAGTTTTTCAAAATCTTGTGGTGTTCTCGACACTTTTCCACCATCTATAGATAACCATTCTATGTTCCAACTGGTTAGATTGATGGAGTTTTGAGCAAATGAAAGAGAACTAAAAAGTAATATTAACGTAACAAAAAGTGATCGCATTTTGGCCTGTTGCACTCCTATCTTTTAGCGTATTCCTTTCCATCCTTTATCCTACAAGACCTCCAAAAATAGCAAGTAGATTTAGTACCAATTTTGCAATTTTCATGGTTTTCTTCGCAACTGAGATCAACGCCAATAAGATCGATTTCTTCTTGTTCGCTAGCCAATCTTTATTGATCAAAATCAATGTTTTCGAGTGGTGCTTCTCGTTAAATACGCCACAATATATTGTGTTGCTAGAATAAAAAATAACCCCATATAGTGTGTTTGTGGATAACTCTGTGAGTATGCTCGGGTAAGGAGAACAAAGTGAAACCAATCGTAATCAAACGCGACGGATCAAGAGCTCCGTTCAACAGGGATCGTATCCAAGCAGCAGTTGAAGCAGCAGCGGAAAACAAAGATAAAGATGTCGCTATTTATGCTCTTAATGTGGCTCTTGCTGTCGAGTTACAGTTAAGAGCACACGATGAAGTTCACATCCATGAGATTCAAGACTTAGTCGAAAATGAACTCATGCAAGGTCCTTACAAAGCCCTAGCGCGTTCTTACATTGAATATCGCCACGATCGCGACATCGCTCGTGAGAAGCAAAGTGCACTAACTCGCGAAATCGAAGGTTTGATTGAAGAAAGTAATCTGGATCTAATCAACGAGAACGCGAACAAAGACGGCAAAGTAATTCCGACTCAACGTGACTTGTTGGCTGGTATCGTAGCGAAACACTACGCGAAGACGCACATTCTTCCTCGCGATGTGGTTCAAGCGCACGAAGTGGGTGACATTCACTACCACGATTTAGACTACGCACCGTTCTTCCCAATGTTTAACTGTATGCTTATCGATCTTAAAGGCATGCTGACGCATGGTTTTAAAATGGGTAACGCTGAGATTGATACGCCAAAATCAATTTCGACTGCAACAGCCGTAACAGCACAAATCATTGCTCAAGTCGCGAGCCACATTTACGGCGGTACAACCATCAACCGTATTGATGAGGTTCTAGAACCGTACGTAATCACAAGCTACGAGAAACACCTAGAGATTGCAAAAGAGTGGAACATTGCTGAGCCAGAAGAGTTCGCAAAAGCGCGCACTGAGAAAGAGTGTTACGACGCATTTCAATCTCTAGAATACGAAGTAAACACGCTGCATACAGCGAACGGTCAAACCCCATTCGTTACGTTCGGTTTTGGTCTTGGTACAAGCTGGGCATCCCGCCTGATCCAGAAATCGATTCTGAAGAATCGTATTGCAGGTCTAGGCAAGAACCGTAAAACAGCGGTATTCCCTAAACTTGTATTCGGCATCAAAGATGGTTTGAACCACAAATCAGAAGATCCAAACTACGACATCAAGCAACTTGCGCTTGAGTGTGCGTCTAAGCGTATGTACCCAGACATTCTTAACTACGACAAAGTAGTGGAAGTAACCGGTTCATTCAAAACGCCAATGGGTTGCCGTAGCTTCCTTGGTACTTACGAAGAAAACGGTGAGCTGATTCACGAAGGTCGTAACAACCTTGGCGTCGTGAGCTTGAACCTTCCTCGTATCGCTATCCGTGCAAACGGAAGCGAAGAGAAATTCTACGAGCTTCTAAATGACCGCCTACGTCTTGCTCGTAAAGCACTAGAGACACGTATCTCTCGCCTTGAAAACGTGAAAGCACGTGTGGCCCCAATCCTATACATGGAAGGCGCATGTGGTGTTCGCTTGAAAGCAGACGACTCAATCGCAGATATCTTCAAGAACGGTCGTGCGTCTATTTCTCTTGGTTACATCGGTGTACACGAGACAATTAACGCGCTATTCGGTACAGAAGCGCACGTTTATGATGACGCTGTTTTGCGTGAAAAAGCGGTCGCGATCATCAAGCATCTAAAAGATGCTGTGAATCAATGGGCTGACGAAACAGGTTATGGCTTCAGCTTATATGCAACGCCAAGTGAAAACCTATGTAGCCGTTTCTGCCGCATCGATGCGAAAGAGTTCGGCGTAATTGAAGGCGTAACAGACAAAGGTTACTACACCAACAGCTTCCACCTAGATGTTGAGAAGAAGGTGAACCCATACGACAAGATCGACTTTGAGATGCCTTACCCAGAAATCTCAAGCGGCGGCTTTATCTGTTACGGCGAGTTCCCGAACATGCAACGTAACGTTGAAGCACTAGAAAACGTATGGGACTACAGTTACACCCGAGTGCCTTACTACGGTACAAACACGCCAATTGATGAGTGCTACGAGTGTGGCTACAACGGCGAGTTTGACTGTACAAGTAAAGGCTTCACTTGCCCAAGCTGTGGTAACCATGACTCAACTAAAGTATCAGTAACACGTCGAGTTTGTGGCTACCTAGGCAGCCCAGATGCACGCCCGTTTAACTTCGGTAAGCAAGAAGAAGTGAAGCGCCGAGTTAAACACCTGTAAGGTTTACTACCACTCGTTTTAACACTTTGAAAATCAACTTTAAACAGGTTGATTTTCTCTTTCGCGATAACACAGAGACGCATTATGAATTACCACCAATACTATCCAATTGACGTTGTTAACGGACCGGGTACGCGCTGCACGCTGTTTGTGTCGGGTTGTGTGCATCAGTGCCGTGGGTGTTATAACCAGTCGACGCAACGTTTGGATTCTGGTGTACTTTTCACGCAAGAAGCGGAAGACAAAATCATCGCTGACTTAAACGACACGCGTATCAAACGCCGTGGCTTGTCGTTGTCGGGTGGAGATCCGCTTCACCCTGCTAATGTGCCTCATATTTTGAAGATAGTGAAAAGGGTGAGAGAGGAGTGCCCAGGTAAAGACATTTGGGTTTGGACTGGCTACACGCTGACGGAACTGAATAACGCGCAAAGGGAAGTGGTGCAATACATCGATGTTTTGATTGATGGTAAGTTTGAACAAGACAAGAAAGACCTCAATCTCGAATGGCGTGGCAGTTCAAACCAAATCATTCATCGCTTTACGGACATCTAATCAAGCATTCTCCGCACATAAAAAGGGCTCACGCGTGCATAACGGGTGAGCCCTTTTGGTGTGAGTTCGTTAATGTCTTTTTGGTTACGCCGTCACCGATTGGTCATCTTCAACCATATTATTTATCCAACGTTTAGATTGAATACGGTAAGTCGTCAGTACGCCTTTCACTAACTCTTCCGCGAGCAGAGACATCAAGACAAAATGCAAAGGCAGCCCTAACACCATGCCTGTGTAATAAGTAAGGGGGATGCCAATAGCCCACTGACCGAACGTGTCGATGAAAATGCTATAGCGAATATCAGCGCCACTCTTTAGTACGCCGCCAATCCCAACCATGTTAAACACCCTCAAAATCATACCTAGCGCCATGACTAAACATACGTTAAGTGCCATGTCTGCATCGGTTAACGGGCTCAGTACCAATAGGTGATGAATCATGGGCGAGCTCAACCACACTAGGAAAAACAGCAAGGTGGCTAAGATTGCGCTGGTTAACACATACCACCACGCCGTTTTCTCGACTCGGTCATAATGTTTTGCACCAATATCATTCCCAAGAAGAACGGATGCAGCGACCGCAAATCCCATAAAGGTTGAAATCAGTACCCCTTCAATCGGTGATAAGAATGAGATGATCGCCAGTTCTGAAACGCCCAATTGACCATAGATGATGCTGTAAACGATCAATCCACCAGTCCAAAGCGCATCGTGGACCAACATGGGTAAAGAAACCTTAAAGTACTTTTTTCGATACTGTTTTAAGCGGCCTTGTACCCAATCGAACTTAGTCGGAATTAGGTAAGCATATCGTTTGTAGAAAAAATAAATCAAGACGGCGGTTTGGAAAAATCGAGAAACAAAACTACCTACGGCTGCACCAAATACGCCCCATTGAGGGAAACCAAATAAACCAAAAATCAAAACATAATTAAGCGCGACGTTAACGACAATGGCGGAGATACTAACGTTGGTTGCCAGTTTGGTTTGGCCCACGGAGCGCAATACCGCTTCAATCGGTACTACTATCGCCGTAGCAATGAGGCTAAAGCCCGTAACCACAAGATAATCACGTGCATAAGTGACGTATTCAGGATCGTCTGACATAAAAGAGACGATCTCTTCATCAAAAATCGCATAAAGAACGATAAACGGCAGCGTCACCAAAATGGAAATAAACCAAGATTGCGCCAACGTTCTGCGAATTCCGGCTAGGTTTCCTGAGCCGTAGTATTGAGAAGCAAGTACGGTAACTGCACCGCACAGGCCAAAGACAACCGCTAGGTTGAAGAAAAAGATACGATTTCCAACTCCAACTGCTGCCGTTGCAGATTCTCCGAGTAGGCTTACCATGAAAATATCCACGACGCCGAGCAAAGCAAAAAGCATGGACTGAAGTGAAACAGGTAGGCCAATCGTAATCAGCTTTTGCCAAAATGCTTTATCGATGTATTCGCGTGTTAAGAGCATCGCATTTCTCCTTAAAGATTAATGCGAGTAGTTTATCCTCATGATTTGGCGGTGTATTTTTCAAAGGAATCCAAAACCTTTGTAAAACTCTCTACTAACGCACATGTGAGCCAATAAATCATGGAAGATAAACAAGAACGCTACGCGATTTCAGAAAAAACTTATCAAGAGTTTATTGATCACAGTCGAGTATTAGCACTTGAGGAGAGAGGCATTGTGCAGTGCGGCATTGCCACTTGTCGTGACTTCTTCTCTGTTTATCGTAAAAACCAAAAGAAACACATGCTGCTCTATACGGTGCGTGGTAAAGGGTGGCTAGAGAGTGGGACTTATCGATACGATTTGGAACCGGGCTCGTTGATTACAGTACCCGCAGGTGTTGAAAACGGTTTTGGTATAGAAGAAGAACCTTGGCAGATCGCGTGGCTTTTTCTTGCTCCTGATAGAGAGTGGCCGATATTAGAATGCGATGTTCGCTACCAGCTTTCATCTACACCTGAAGTGATGTATGCATGTATCCAAACGTTACTACGCAGCATTAACCTTCCAATCGATTATGGTGGTGCGGTAGGTGAGCATAGTGTGGCTCAGTTAGAGCTGATGTTAAACATGCCGCCCTCAGAGTCGATATCACGCAGCCAATTGAGGCTTGGGCGTGTATTTGACCTTGTCCAACGTCAGCTCCATAAGGATTGGAGCGTTGAGCAGGTGGCGGCTCTATATCCATGTTCGGAGCCTCATTTGCATCGACTGACTCAAAAGCAGTTTGGTCGAAGCCCAATGGCACATTTAACGCGTATGCGCATGGAATATGCTGCTAGGTTACTTCGTTCAACAGAATGGCCAATTCAGCATATTGGAGAAATAGTCGGATATCCGACCAGCGCTAACTTTAGTACACGTTTTAAAGCGTGGTCGACCATGACACCAAGAGAGTTTAGAAAAAACGGTAGAGTGGATTGGTACAACGAGGAGTGAATCGTTCTTTTTCTGAACGATAGAGCGCACAAAACTCACCGCAATCCAGAATTTTGTTCTCTAATTGATGAAATAAGTGAAAAATCATTTCGTCATTTTTTGCGATGGTGTTAACGTGAGGTTCGGTACTTGAATTTCAAAGGGTTATGACTTTCATGTTTTCTAATCTCCCAACTCCCGTATTAGATCCTATTTTATCTCTATCCGTTGCATACCGTAACGATGAACGTCCAAACAAGGTTGACCTTGGCATTGGCGTATACAAAAACAGCGCAGGCGAAACGCCGATTATGAAAGCCATTCAAATGGCGCAGGATGTCGTTGTTGAAACTCAAAAAACCAAGTCTTATGTTGGTCTTGCAGGTTGCGAAGAATTTAATAAAAGCATGATCGATTTGCTACTGACGGGAACGTCTGCAATGGATCGTGTTGCAGCTATTCAAACGCCAGGTGCAAGTGGTGCGCTGCGTATGCTCGGTGATCTAATGAAGATCGCACAGCCAGATACGACGGTTTGGATTTCCAACCCAAGCTACGTAAACCACAAGCCAGTGATGGAAGCAGCAGGCCTTAAAGTTAAGTTCTACCACTATTTCTCTTCGGAAACGAAACAAGTAGACACCGAAAAAATGATGGATGATCTTGCGAAAGCTGGGCCTTCAGATGTGGTACTTCTTCATGGTTGTTGCCACAACCCAACTGGTGCGGATATTGACTTCTCTGCTTGGCAAGCCATTACAGAATTGTCGCAGAAGAACGGTTTCATCCCATTTGTGGACATTGCTTACCAAGGCTTCGGTGATGGCCTAGAAGAAGACGCAAAAGGCCTTCGTTTTATGGCAGATAACGTTGAAGAGATGTTGATTACTACTTCATGTTCGAAGAACTTTGGTCTGTACCGTGAACGAACTGGTGCAGCGATTGTGGTTGGTAAGAACATGCATGATGTAACCAATGCAAAAGGTAAACTCCTCACTCTAGCTCGCTCGACTTACACGATGCCACCCGACCATGGTGCAGCTTTAGTTAAGACCATTCTGCAAGATGACAATCTCACTTCCGTTTGGAAGCAAGAATTGAGTGAAATGCAACATCGTTTGGTTAGCCTTCGTCAAAGTTTGTGTAACGAGTTGAGAAACAACCATAATACAGATCAATTTGATTTCATTGAGGGTCACAAAGGCATGTTTACTGTGCTAGGCTTTAGTGGAAACCAAATGGCGCAACTGCGTGAAGATTATGGCATTTATGGTGTTGGCGATGGTCGAATTAACATTGCCGGACTTACCGAAACTCATATTCCATACGTAGCGGACGCAATTAAGAAAGTATCTCAAGCTTAATTGGAGTGTGGATGAAAAACTGGAAACTGATTCTGCCGCTTATGATGAGCGGCAGTTTAATTGCTTGTACGTCAACTCAAACGACGCAGGAACCTGTTGAGCCAGAGTCGCCAAAGGTCGAAGAGCCCGTTAAAGTCGAGCCAGAAGTGAAACCTGATGTAGATCCAAAGCCAGAGGTGGAGCCCAAACCAGAAGCGAAACCTGAGAAAAAGCCGGAACCAAAGCCTAAGAAGCCAGTCAAGGTCACAAAAACACCCGATGGCATGTTAATTCTTGGTTCTGAAGAATGGGTTTATGTTCCTGAAATTGACCAGACTTTCAAGGCTAGAGTCGATACAGGTGCGACAACATCATCAATTAGTGCGACTGACATTGTTCCGTTTGAGCGTGATGGTAAAGACTGGGTTAAATTTAAGATAGATTTAGGTGACAAAGACACCAAAGAATTTAAAGTACCCGTTGAGCGCTGGGCTAAAGTTAAGCAGTCTTCGTCAGAAGAGGTGGATAAACGAGCGGTGGTAAAAGCCTACATTACCGTTGGGGATCACAAAGAAAAGACAGAGTTTACGTTAGCGGATCGCGGACATATGACGTTTCCAATTTTGCTTGGTCGAAGCTTTTTTAGAGATATCGCCGTTGTAGATGTATCGAAAAAATATGTGCAAGATAAACCTAAAAAAACCGCTAAAAACTGATGTATTACAGCTAGTTTCTGCTACAAGCTAATAATTCGTGATTAACAAAAAATGGCCTCCAAAATTGGAGGCCATTTTTATTGAATCATATGCTTGCTTGTGATGCCCTGGTAGTCATAGTCATGTCCACTAAAATGCAAAACGAGCAGACATTACAATTTGCTGGCCATAGACACCATTATTTTTGAAATCTGCACCAAGCGATAGTTGCTGAGTTGAGTGGAATCGTGCGCCCAGATTGTAAATGGTGTTCGAATCGTCATTATCTATGATTTGGCCGATACGGCCATGTAGCTCAACATTTTGCATAAACCAAATACGAGTGCCAATATTCACTTCCGTGCGCCACTCGTCGCCCACTTTATCACTGCCGTTCTCTTTAATGTTGTGTACCAACATTTGGCCATAAATATCTGCAAATTGGCCTGCTGGCCCATTAAAGCCTATACCACCAGCAATGTCCCAGTCTCCGCTGAATTCACTGTCTGCGCGAGCAATGAAATGGGTATTCTCTGTAAAGTAGGTATTGAACTCGCCACCAAATGTACCAGGGCTAGTGCCCATGCGAAATTCCATCGTGTTGTAGTTGAAATTATTTGCGTGTGCGGAAAGTGGCAAAATAGCACACAAACCAAAGGCTGCAACCTTTAGAGCTTTACCTAGCATGGTGTCTCCGGGCAAGATGATTAAAATGAACAAAAAAATGGTCTGCAAAAAGCAGACCAAGATTGATAAAGCTATCATTTTAAGTGCTTGCCGTCACTATTTAGCTGTAATCGTCACTACATCATGTTGATATGCACAGCAATCGGGGTTTGTTTTACATGACCACGAGTTGTTCGACTTCAATCTCTGGTTTGTTCCCGCCTTCAAATTCGCCAAACAGACGGACTTTAGTCGTGTGATCAATCGGAGTATTTAGCTGAATATCGTCATCGAGTTCGACCATCACTTCACCGGAACCATCGCTAAAGACAAACTTATCCGCGCGAACTTGACGCAATAAGTTACCTTCAACGACCACATCTTTTTCAGTAAACATATTGGAGTCGTTTAGCAAGGCATCCAATTTTTCCACAGTGACAGGACCGTTAAACTGCAAGTTTGATTGGTTTTGAGCGTTATCTTTCGCGAACGCGATAGAAGGAGCAATAGCTAAGGCGGCGATTGTTGCGATAATTGTATTCTTTTTCATGTTACATCCTCATCGGTTTGTTTTGATGGGGTCATTAAAACAGGGCTTGTTTGAACCAATGATGATTTCAACATTCATATTCTATTCATTTGCTTGAGTAAGTGGGGACGATGACGTTATGATTGTTCATCTTCCTCTATTCCTTACAAACATTCATGAAATCAGCGATCCCATCTTTAATGGTTCAAGGCACCACTTCGGATGCCGGAAAAAGTGTCCTTGTGGCAGGTTTATGCCGTGTATTAGCACGAAAAGGGATAAATGTTGCCCCATTTAAGCCACAAAACATGGCACTAAATAGTGCGGTAACCAAAGATGGCGGTGAAATAGGTCGAGCACAGGCCGTTCAGGCACAGGCGTGTAATATTGAGCCAACTGTACATATGAATCCGGTTTTAATTAAACCTAACAGTGATACAGGTGCTCAGATCATTTTGCAGGGTAAGGCGATTTCCAATATGGATGCGGCTGGCTTTCATGATTACAAGAAAGTGGCGATGGATACGGTGTTAGATTCCTTCTCTCGTCTGACTCAAGAATTTGATTCGATCATTATCGAGGGCGCGGGGAGTCCTGCTGAAATCAATTTACGAGAAGGCGATATTGCAAACATGGGTTTTGCTGAGGCCGCTGATGTACCAGTGATCATTGTTGCTGATATTGATCGTGGTGGAGTGTTTGCACATTTGTACGGAACACTTGCGCTACTTTCTGAATCTGAACAAGCGCGAGTAAAAGGATTTGTTATCAACCGTTTTCGAGGTGATATTCGTTTATTGCAATCGGGCCTCGATTGGCTAGAAGAAAAAACAGGTAAACCTGTACTTGGTGTACTTCCTTTTCTCCATGGTTTGAATTTAGAAGCAGAAGACGCGATCACTGCGCAGCAAGAGTTGCACTCTGAGGTAAAACTGAATGTTGTTGTGCCTGTTTTAACCCGGATTAGTAATCATACTGATTTTGATGTGCTGCGATTGAATCCAGACATCAATCTACGTTATGTAGGTAAAGGCGAAAAAATAGATAAAGCCGACCTGGTTATTTTGCCTGGGACCAAATCAGTGAGAGACGATCTGGATTATCTAAGAAGCCAGGGGTGGGATAAAGATATCTTGCGTCATATTCGTCTTGGTGGAAAAGTGATTGGTATCTGTGGCGGCTACCAGATGCTTGGAAACTTGATTGATGATCCAAACGGCGTCGAAGGCCAACCAGGTCAAAGCGAAGGACTTGGCTTGCTTGATATCACTACGACGCTAACTAACAGCAAACAGCTTACAAACACACAAGCACAGCTTTCTCTTAACGGCAAAACAGCCAATGTAAAGGGTTATGAAATCCATGTAGGGCGAAGTGAAGTACGGGGCCTGCAACCTCTTACATTCAGTTCCGGTGAAGCGGAAGGGGCGATCAGCGAGTGTGGCCAAATCATGGGAACCTACCTTCACGGGTTCTTTGACGAGGCAGATGTCTTAAGCCTGGTATCAGAATGGGTAAACGGCACCCAAATCAAACAACAAGACTTTGAAGAGTTAAAGGAGCAAGGCATTAATCGCATCGCAGATGCGATAGAACAACATATGCGCCTTGATTTTTTGTTTAAATAGCACATTAACTGATTGAACTTTATATTCAAATAACCTGTTCTTTCGCTTGCCTTGTATTGGAGTATCTCTATGAAAGCATGGAAACAGCATGCTTGCCTTGCGGCAGTATTAAGCATTTCATTTTCAGCAAACGCAGCAACGAACCTAAAAGTGTATGCAGCCTCTTCTATGACGAATGCGATTAACGAGATCGCGCAAAACTTTGAAGAAAAGTATGACGTTTCTATCACTCCCGTTTATGGTGGTTCTTCTTCTATCGCTCGACAAATTATCAATGGCGCACCAGCGGATGTATTCATTTCTGCGAACACGAAATGGATGGATTATTTGGTCGATAAAGACGTCATTTATCGTGACAATGCCATAAATCTAGTGCGCAATAGCTTAGTGTTGATTGCTCCCCAGTCTTCAGAATTAACCTCATTTAACTTTTCTGATGCAAAGGCATGGGAGAAGGCATTGCATGGAAATCGTCTTGCGTTAGGCAATCCGACGTCAGTGCCTGCTGGTATGTACGCGAAAGAGTCATTGACTACACTGGGTGTATGGAAAGCGGTTCAAACTCACGTCGCACCAGCAAAGAATGTGCGCTTAGCTTTGGCGTTGGTTGAACGTGGAGAAGCGCCTTTAGGTGTGGTCTACAAAACCGATGCTCAGTTAACTGATAAAGTCAAAATTGTCGGCGAATTTGCGAGTGATACGCATGCGGCTATTGTTTACCCGGCTGCAATTGTGAATGATTCTACTGAGTCGGAGCAGTTCTTCCAGTACCTAAAATCGGACGAAGCCGCACGCGTTTTTGCTCAATATGGCTTTCAGCAATAAACCGGCCTTCAATTATAGGAACGAAGCGTGACAGAACTGGAATACCAAGCCTTAATGTTAAGCCTCAAAGTAGGCGCGTACGCAGTACTTTGGCTGATTCCTCTCGGCGTTTTTCTTGCTTGGCTACTTTCTCGAAAAACGTTCTTTGGTAAATCGATTCTCGATAGCTTAATTCATTTACCACTGGTATTGCCGCCAGTGGTAATCGGCTATTTATTGTTGATTTCTTTAGGACGACAAGGGGTCCTTGGAAAGTGGCTCTATGAAAACTTAGGGGTAGTCTTTAGCTTTAATTGGAAAGGGGCAGTAGTCGCTTGTATTGTCGTGGCTTTGCCTTTGATGGTTCGTTCAGTACGCTTAAGCTTAGATAGCGTCGATCCTAAATTGGAGCACGCAGCCTCTACGTTAGGCGCTTCTCCTTTAAAAGTGTTTCTCACCGTCACGTTACCACTGACCATTCCCGGAATTATTACGGGCACGATGCTGTCATTTGCTCGTAGTCTTGGCGAATTCGGGGCGACGATCAGTTTCGTCTCTAACATTCCGGGTGAGACCCAAACGATTCCGCTGGCAATGTACAACTTTATTGAAACGCCAGGTGCAGAAATGCAGGCGGCTCGTCTGTGTATCATTTCTATCGCGTTAGCCTTGTCTACATTAATGATCTCTGAATGGCTAAATCGTAAAGCGGCAAGCAGATTGGGTGCGAAGCAATGACGATTAAAGTCCAATTTAAACAAATGCTTGGTGAGACTGACTTCGACATCAAACTTAAGTTACCCTGTAACGGGATTAGTGCCTTGTTTGGACGATCTGGTGCTGGTAAAACGACGTTGATTAACATCATCAGCGGATTGGTCACTCCAAGGCAAGGGTATGTTGCGGTTGGTGAGCATGTTTTGTTTGACAGTGAACAGGGAATAAACCTACCAACGCACAAGCGTGGCATTGGTTATGTGTTTCAGGATTCACGTTTGTTTCCTCACTATTCGGTTCAAGGCAATTTGTTGTATGGCGTTAAAGAAAAAGATGACGAGTATTTTGATGCAGTCACCGAACTCTTGTCTATCAAACCGTTACTAAAGCGCTTTCCGGTATCACTTTCTGGTGGTGAAAAGCAACGTGTTGCGATTGCGCGCGCATTGCTATCTAAGCCCAATTTGCTTTTGATGGATGAGCCACTTGCCTCACTCGATATGCCAAGAAAGCGTGAGGTAATGCCTTTTCTCGAGGAGTTGTCGGAGAAGGTAAATATCCCTATTATCTATGTCACACACAGTCTCCAGGAAATTTTAAGGCTTGCTCAGCACCTTGCAATTATTGACCAAGGTAAAATTTCGAGTTCAGGTAAGCTCGAAGAGGTGTGGGCTTCTCATGCTATGCGTCCATGGCAATCTTTCTCAGATCAAAGCAGCTTATTTGAAGGCCGGATTGCTGAACATCATGAACGTTATGCACTGACTTGTATCAGCCTTGCACCTAATGTATTCCTGTGGGTGCAAAAGATCGACGGAACACCAGACACGCCAATACGCTTGCAAGTGCGTGCCAACGACGTTTCTATCACGCTCGAGCAACCCAAGGCGACGTCGATTCGAAATATTTTGCCTGCTATTGTCGATTCCATCGAGGCGTTTAACGCAGCCGATGACAAGCAGAGTATTAATGTATCACTCAAGCTAGACGAGAAATGTTATTTGTGGGCAACGATCACACCGTGGGCCCTTGATGATCTCAACCTAAAAGTTGGTAGCCGTGTTTTTGCACAAATTAAAGGTGTCAGTGTGACACAAAAAGATATGGCACTAGCGCCTCATTAACCGTTTAGACTGATTTACGCTTCATGATCAAAAAAGGCCGCAAAGTGCGGCCTTTGTTACTAGAAGAATGTCGGAATTACTTCGCGAATACTTCTTTGAATTCACGCTTAAGAAGTGGGTCACGACGTGCTTTCTTAAGTTGCTTAACCATGTCTTTCACACAGTTGTGAAGCACATTATCAAGTAGTTGAGCACGGTATTCTTCTTTATCTTCATCTGTCATGTTTTCTGGCAGATTAAGAGTAGGAAACTCTTCCATCACATTAATACCAGCGAATGCTTGGCCTACAGAAACTAGAGCATGAAACTGTTCAAAGTTGTCTAGAATGTTCTGTGCGCTTGCTGGCATTTCGTCCCATGATTCACGTACCGCTTCTTCAGACACTTCATGGATAGAGGTAACCATTTCGAACATTTGCTCTGGAACTTCGTCAAATTCGATAACTTTACGTAGCTCTGGAGAAATGCTGGCTAGATCGATTTTTTTGCTTTCGCTGTTAGTTGCTTCTGACATGGTGTGTCTCTCATTACAAAAAGGCGGGAATATTAATACCAAATGCATCAAATAGCTATACCCATTAATCCACAAGATGACCAAAGTGAATGAGTTTGTTGAACTTCTGCTCACAGGCCATGATTAGATAGGGTAACGTCCAGTCTAACTGCTTTATGCAATGGATTCCGTGATATTCAAACAAAAATATAGCACTTAATTATGAGTCGAATGCAACAACTCTATGAGTATGGTATATGTTTAATAAAGACATAATTAAAAATGGAACGCGTTATGCAACCGACAGGGACATCGATGCGAATCCTTCTGGTTGACGATGTTCAGCTAGACAGGATGCAGTTGGCTATTCGTCTAAAGCAACTTGGACATATTGTAAAAGCCGTAGGTAGTGGACTAGAGGCGTTAAATACCTACGAGAGTTTTGATCCGGAACTGGTGTTGCTCGATATATCAATGCCAGATATGAACGGTTTTGAAGTCTCTCTTCATATAAGAGAAACGTTTCCGGATTGGATCCCAATTATTTTCTTGAGTAGTCACGAAGAGCCAGAAATGATTGCTAAAGCCATAGATGCGGGCGGTGATGACTATTTAATTAAGCCGGTAGATAAACTGGTACTAAACTCTAAACTTATCGCAATGCAGCGTATTGCTCATATGAGACGAGAGCTTAAGCAAGCGACAGCTCAATTAGAGCAAGTTAATCAACTTTTGACTCAGCAAGCGAATGAAGATGGCCTAACCAAACTCTATAACCGCCGTTATATCGACCATAAGTTGGAATCGATGGTTGCATGGCATGGCCGTCACAACATGCCAATGGCTTTGATTCTATTGGACGTCGATTTCTTTAAACCGTTTAATGATAATTACGGTCATATTGAAGGCGACCGTTGCTTGCAAGCGATTGCGAATCAACTAAAGGCGACGTTTTGTCGCTCTGGGGAATATGTAGGTCGATATGGTGGAGAAGAGTTTGTTGTGTTGCTAGGGTGTACCGACACTCAAACAGCAGAAAGAGAAGCCGAGCGTATACAAGAGGCTATGTATTTTCTCGATTACCCACATGAGTATTCTAGTGTGTCAAGTAGAGTGACGGTGTCACAGGGTGTTTTTGTTTTTCAACCGACAGGGAAAGAAGTGCAATCAGATTTGTATGCGACAGTTGATAAAGCACTATATACATCAAAATCTTTGGGAAGAAACACACATACTGTGGTTAATTCTTTTTAAAAACAAAATCTTATGAATATTACTCTTTTTGTTGCGTTGTCACTTTTTGGTGGTTATTTTAAAGCTAACTCAAAGTAAGATAGGCAAACAGTGCGAACGGAATGTCGCAATCGGGCGTATACCTTATACCTTTGATTAGATTGATAACATCAGGATAGTGGCAACGATGAGTGCAGTTATTATGCTGATGGGGAAGTTCGGTTTTGTTGTAAACCCAGACAAGCTTGTTAACTTTCACGATTGGTGAGGGTCTAACGAAGCTTTATGCAGTTACGTCCGGCCTTTTTCGCTTTGTAAAGTGCTTCGTCCGCTGATTTAATGACGTCCAGAGGAGCTTGTCCATTCTGGCTATCAGCAACTCCGAAACTTGCGGTAACAAAAACCGACTTTCTTTTCGAACTGTTGCTACCACGACGTTTTTGTCCTTGTTTATGGTTCTCAGGGCGAGATTCTTCATCGCGTAATATCATCTCGTATTCTGCAATCGTTTTGCGAGCTTCTTCCAAAAAGTTCTTACATTCGTCAGCGTATTTGCCTTTAAAAACGATGGTAAATTCTTCTCCGCCAAATCGATAAACTTTTGCGCCGCCTGGGGTTTTAGTGAGGCGCGAAGCGACCATTTTTAGAACGTCATCACCAGTATCGTGACCGTAGGTGTCGTTAAACTTTTTAAAATGATCAACATCAAGCATTGCGATCGTGAACTTCTTACCCATGTGTTTTAGATCGAGATCAAGTGCACGTCTGCTCGGAATCAGCGTTAGGCTATCGGTGAAAGCCAGTTGATGGCTAGCGGAAGCGGCATAAATAATGATAAGCAGCCCTGTTAGCGTAAACATGGTGCTTGATATGTACTGCACATCAAAGAAAATGAACGTCGCAGACGCCAATACCATGGCAGAGTAGGTCATCGCATGGATAATTTCATTCTTCTTTAAAACAAGGATTCCAAGAAAACAGACAATACCCACGCAATATAAAACAAGAATTAAAGGCAGTTTAGAGACGGTCGGTACAATAAATAAAATACCGCTTGTCCATTGTTCAAACCCTCCTTCAACGTAATATGCTAGCGTTAGATAAGACCAAAGAACGAACATTGCTAACATCAAGATATAAGTCAACATGGCTCTAGAGTCAAAACCTTCTTTACTAAACAAAAATACCGTAAGAAACGAGACAGGAAGTAACGTGGCTAAAATGGTTAGCTCAAGTAAAGCGGTACCACTTTGAAGCGGGACTTGTAGGCGGTGCTGTATCACGAAATAGGCTAGCAACATTGCCAAGCACACCATGGACTCTCTGCCTTGCTTAAATGAATAACAAAGGAGTAGCGCACAACCTAATAGTATGTACGGCAAGTTTGCGGCAATGCCCCAGTTTGCCTGAGTCATCTGAATAATGCTGTCCATGCCCGAACTCACTATGCCCAGTAGCAAAAAAGGGAATAAGAATCTGAAGCCTGATGAAGTCATTGACGATGAGGACATCTATTACAAACTGCCTGAAAATAGTTGACTATATAATTGGTTAGGTAAATCGTTTTATCAATATGGATATTTATCCGTTATTGAATTTCGAACTTTGAGAATTAGCAAGAATACGTCTATTTGTTCCTTTTCCCAAGTATTTTGGAAGACATTACGGCAAAAAGAGAGAGATTGATTAAATTAAGAGCAATCAATAAGTTGTTATAAACAAGTCGTTGCTATACTCATTTCATAGGAAAAAGGAGATTTACAGATGCAGATAAGCTCAGATGTGCACAACTACATGGAAACATTAGTAGGCCAGGTTCTCAGTTTGCCCGAATTTTTAGAACAGTATGACAACGAACAGTTAGCCGATATTGCTTGCCTTGCGCTTATCCAGCTCAAGCCTGTCTATATCCGTCATGATATTGATTTTTTGTCTTCACTTCCTGAACAAAAATTAAGCCAGTTTAAGCAAAGCGCGGATATAGCGGTGAAAAACGCCGCAGAAATGGTGAAAGAAGACAGGCGTAAGAACCGAGAGTATGATGTGCCTGTAATTTTTTCCCATACTAGTTATGATGATGACAAAGAGTTGGATTGGTATGAAAAACCGATCCTTAACGTTAATATTAAGTAAGAGTCGCTCAGTTGACTAGTGAGCTGACCCAAGGAGGAATCGTGGGATTTTTTTCGCGTTTGTTTGGTGGTAGTGAGAAAACGGTTGAAGCCAAAAATATCGAACCAGTTGAGTATAAAGGTTTCCTTATTTACCCAGAGAGCCTTTCAGAGGGCGGACAATATCGCATCGCTGGTCGAATAGAAAAGCATGACAATGATGAAGTGAAAACACATCGGTTTATTCGCTCCGATTTGCTTGGCTCAGAGCAAGATGCCAATGACCTTATGTTGAAGAAATCTCAAATGTTTATTGATCAAATGGGCGATAAAATCTTCGACTAGCAATTTACTGCAATTTGATTCCAGTCATCTTAAAAAGAGCCATTAGTGTATATGCTAGTGGCTCTTTCTTTTTAACGCTTAAATCTCTGTTAAGTCAGTATTTAATCGTCACCTGGTTAGACCTCAGTCTAGTACGGTGTTGCGTTGTTATTTTTCGTGCACAGAGCGACAATCATTCATTACTTAGCGTTATATGTAATGAAATTTAGTATTTAAATTACAAAACACTTGAAGTAATGAGACGCGTTCGATACAAACAGAATAATAACAGGGCTGTTAGTCAAGGTGTTATTGTGCAAATGGGTGTCCCCAAACATCATCTTTCGTTTGCAATTGTCTTGCGTGGTAAACAGATAGAAATAAAAAAGAATTAGAGTAGAGCGACGCTCTGTTTTGGGACTAATTTATTGATATGTATACAAGGAGTATGCGTTTTGCAAATCGGTGTACCTAAAGAGATACTCGCGGGTGAATCGCGAGTGGCTGCATCGCCGAAGTCGGTTGAGCAGTTAATAAAATTGGGATTCGATGTCGCGATCGAATCCCAAGCGGGGGTGCTAGCGAGTTTCGATGATGCCGCTTATGAAGCAGCTAGTGCGAAAATCGTTTCTAGTGAAGAAGTTTGGGCATCTGGCCTTATTTTAAAAGTTAATGCGCCAATTGTGGATGATGAGCAAGGCATTGACGAAATTGCGTTACTGCAAGATGGAGCAACACTGGTTAGCTTTATTTGGCCGGCTCAAAATGCTGAGTTGATGGAACAACTTTCAAGTAAGAACATTAACGTTCTTGCCATGGATTCCGTTCCTCGTATCTCACGTGCACAAGCCTTAGACGCGCTATCTTCGATGGCTAATATCGCTGGTTATCGTGCAGTGGTTGAGGCAGCTCATGAGTTTGGTCGTTTCTTTACAGGTCAAATTACGGCTGCCGGTAAAGTACCTCCAGCGAAAGTATTGGTTGCAGGTGCTGGCGTCGCTGGCTTGGCGGCTATCGGTGCTGCAGGTAGCTTAGGTGCTATTGTCCGTGCGTTTGACGTTCGCCCAGAAGTAAAAGAGCAAGTTGAATCGATGGGCGCTGAGTTCCTGACCGTTGACTTTCAAGAAGAGTCAGGCTCTGGGGATGGCTACGCAAAAGAAATGTCTGATGACTTCAACAAAAAAGCGGCAGAGTTATACGCAGAGCAAGCTAAAGATGTTGATATCATTATTACGACCGCGCTCATCCCTGGTAAACCTGCGCCGAAGTTGATCACCAAAGAAATGGTCGACAGCATGAAAGCGGGCAGTGTAATTGTCGACTTGGCAGCTGCTAATGGCGGTAACTGTGAATATACAGTGAAAGACCAAGTTATCATGACGGATAACGGCGTAAAAATTGTTGGTTACACTGACATGGTTGGTCGTTTGCCAACACAATCTTCTCAGCTTTACGCGACAAACCTTGTTAACCTTCTAAAACTGCTGTGTAAAGAGAAAGATGGCAACATCAATATTGATTTTGAAGATGTTGTTATCCGTGGCGTTACCGTGGTGAAAGAAGGTGAAGTTACTTGGCCAGCGCCACCAATTCAGGTTTCAGCTCAGCCGCAAGTGAAACAAGAACAGCCTGTGAAGCCAGAGCCTAAAGTAGAAGAACCTACGTCTCCAACGAAGAAAATTATTGGTGTGGCAGCGGCTGTTGGAGCCTTTGCATGGGTAGCATCGGTTGCTCCGGCAGCGTTTCTTTCTCACTTTACTGTATTTGTTCTAGCGTGTGTTGTCGGATACTACGTAGTATGGAATGTTACCCATGCACTTCATACTCCACTAATGTCAGTAACGAATGCTATCTCTGGCATTATTGTCGTTGGTGCATTACTGCAAATTGGACAAGGTAATGGCGTCGTTTCATTCCTATCTTTTATTGCCGTATTGATCGCGAGTATCAATATCTTCGGTGGTTTCACCGTCACCAAGCGTATGCTTGAAATGTTCCGCAAAGATAAATAGGAGTCACAATGTCTGCAGGATTAGTACAAGCAGCTTACATTGTTGCTGCATTATTTTTCATCATGAGTTTGGCGGGGCTTTCAAAGCAAGAGTCTGCTCGTAATGGTAACTACTACGGTATCGCTGGTATGACGATCGCGCTGATAGCGACGATCTTTAGCCCAGATGCGCAAGGTTTTGGTTGGATCATTATCGCGATGGCGATAGGTGGTGCGATCGGTATTTTCTATGCGAAGAAAGTAGAAATGACCGAGATGCCAGAACTGGTTGCGATTCTACACAGCTTTGTAGGTTTAGCTGCGGTTTTAGTTGGCTACAACAGCTACCTAGATGCGCCAGAAGCAGCAACACATGCTGAGCATGTTATCCACCTTGTAGAAGTATTCTTGGGTGTGTTCATCGGTGCCGTAACTTTCACCGGTTCAATTGTCGCATTTGGTAAGCTGCGTGGTGTGATTTCTTCGTCGCCACTTAACCTGCCTCATAAGCACAAAATGAACCTCGCAGCGGTTGTTATTTCTACGCTTCTTATGATCTACTTCGTAAAAGCAGATGGCAGCATGTTCGCTCTTATTGTGATGACTTTGATCGCGTTCGCATTCGGCTACCATTTAGTCGCTTCAATCGGTGGTGCTGATATGCCAGTTGTTGTCTCTATGTTGAACTCATACTCAGGTTGGGCAGCAGCGGCAGCAGGTTTCATGCTAGCAAATGATCTATTGATTGTAACAGGTGCTTTGGTAGGTTCATCAGGTGCGATTCTTTCTTACATCATGTGTAAAGCAATGAACCGTTCGTTTATCAGTGTTATTGCCGGTGGTTTTGGTCAAGAGATAGTGATTTCAGGTGACGAAGAGCAGGGCGAATATCGTGAAACAACGGCTGAAGAAGTTGCAGAGATGTTGAAGAACTCAAAATCAGTAATCATCACTCCAGGATATGGCATGGCAGTAGCTCAGGCACAATACCCTGTTCATGAAATTACTGATGTACTTCGTTCACAAGGTATTGAAGTTCGCTTTGGGATTCACCCAGTAGCGGGTCGTCTACCGGGGCATATGAATGTGTTACTCGCTGAAGCAAAAGTACCGTATGATATCGTTCTTGAAATGGATGAAATCAATGATGACTTTGCAGAAACCGATACCGTATTGGTTATCGGTGCTAACGATACGGTCAACCCAGCCGCACTGGAAGATCCGAACAGCCCAATCGCTGGTATGCCCGTATTGGAGGTATGGAACGCGAAAAACGTAGTGGTATTCAAGCGCTCAATGAATACTGGTTACGCAGGAGTACAGAACCCACTGTTCTTCAAAGAAAATACATCAATGCTATTTGGTGATGCGAAAGAAAGTGTTGAGTCTATTTTTAAAGCACTTTAACCATTCTTGATTTAAAACTATACAGGGTCAGCAATCGCTGGCCCTTTTTTGTTCCGTTTCAATGTTATAGTAATGCAAATCCTTCTGTTAGCAGATGTCAATTGCTTGTAGATTGATGTATAGTTTTGGCTAATGTAACAAGTGACGGTAACAGTTTGATTAAAAAGTTTTTGCTCGGTTTTGCAACTGTATTGCCGCTTTTTTCGGCACCTGCATTTTCCGATTCACTACCAGAAAGAATAGATACGTTTACAGAGCTATTTAACTATGAAGTAGCTCTTAAGTCGTACGATATTCGTATTCTGCAATCAAATTATCCTACCAAGTTACTTGCGCCAGATTCGCTTCTGCCGCAAACGTCTGACTATCCGTTAAAAGATATCCAACAGCTTTACAGCTTGGCGAATACTTGTCGTGGCAAATTACCATTAAGTCCTTTAATTACTGAGCCTTTAGTATTTACAAGGGCGATTTGTAAAGGGACGCAGCTGACACCTCGTTGGTTCTCGCGTAGTGGTCTCATTCACCCTGGTGGTGGGACGTATGCGGCACGTTATGTGGATAAGTATCCAGAACTCAAACCCAAACTATCTCAGTACATGCATATAAAAGAGCGTGATAACGAGGAAGGGGATGAGTTGCTAGAAAGCTTGAAAAACATGGATGACGACGCCATTAATGCTTTGATTGCAGGCGCGAGCATGTTTATTGAAGGTAACGAACTTTGGTTAAGACGTGGTGACCGTTACTTTGTTTTCGAGAAAGATATCTGGCAAGAGAACGTAGCGAATGCGGGTCTGTCATACGCTCTAGCGTCTCAAAGCAAAAGTTGCTTTGTTAAACGAGGTAATATTTGTTGGGATGTAGAAGATCACTCGCAAGTTTTGCGGATCAGTATGATCATACTGGTAATCGCCAATATTCTTGTGGTGATTGGTTGGGCGGTGTACCGTTGGAATAGCAAGCGAGAAGAACTACGTAGTAGAATGCTCGTGTTGCAAATTTTAACGCATGAGCTCAGAACACCGATTGCATCTCTGTCACTAACGGTTGAGGGCTTTCGTCGAGAGTTCGAGCATTTGCCTGAAAGTGTGTATGACGAATTCCGCAGATTGTGTGAAGATACGCGCCGCCTGCGTCAATTGGCAGAAGCGAGTAAAGATTATTTGCAATCTGATAACCAAATGCTTGCAACAGACTGGGTACCATCCGTTGCAGATTGGTTAGAATTTAAGATCGAAGAAGAATTTGATAGTGCCGTGCTTTTTAACATCAATGAAGATGTGGCTGCTAAAGTTAATGTGTACTGGTTAGGAACTTGTATCGATAACTTGCTTCGTAATGCGCTTAAGTACGGTGTCGCACCGGTTGAATTGGATGTCTCAACTAGTGAAGAAAAAATAGTATTCCAAGTCCGAGATGCAGGAGGCCTAACGGCTAAAGATTGGGCAAATTTGAAGAAACCGTTCGTAAGTAAGAGCGGGTTAGGACTTGGATTAACAATCGTTGAATCTATGGTAGGCCGCATGGGCGGAAAAATGTCCTTAATGGGACCACCTACAACTTTTATATTGGAGATACCTTGTGAAACAGACACTGCTTCTCGTTGAGGACGATAAAAACTTGGCTGACGGCCTGTTAGTAAGCCTGGAACAAGCAGGATATGAGTGTTTACATGTGGAGCGTATTGCAGACGTAGAGCCACAATGGAAAAAAGCTGACTTGGTAATTCTCGATCGCCAACTCCCAGATGGTGACTCTGTACAATGTCTCCCAGAATGGAAACAGATTAAAGACGTACCAGTTATCTTGTTAACGGCACTTGTTACCGTAAAAGATAAAGTTGCAGGCCTTGATTCCGGCGCGAACGACTACTTAACAAAGCCTTTTGCTGAGGCGGAGCTTTTTGCGAGAATCCGTGCACAGCTACGAGCACCGGATTCAGCAGAACAAAGCAACGCTGATAAAGTGATTACAAAAGACTTAGAGATTGACCGCTCGACTCGTGAAGTGACTTATAAAGACGAGCTAATTACGCTTACTCGAACAGAGTTTGATTTGCTGCTATTTTTGGCGTCAAACTTAGGTCGCGTGTTTACTCGTGATGAGCTACTTGACCACGTTTGGGGTTACAATCACTTCCCGACAACACGTACGGTTGATACACATGTACTACAGCTTCGTCAAAAACTGCCAGGACTGGAAATTGAAACACTTCGTGGTGTTGGCTACAAGATGAAAGCATAAGTCGTAATGAAAATACTACTCCCTGTAGTTCTCTCATTAGCGTTAGTGAAACCAGTCCATGCGATGGACTGGTTTCAAACTAACACGCCTTTAACACAGGCACATCAACACTTACTTGAAGATGATCTTGCGGGTATGTTCAACTCTCTTGTTGAACTCTGGCAAACGGAACCAAGTAAAGATTTGACTCCTCACCTTAATGATCTTCTTGGTCAGTCACTATCTAAAAACTGTGGCAAGGCTCTCACTGGTGTAACGCTGCCTGATTGGATAAGTGGTGTGAACGTTATTCGTCAGACTATTCAAAGCCCTGGGCGAGATACATTTAGATTGGTAATCAAGCTAAGAGCTACAACTGACATCGAAAATATTTCATTTAATCGATGGGTGGATGATTCTATATCCGCGGACAGTTCATTCAGCTATGAACAACAGCCGAACGGGACAGAACTTGCCAACGAGCGTAGTTACTCGAAACGCTATAACTTAACAGGTAAACTTGAAGCTGGTTTATATCACTTAACCGTTGTTTCTACTGATAAACAAGAGTATCGAACTTGGGTAATACTCGGAGATTCAAACTCTTCTCAATATGTTCGTTGGACATCTAAAGAGAATTGGAAAGTAGAAAAGAGCGCACTTCGTAATCCCCATTGTCCATTACCGCAACTTGAAGTCGGTTTGTATGACTACATTGATGGCCAGTACGAGCAAATGTGGAAAAAGACTTACGAGTCTAACTATCCAAATTCATTGGAGCTAGCGGGTGTCCCAAACGATAGATACGTATTGGCGGTAAGTATCAATAGTCGCCGTTGGCAGGGCGATATAATTGTTGAGCAGGCTCAAACTATTAGCCGAACCTATGATCTTTCCCAGGAAGAATAGTTAAAGAAATACTACTTGTGCCGATAAAGGTTCAGGACGAACTAAAATCACAAGTGTAGTATGAAAAACAAATATAAAATTCTTGCCACTTCTGTTGCTACTATTCTTTTCGCTAATGCTGCCTCTGCTGCTACTTATGCGATAGAGGCTCGTAGTGATGCAATGGGTGGCGTTGGTACCGTATCAGCAACTTATCTAACTGCGCCTTTTTTCAACCCCGCTCTTACTGCGATTTATCGCCGAAATGACGATGCAGGCATGATCGTGCCAAGTTTTGGTGGCAGCTACGATGATCAATATGATCTAGTTGATGAGATCGAACGCATCAGCAAATTGGCAGACGTCGATGAAATCAAAAAATCGATGGATGCTATCGATGGGAAAAAGACAGACTTTGATCTTGGTGGTGTCGTTGCCATTGGTATTCCCAACAAATTCTTATCTGCAACTGCATACGGTAAGTTATACACTGAATCATTCGTACAACCAAATGTTGATACCTCAGGTACTAATCCATTAGATGATAGCTATGTACAAGGTGTTTCTATTGGCGTGGCTGAAGCTGGTATTTCACTTGCTAAATACACTAATTTCATGAACCAACACCTTTCTTTTGGTGTTACTCCTAAACTTCAGCGTATATACACGTACTCATACGCCACGAGTTTTCAGAATTTTGATACTAAAGACTTACGTGAAAATGAGACCGCGGAAACGATGTTTAACTTAGACGCAGGCGCACTTTGGTTCTTTGGCCCATATCGTCTCGGTATTTCAGCGAAAAATTTGATCGGAAGAGACGTTAAAACAAAATCATTCCAATATGGCAGTGATACGATAAAATCATACGAATATAGCATGCGTCCTGTATACACCGTTGGGGCAGGGATTGTTGCCGATTACTTTACGATGAGTGTTGACTACGATCTTAACGAAGAAAAACGTTTTTCATCCTTTGATGATAATACGCAAATGATTCGAGCTGGTATTGAGTTTGATATTTTGCGTCAAATGGCATTACGAGCAGGGTATATGAAGAACTTAGCTCGAAGTAATGACGAAGGAACCATTACTGCTGGCATCGGGTTGTCCCCACTTAAGTTGTTCGAATTGGATATCGCAGCTCAGTACACAAACGAGAACGCTATGGGTGCATCCATTAATTTCCTTGCTACCTATTAATTGAATCGTTATAGTCAGCTCCTCAAAATGAGGAGCTTTTTATGTTTGACGATTTACCCCCTCTATCTCACCAAGAGCAACAACAAGCTGTAGAGAGAATTCAAGAATTGATGGCGAAGGGCACAAGCACTGCAGAAGCTATCAAAATTGTTGCCGAACGGATTCGTTCTGAGTACGCAGAAAAACAACAGCAACAAAACTAATCAATTCATGGACAGGGCATACGCCCTGTTTTTTTGCCTTTCTATTTTCTATTCCTTTACACTCCCAAACACCACCCTGGTTACGCTGTAACTAAAATTTATTATACCTATATGATTTTAATCTTGTTCAATTGCCTTTAAGACTAAATAGCGAGTTAGTAAAATTTTACCTAATCGTGTTAACCTTAGTTTTCGTAGCACAGGTAATTAGGCATTTTTAAAGAACTAACAAATTAAACTCAATAATATCAATTGTTTACCTCGGTCTTTTAATCTGCCAACCATATTGGTCGCGATTGATCTTGTAATTTAATTACAAAGCCCAAGAGAGCTTCGCTCTCAGACAGAAGATTATGCTAAAAAAAGAAAAAGAGACACCGTAACTTATAACGATAATTAAACTAGAGTTATTAAATAAGCGATATAAGAACAGTAAGCACTCGCAGACATATGTAATAGATGAATCGAAATTCATCTTATTGAGCTGCTTTTTTAGCCGAAATACGTCTCCTGGATTTGAGCGGAGCGTTACATATTGAACACGCTTAACCTAAAGTAGTTTTACTAAACTAGGCGACGTTGAAGTGGGTAATATGAAACCTCAAGAGTAGTAGAAATCAAGAGCAGTAACGCCTATTACAACGTAACGTTTCCTGACGTCCTTCCTGTTAAATAGTCCGATAATTAGAGAAGAAATTGGAAAAACATCGTTGATCTTTGGATGAGAGGAAGCAACAAGGTTGTAATGAAAACTATTTGCCTGTTTTACACTAAACTCCTTTAACTATCATGTAGCAGTAGTTTTGATGTTGTGTTCGCTCTATGTGGACTAGACTTAATATGAGAACAAAAACTAACCAAGGGAGGAATGATGGGTTACAAGCACGTTTTGGTTGCTGTCGACTTATCTAAATCTAGCCAAGCCGTTATCGAAAAAGCAATAATGCAAGCGGATAACTCAAGCAGCAAACTCTCATTTGTTTACGTAGATGTTGATCGTATAGTCATGGAAGCGAAGGAAGAGCAAGAATTGGAAAGAAGGCTGCAAGAGCTCGCTGATAAATGCTTATGCCCAGTAAACGAGACCATGGTAGTAATCGGCGATCTTCATATAAAACTATCGGGAATCGTCAAAAAAGAGGGGATAGATTTAGTTGTCTGTGGTCATCATCACAACTTATTGAGTCGCTTTTTTTCATCGATACCAAAGGTTGTGAACGAAGTTGAAGCTGATTTATTAATCGTCTATTTAGACGAGTGATCGACAACTCTTGTTCGCACTCATCATTTTTTGTCACTAAAAAGCCGAACTTTTATGTTCGGCTTGGTGTATCGGTGATAATAAAAGTTTTTAGCCAGGAATGATTGATGCCTCATGAGATAAAACAGATGCAGACTCCGCGTTTGACTGCAGATCAAAATGTACGTTAACTTGCACGCCTTCTCGCTCAAAAGTGACATCATCAAAATCGGTCATAGCGATTTTGAATCCATTTCTAGCAAAAAAGCCAGTCACCATAGTTCGCTGCTTAATTTCTAATGCAGACGCGAGTAGCTTATCCATGGCATTCTCCTTGGTTATTGTGGGGATATGGGTAGAAGATACACACAGATTGTTATGAAATCAATTTTATATAAAGTTACTTTTGATGAAAATTTTAATGTAAGTCAATCTATCGTTTACCCCACGTGATTTATTCCACGCAAAACCTTGATAACAAGACGGCAGAGCATCTCACATTGTGATAGCAAGCATAAAGATGGGGGTGTTAATAAATACCGCTGAAACAATATGTTACAAAGATTAGCGTTAGGCCTAGTTGAGTAGACAACGCAAAATTCTAAATCTGAACAACCGCCCTAAAATGACTCACTCTTCAATACTTGTGATAACTCAGACCTAATAAAAGTAGATATCTCGGCTAGCTTTCTTGGCAAAGGGTTTTGATAAGGGTAGGCCATATACATGGAACGTTCTATATCAAAAGTTTGCGATATTCGGATGTTTTTGTCTATATAGTTACTTTTAACAAGATAGTTTGGAATGACACCAACCCCAACTCCCTCAGAAACAAAGTTTATTAAAATAGAGGTGTTATCAACTTCGATAACATCAGTATATTGACTTTTAATTGATTCCTTATTCGAATGATGTTTGTAGATTAATAGTGTTTTGTGGTTGGCATTACTTACCCTAGATATCAAAACATCACTATAATCACCAAGTTTATGTGCAATAAGAGTGTCATCAATAACATTATTAAGCCTAATCGCTAAATCTACATTGCTTTCTAATAAATTTTCTACATTGTTACTTGACGATATTTCAAAATCAACTTTTGGATATCGTTCTTTTAAGTCTTTAAGAACAGAACCAAAAATAGAAGAGGCTATAGAGTTGGGCATTGTGATTTTAAACTTTCCATCAATGCATTCACTCAACGAGCTAGCTCTGTAATTTAACTCGTGCAAACTCTCTAACGTCTTGATAGCAAGCTCTCTAATGCTTTCGCCATGATCAGTTAAAACGAGTTTCCTTGTTGTTCTGTGGACGAGTGTTACGCCAAGTTGTTTTTCTAATGCTGCTAGCTGCCTGCTGACTTGAGCTTTAGACTTTCCAAGTTCTTTTGATGCATCTGTAAGAGAGAGGCGTTTACAAATGGCTGCAAAGCAGATCAGCTCATTGTTCATCAATTCCATGATTGTTACCTTTTTGCAACTCTGAGTCACGTTGTCTTTTAACTGGTGGGAAAGTATAACTTGCATCATCGGAGGGGGACAATGATATTTAAAAGCCGTCATGAAATAATGGCAGACTACTATCTTAATAAAACCATATTGGATATTAAGTTAAACCGATATCCTGAAGGAATTAACTCAACCGGATTAAATATAGAAAATAAAGATTTAAAAATAAAAAATTTGTCTCGTGAACTTACTAAGTTGGATTCGGGTGATTTAATTATTTATTGTGCATCATTGATAATGACTCATTCCATATCGGAAAAAGTAATAATAAAAGTTGAAATTGATTCTTTAAATTATAAAGTTAAAAGTGTGAGGATATTTAAATATGAAGACTGCAATACAAAATTCGAAAAGATCTGTTTATCAGAAAGATACATTGTATAGAATAATAAATAATATTAGTACTTTGTATACCAAATCACTAGTAAAATTATTTGGTGAAGAGTTGAGAATCCATCATTGCAAACATAAGATTAATGTAAGAACCACTAACGAGTTGAGTGAACATATGAAGAAAGATCTAGGTATAGATTGAAAAGTAGAGAGTTTACATCTAATAGATTCCTTGTTCCTATAAAGATAATCTAGTACTTACACGTTTGGGTTAAGCAAATGCGTGTCCATGTTGACTCATGTTGATTGAGCAAGATGCAGAACCAACGTGTACAGTGTTGAACGTAACCCAAGATACAATGAAGGAACTTAATCAGCCACACGGTTTTAAAGTTGATGACTGGTTATTATCAAGTTGTCGCTGTGGTGAAATCGAAGTTCACGGTCCATACAAGACAGCTGATGAGGCTTGCAAAGCAGCAACAGCCAAATACGGTATAACTAAACTGACTTCACCAATGCTAATCTTCTAACTCTTAAGTTCGTATTATGTATAAGCTGGTAAATGGGAGGTTAGGCTGGCGCCCCTGCCTGTAAGGCATTGATTAGGCGGGGGTTTATAGACTTATCTTCGAGTAAACCGTATACCACATCTTGATCATCTAACCCCAATAAGTCGGCGATTTTAAAGGCAATTTCCCAATCAAGAACACTGCGACCATTGCGGTAATTGCTAATTCTACTTGTGCCAACGCCCAAAACTTTAGCTAACTGATAGTCAGAGGTAAGCTCTAACTGGGTTTTCAGTCTATCTAAAAGCACATTTGTGTAATTAGTCATGTTCCCGCATCCTTTCGCAATATTGTTAAATTTTAGTGGATAGTCTGGCTTCTTTCACTACCGCAAGCCACTTGCGTGCTTAAAAAGATTTCCTTAACGTTATTTTTGAGACAGGAAATCAATAGCTTGCGGAGGCTACAACATGGAACGTATCGTTACCGACCCAATTCACTTACCTTGCCCAGATATGGCAGGGTGTACCAATCCTGACCCAGCTAAAACAGCAAACTCACTTCTTAAGATTGCACAATTACGCGAAAAGTTCGCTGAACAATTCCCAAAGAAGAAACAAACCTACATTCCTACACGTTTTCGTCAGGGGGTTGTAGCATGAATTTGAGTATCTGGAAAACGCGCCGCAATCAGCGCCAACTTGTTGCATCTCAATGCAACGGAACTCATATTTACTTCGACAGTTTTGAGCTTGAAACCTCTGAAGCCTCACTTTGGCTTTATCAAGGTTCGACACTGGTCGCGTGTATTCGTGCATCAAGCGTAACTCTGACACAAATTACCGACTACGCTCGCCGCATGGTGGTGCTAGGTGCTAAAAATTATGGTGAGCCGTTAAGCGAAGCTAAGGCGGTGCAATCATGAAAATTTCAAATAACAAAGACTTTAGAAAGTTAGTCGTAAGATTTGAGCGCCAACTAAGATGCGGTGATATTGTTGGAATAGCAATGGATTATGACTTTTTAGGGTTTGAACATCATCGTGATTATGTAACAGGCATGATAATTTGCGCTCAGAAAATTATTAATAACCGCTCTGGAGAAATGAGGTTTGAAGATGCCGAGCGTCTAAAGTTAAGAACGCCAGAATTACTAGCAGCGGTGCGCGCAAATCAACGTGTGCTTCGTAATCGAGATTCTCTAAGGGCTCAACTCAAATCAAAACGAATCCGCAAGCAAGATGAAGCGCCCCAAGTGGGCGCGGATTCTTCCATCGAGCTTTGTGACGGTTGTAAAAACACGTTCAAACAAGACCACGTCGTTTGCCCTGATTGCTCTCAGTTGGGGGGTGTATGAAACATCTGTACGACGTGCAATCGCCACGCGAATTTACCCAACTTTTAAGCCCGCATGATGTGGGCTTTATTACGGCGTTAGCGCAAGACGTTACCGTTACCGAGAAAAACATTGCCGCTGTCGAAAGCGGTTTTTTTAGTGCTCCAAACCGTGATTGGATGGAAAGTGAGCTGCAAAAGCTCAAATCGTTTGACCAAATCCACCATTTACGCACCTTAAAAAGTGCTGAACTTGGGCGCGAAGCGCTGGACGAAGTCCAGAAAAGACTAGGCTCGTCAAAGGGCGCAAAAGTCGGACACGGAAAACGCAAGCAGATAGACCGCTTAATGACCCGTTCTCGACGTCTGCCGCCGCGCCATAAAACGGAATCGTTTTGTGGCGACAACGTGACCGATGAATATCGGGCACGCTCACAAGCGCAAACAGGTTGGATTCGTAACGAAAACAACCGCCTTGAATGGCAACCGATTGGCACTAGCCGAGCCTATTTGATGTCCCGTGGTTGGGCGCAACAGATGAAAATGCAGGTGAAATACCATCCAAGCCCGTCCGAAGCACCCGCGCCACAAAGTGGTGAGCGTTTCACTGACAAGCTAAACCCACGCGCTGTAAAGAAAATCTTTGAATCGGGCGCGTATGTTGCCGCGTGTCACGGTGGATTCAGCACGTTTCTCACCCTGACGTTTACTCAAAAGCAACGCGACCGTATTTTTGGTGGCGAAGCGGTCACCGATGAGGGGCTGCCATATTGCCCAATCCAAACCACGATTGGTGCCGAAGTATCCCGTTTTCTAAATGGCCTCAAGAAAATGTACCAACGCGGGTTTGAATATTCCGCAAGCGAGGCGGGGTCACTTGGGTTAGACGGTGATAAAGTCAAAGTGAATGGCCGAATTGGCCGCCCGCTTAAAGCTGCTTGGAAAGATGACGACGGCATCAAGCACGTTAAAGAAATTCATGGACCAACCGCCAACCCGTTTGATTTTCATTACATTTGGGTAGCGGAATCTCCGGCGAATGAAGATGGCGAGCCCAATCCCCATGTGCATGTGCTGCTGAACTGGCGAGTGGAACAGCACCACTTTGCAGGATGGGCGAACCGCATCGAGCAGCTTTGGGGCAATGGCATGGCGCATCTGGAGAAAATCAAATTCAGCGAAGCGGCGGCGGGCTATCTCATCAAAGCCGTGGGTTACGCGGCCAAGGGCGATAACGCCGACCAAGGACTGATAAAAGGCAATCGCTACAACATCGCACGCTGTAGCCGTGCCCCTGATTGGGATGTGTTGGCATCGTTCGAAGTGGACAACATGACGGGCATCATCAAAGAGTGCGGTTACATGTTGGAGCAATGGCGCAAGCCAATGCAGCGAGAAATCCGACGCAAGGAAACCAAAAAGCAAGATGCGATTCGCGCTATCGACATCAACCGCAAACAAGGCAATCACGATGCCGTGCAAAAGCTTAACCATTTGATTAAGAAGCTAGACCACGAAGCACGCCAGATTCGCAATCAAATCAAGAGCCGCGGCACGTTCGCCAGTAGCTTGAACCAATTTTCTATCGTGTTTGAGGGCGAAAAATCGAAACACAAGGCGGGGGCGTTTTTGTATTGGGCACGCGGTGCGCGTGGTTGGTCGATGAAGTGTACCGCCGAGCGTGATGGTAATGATTTGACGTTAACTCGTGACGACGCCACCGACCTTTACAAAGAACAGTTTGAACGATTTCAACTACGACAAGCCGACTGGAAAAATCAGTTAGCACAAGAGCGGCCGCCAGAGCCGGACATCAACATAATCAAGAGCAATGACATGGCGATTTACCATGATTATTGCCACTACGTTCATTAGCCCGTTTGGGCATTGCTTGCGACAACGATTTCAGCAACTAGGTAAGGACAACCCAATGAGCAACATCGACAAAATCACCCAAGAAATGGAAGCCGAAGTGAAGCGCAGCAAAGGCGGCGTGTTTTGGCGCCTCATGTTGGTCTGGATGAAGGAAGTCAATAAACAGATTCAGAACAAACCGAACACCGATGAAGAACTAGCCGAGGCTTAAACAATGGAAATGCTATCTCTCAAAGAATGTCAGCAAGCAATGGCCGCGCTTGATGCGGCCGACAAGCTCAACGCCAGTGTGGAAAAGGAGTTGAGCCAGTTCAAAAACATGGACACCAACGCGATTATCAAACGTGCAAGCAAGATGCTCATGACGGGTAACTTTTCGCTTGAAGCGTTTGGTTTGAATCCGACGCTGTTCGACCAAATTGAGCAGCTTACCAAGCTCAACAACAAGGTGCGTGAAAAGTATCGCGGTTGTGTCAAAGGCAACATGCAGCAATTGGAAACAGTTGAGGCGGCCGCCGATGAGTAAACATCCCAACCCAATTCGCGGGCACGTATCGTGCCCCGTTTGCCAAAGTCCCTCAACCGTGCATCGCGTCGGTGAGGGCAAGCTCATTGCTGAGGGCGAGCCAACCAAAAACGGGCGCAACTTAGGGCTGCTGTATTACAAATGTCCGAGCTGTGGCAACAGCCCAATGAGCAAGAGCATTAACGCTTTTGTAGAAACCAACATGGTTGACTCGGTTGAACAGTTAGAAGTGGATGACGCCGTCACAATTAAGGCTGAATCGCCAACGGTTGAACCAGTACCCGAAACAGTTGCAAGCACTGATACGCCTAGCGTTGAAGTAATTGAACAAGTGGAAGCGCCAAGCGTTGAAACTGAGCAAGCAACCGAAGCGGAACCCGTTCCAACGCCCGCTAAAAAGCCGCCGTTTCCGGTTAAAAAAGTCTTAGCGGGGATAGCCTTTGTCGCTTTGCTTATTTGGGCGATTCGTCAACTGATGCCAACCAAGAAACCAACCGAACCAGATACCGAACAAGGGGAGCCAATCAATGCAGGATGAAATGGAAAACCAACCAGAGCTAGATGATTGGGGCGACTTTTCCGCGGTTATCAGTGGGCTCGAACAAACCGAAGTCAGCGAGTTAACCGACTTACCAACCGAAGCGGCCAACGATGACAACCACCAACCCGCGGGTGAAATGTTCGAGGGCGCATTGTCGGTACTGTTCACCATTGCCGAACAAGCGACGTCGATTATTTCCGGTGTCGATTTTGAGTTTGATGAAAAAGGCAAAGCGGCGGTGATTGATGCGGCGTTGCCTGTGTTGGAAAAGCACAGTGATAGTGTGTCGTCGCTGTTTGGTGACTACATGCAAGAGGCCGTTCTCGGCTTGGCGGTGTTGTCGCTGGTCTACAGTGCCAAGAAAACCATGGCATACCAAAAAGAGCTATTAGCCATCGAGGAGGAAAAACAGCGTGAGCAAAAAGAAAAAGACGCCGCTTAAATTCCCCAATCCGGTCAACTCCAATCCGTCACACGATGCCGAGCATGTCATCTACGTGGCGGGCACGGGCGGGGGTAAAACCTCCGCCGTTAAGCACTTGGGGTTAGTGCCAAAAGCCGCGCAAGCGGTTTTTTTTGACCCTTACCGCAACTACGCGGGGGCGAAATTCCGCGGCCAACAATGCCTTGAAACCAGTTCTCGCGTGGCGTTCGTCAAAGCTTTGGTGATGGCACGTAAACGCGGCAAGTCGTTCAAACTGGCGTACATTCCCAAAGATGGCGCGTGTAGTGAGGAACTCGAATTTTTCAGCGCGGCAGTGTGGGCGGTGGGTAATGGCGACGCTAAACAACTGCATGTGATCATCGAAGAGCTAGCAAGCTGCGTGGAAACGTCCGGTAAACTCAAAGGCAAAGCGGGCGAATTATGGCGCGGTGGGCGTCAATATGGGCTTGTGCTGCATTCGATTTTCCAACGCGGGCAGGAAGTCCCCAAGACCGTGACCGAGCAATCGCCTGTTTGGTGGATTGGTGCGGTCAACTCGATGGCCGATGCACGATGGCTCGCGGATAAAAAAGGCTTGTGCGTCGATACCTTGGCGGGATTGAAATCAGCCAAGAACAACAAAGCCGCGATTGGTAAACCCATTGCTGAATATATGCTCGTTCGGGATGGTATCGGCAACGTCGAAAAAGGCGCATTCAACTGTCTAACCGGAGCACTTCAACGCTAAATCCAACCTATAGGTTAACCACTTAACCTATAGGTTGCGCCCGCTTTCGCTTCCTCTCAAATCCCTGTTTCATGAAATCACTTTTTAACCGTGTACAACCGAAAGGGACAACATGAAACAGCAACACAAAAACCTACTGATGGCACTGATTATCACGTTAATCGTGATTGCCGCTATCAACAACATCAGCGTGCTAAACCCAGTGCGTGAAACTCTTAACGGCGAAAATGGGTGGTTCTAATGGAAGCACTAAAACAACCTTTTAACCCGCGTCCACGTGAGCTTGACCCTGTAGAGGGTGTGAACTGGGGCAACCAAGCCACCTTGCGTTTGGTATCGGGTCCAACTTACCAAAACATTGAACTGGTGACGGACATTCTCGACGCGGCAGACATCGAGCGCATCACGGTAAAAGTGAACGGCCGTGAAATCGTCAACGTGACGGGTCAAGACCTTATCGACTTGCAAGAGCACAAGAAAGAATACGTGCAAGCGGGTCGCTACGTGCTGAACTTCTCGGATTTGTCGATGCGTACCAAGCTGGGTATCCGTACAGGTGAGCTAGTCACGCTGCAAGGCGAAATCTGGTTCATGTACATCCAGCTAAAAGCCAAAACGGGTGCCGCGGCACCAATGATTCGCGCTCGTGCTCATACCACGGCGGCGCAAAGCCAACGCATTTACATGCCGCGCATCTATTCGCAAACGTGGTACGCCTCATCGAGTGGTCGCACACCGTTTGACTTTGCCGAGCGTAGCGCGGCGCTGTCTATCAAGCGTTTGCACCTCAAAGACAACACCATTGAACGCGTTCGCGTCCTGCGTGATGAACGTGAAGAGCTCAACGTCAACAAGGCCGATAACGCCTACGACTTAGCCGCGGCAGGTCGTGAGCAGAATGCGGGCTTCTTCTCGATGGACTTCACGCGTTGCGGTTTTGGTAGCGAAGCACGTTTACCAACGGCGGCCATGAAACAACTGGCGTTTGAAGTGGAAAAAACGGCGGCGGGTAGTATTCCGGTGCTGATTGAAGCCATCGAACAAGTGGCGGTGCCTACCGCGCAGTAAGGGGGCGTTATGGCGCAAGAGCAAAGCATGTGGGGTTCCATTTGGGACGGCGTCTTAGAAACGGGCGGCGAACTGATGACCGACGTCACCGACTTGGGCAAAGACTGGCTCGGCGTGAAGATTGAGAACGAAGCTCAACGCGTCGAATCCAGCAATCCAGATGAACAGCGAAAGCACAATAACGACTACCAACAACCCACGGGTGAGCCTGTGTACACCTCCGCGTTTGCGGGGGTGACCACCACGCACCTGATGATGGGAATGCTGTTCGTACTGTTGTTATTGGCGATGTTCTACGTCGCTAAGGGGAAGAAGTAATGCCGTTTATTCCATACCTGATTGCAGGTGCGGTGGGCGTATGGGCGGGCATCAAAGTCTCGGGCGGGTTTGACCGCATCGGATGGGTGCTCGGTCTGCTTCTGGTGTGTTATGTCCTGTACAAGAAAGGATTCAAATTATGATTGGTGGGCTTTTAGGCAATTCCGGCTCGATGCCAATTAGCGCCAACGGTGGACCCGCGGTCAGCGGTGCCGATGGTGAATCAAGTGGCAGCCTCTCGGTAGGCAATATCAACATGGGCGGGGGCAATTCCACCACGTTGATGATTCTTGTAGTGATTGTGATTGCGGCGGTGTTGCTATGGAAAAAGAAGTAATTGAAGTCGTGACGCAATCGAAACGTGCGCTTGGGGAACTCAAGCCCGCGTTTCGCGCTTGCCCTGATGCGTACGTTGAACTGTGCAAAGCGGTCAAGGATGGCCGCGTGAGTCTGTATCGCCTAATCAGCAATGAAAATGATCTCATCATTGCGGGTGAGCGAGATGGGGACAACTACTTTTTGTGGGGCGTTGCGGGTCACGGTCTGCGTTCGGGAATTATCCAGTTATGCAAAGTGGTGAAAGCGGCGGGCATGTCATCCATGACCGCCGACACCGCCTTTGATGGCGTTGCTCGTTTGGTGCGCTCAATTGGCGTCACCGCCAAGCAAGACGGTGACTTTATTCGTTTGGATTTGGGAGTGCAGTAAATGGGTAGTTCTAAATCAAAATCGAGTAATACCAGTAACACCACTAACTTCAGCGGTCAGAATGCCATCAGTGGCGATAACCTCGGTGTGGCGATTTCGGGGGTGAACAACTCGACCATCAACACCACCATGACCGACCACGGCGCAGTCAATGCCGCCATGGAACTTGGCGAACAGGCCTTTGAGTTTGGCGGGGAAATGCTCAACAGCAATGAGCGCATTTCGCTTGAAGCGATGGACACCACGCACGACATAGCCGAAACCGCCATTGATGAAGTGGCCGATTTTGCAGGCGATTCCTTGGCAACGTACGCCTCAACCAACAGTGAAAACCTCGATATGTTGGCGGGATTGGCGGGCAACCAAGCGGCGCAGAACTCGAAGAATCTACAAGCCATGATGGACTTGGCGAAATTCAAACAAGACGGCGGGCAAGTCGAAACAAGCAAGATGATGGTCGTTCTGGCAATCGTGCTTGTGTTGGTGCTTGGCTACGTAATGGTGAAGAAACGATGAACACGCAACTATTAGCGGGTCAAGCCATCCCGCTGACACCTGATGGTAACTGGCTGTATCTGAAAGCGGCGCAAGCTGAAATCGAAATCTATCGTGAATCGTCCGGTGAGCGCGTCACGCTTGGCAAGTCGTCGGTGTTTAACGTGGGCGAGGGTAAACACCTTGGGCGTTTGCTTATCTCAAGCCGCACCGATAACCAGATTGAAATTCAATTTGGCTTTGGGATGTTCACGCCGCCCGTTGAGGGTCAAAGCGTTGTGGTTCAAGCCTTGCCGAATGTGGTGATTGAACAGCAACCCGCGGTAGAAATTGCGCCCAATCAACAACTGGCAGTGAATCAACTTCCCGCGGTTGAATTGGCTGCGAATCAACAGCTCGGCGTCACGACGTTGCCGCCTGTTGAGTTCAAAGCGCCGCAACCCGTGAATGTTCAATCATTGCCCGCGGTCACGCTCGAAGCTGCACAAGTGGTGAAAGTGGATGAGCAAGTGAGTAGCGGTCTTGTGACTGAAGCCGTGAACGTGTTCCCGCACAACATTGCGCAAAACGCCACACGCAAAGCCATCACGATTAAGGCGGCGAAAACCAATAGCGCCTCGGTGTTTATTGATGCGTTTGAACTGGAAGCGGGCGAGCGCATCACCATTGAAAGCACGGCCGACATGACCTTAACAGGTACGGCGGGTGACACCGTCACGACTATGGAGATTTAACGCATGGGACAAGTACGAGAGAACCTACCGAACGGCGACCCGCGCAACAAAATTGAATACTTGGCCGATTGCATCGACGACGCCAAGGCCGCGAGTGCAGAGAGTGCAAGCGACGCACCGCAAAACCTATTGGTAAACCCTGAACTATCACATTCCGGTGTTGATTTGGCGATGGGCTCACCGCATCAACTGCGTTGGCTCACCAATGCCTACACCTACAAAGACCAAGCTGCAAACCAAATGCACCTTGGGCGCAGTTTTGGCCGTCCGGCTCCCGTGGGTTGGGGTGTGGAAGTCGTGCCGATTGATGGCGTGAGCGATTATCACAGCGTGGCGTACTCAAGCCTTGGCGGTGATATTGAGAAATTCGACTACACGGCCAAAGCGTCCTATTTACTAGCGACAGGCTCAAACAGCCGAGTGTTGCATTTCAGTGTATTCAGTGCGCCTTTTGACCGAGAGCTACGAGCACTCAACGATGAGGGCACTGCATGGGTGCCAGAAAATCAATCGTATAGCTTGTTTTTCCGTGGTGAAAAGAACACCGCCGTGCGCTTTGGTTTGCTTGAACTCGATGCTAACGGCGATTTCGTCGGGTATGTGGCACAAGCGCAGATTCCCGTGGAAGCAGGGTTTAACCAGTTTTCACAAGCATGGTTGCACGGTATCAAACTCCAAGCGGGCGGTTTGTACGCTTACTTTGTGGAGTCAGATACCAGTTTGGGCGAGTTCACCTCAAGCCCAGTCAGTGCGGGCGTGTTTTTAAACCCTGATGAACTGGACATCATTCCAGACTTGACGACAAGCGACACCGCCACACGCCGTTTTCGATTAACGGAGTCGTTTGGCGAATTCAGCAAAGCAGATGTTGAAGCGGGCGTCCACCTCAACGTGAGTAAGTTTTTGATGCCGTTTGGCATGGAAAAGCACCTTATCTTTGCGAGCTTAAAAGGCACGCCAGGATATTACACCGTGCAGAACTTGCCCGCCGAAGTGGTGAAAACCCGTTATGACCAAGTCAGTGTGCGCGGAGCGGTTGCCGATGCAACTACTGTCATCATGGCGTACTACTCGGAATCGCCTGTGCACTTGAATTACTTCAACTCAGTCAACTATCAAGCGGTGTAGTTATGCCGCTATTAATCTTTGTCATCATACTCTTAGGGATGGGAGCTTTTACTATGACAACCTCAACCACATCAAGCGTTCGCGGTATTCGCATTCATAACCCGCTTAACATTCGCATTGCCTCTAATGCGTGGAAAGGCAAGGTGACGCCGTCACGCGATAAAGCCTTTGAAACCTTTAAAGCGCCCGAATGGGGCTTTCGTGCGGGAGCGATTTTGCTGCGTAACTACCAACTACGCCACGAACTGCACACGCTGACCGAAATCATTCACCGCTTTGCGCCACCAAACGAAAACCACACGGCTAACTATGCACGCTTTGTCGCGGGTCGCGTGGGCGTTGGTATGGATGAGCGCATTGATTTAGTGAACAACAAACCGCTGTTGGTCGAAGTGCTTCACGCCATGAGCATCATGGAAGTGGGCCGCCACTACAGCAAACACACGGTGCTGAAAGGCGTCAATCTGGTTTAAGGAGAAACACAACATGTTTGAACGTTCCACATTCAAAGGCTTGGCGCTACTGGGTTCCGTCGTCGCGGCGGTCACTGGCTACGGTCATTTATTCAGTGTCGAAATCACCGAAACGGGCGTCAACCTTGGCGGCGCTGTCGGCTTGGCCATTCCCGCCGTGATTGGTGTGTACGAAGCACTGCCGGACAGCTGGAAACCGACAAAAAGTGTAGGGGGCTTGGATGGAAAGCGCCCTAGTTAACGCCTTATCGGGTCTGGGCTTTTCGTCGGAATCGCTTGTGCTGTTTGCTTTGATGGGTATGAATCTGAAATACCAGATTGCTATCAACAAGCAACTCACCAAAGGGCTGCAAGATGTCCGAGAAAGCGTGTTGGTTCTAAAAGCTTCGCGCAACGCTGAAGCATAAAGGATTAAGACGTGCGACAGGCTTCCAATTCGTTTTCATCGACGTCCACCAAAATCAAGAAGCCTACAAAAAAGCCGAACCTTAGCGATGGGGTTCGGCTTTTCGTAGTGACTTTATAAGCCTCGAAGGTAATTAGATATCAGCGCTGTAAGATTTTTGGTACCTTCAACTTTAACGGTGCTAGTACCTTGACGAAGATAAGGTGAACCTTCAAGCTCACAAACCTCGCCAATACTCTTAACCTCAATTTTAATTAGGTGCTTACCTTTGTATTGGCATAGCCTAACATCCTTGAGGATTTGTTGAGTTAAACCTTCCGTAATATCGTAGTTTTTAAGGATCTTGTCTTTGATCGCACTAAAGTAAGTGTCCAAATCCCCAAAGAGTCGCTCTGCCTCATGGTCAATGCCTGTTATATAGAAACCATTTTTCTCGATGCTATCAACACCATAGAGGTCTGCCAAACGTGTTGCATCACGTTCTTTTTCTGCGATCCCAATAAGAAGAAAGCCCTCGGATTTCTGTCCAATATTGTTTATGCCAACACAAGTTTCTAATACGGTACGCAAAGTTGAGTCTTGGAATGTACCTTTACCGTCAAGCGACATAAACCCTTGTTTAAAGTCATAATTAGCTTGTTCTGTGCGTGAGCTAGTCAAAATGTTATCGATTTCAGTAACCCACGCGTGATTTTCTTTAGCCCTGTCGGATTTATCGAAGTAACGAAGAATCAGAGCCTTAAGATTGTCTACGCTATCTTTACGCTTACTAGCAGCCCATCGACCGCCATCAGATACTTCAATCACCCGAGAACCAGAATCTTTTAGTTGGTTTAGTAAGCCTTCTTGGTCTTTAATCTCTTGCTCGTCGTTAATTATGAGCTCATAAAACGCTAAAAACACGGCTTGAAAATATCGTGGACATTCGTGTGATGACTTTGATTCACCAAGAATATGAGTATTAAAGTTCGTCTCAGTGCGAGAGAATAAGCCAACCAACTGGTCATATACAAAGATAAAGTTGTCTAGTAATGCTTCTTCACCTTTAGTCTGGACGAAAGTTTCAAGAGCTTCTCGTTGTGTGCTTGTGTGCTGGGTGTCTTTGACACCGTAGAAGCCGTCTAGTTGCTCAGAGCCCGAGGTCGGCTTCTCAACCAACCCGATATAACCAAGGATGTTAGCAACCAGTTCTTCATCTGCAGAAGCACGAATCGATGCTCTTGTTAGTACACCATTGCTAACATAAAAATGGTCATCTATGGAAACACCATATCCTAGACCATCATTGTTGATTGAGATGCTTGACATTGAATTTAGTTTCAAAGTATCGCTGTGAGACGCATCACCTCGAATTGCGATTGATATCTTTCGCACCAGCTCAGTAAAGTTTGTAACGTTACCTGCGCTTCTAAGCTCTTGTTTCGACAACGTCTTACCGTTACTGTTGATTCTTCTGAAAACCTCATCAATGTTACCTTCTGATGAAGAGTACTCCGAGACAGGGAACTTATAACTAGCGATTTTTGAGGAGATCTCTCGAGACAAGATAGGTGTTTTTTGTTCTATGAGCTCCGAGTCTTTTGCAAGCTTTGTAAAAGCTGTGGCATCAAGATCAAAGTAACAACCCTCATAATCATACTTTTGGCTTATAAAACTCATTATGGCCTCTAAGCGCTGCATTCCATCAAGGATTTCACGTTGCTCCTCAAGTCTTACAAAAAGCAGCAACGGGATAGGGTATTCTTCGATAATTGAAGATATAAGTGCACGCTTTTCTTCAAGTGACCATACCAACTTACGCTGGTAACGTCTGTTCACGATCAGCATTTCTTTTTGGTACCACTTAAAAAGATCTTCAATAGACCTAGCATCGATATTGAGGTTTTCGTTAATCATGTTTTTTCTTCTAATTGTTGGTCAAAGCAAGAATGTACTTAGGAAAATCTATCCATGCAAATAACATGTGTATTTACTTGAGTTTAGTTGGAATCCATTCGGCGGCTTTCATTCGACGGCCACCTTTAAACGGTAAGACGTTTTCTTTAGCAGGATAGACCTTAGGCTGGTCTATATGACCGAATTTCTCGACCAATTGACGATGCTCGTCACGCCAGAACACAAAACTTTCCAATTCCTTCGGGCTGAACTCTCGACCAGATGGCGTGATGATAATGGCGCGTTTCTCACACACACGAAAGCCAGACCAACGCAAATCATTAGGCAAGTAACCAAGCGACTTAATCAACATGAGTTTTTCTGCCATTGGATTGATAGGAACCGTACCATCAAGCCAACGAGTAATCGTGGGTTTGGATACGTGAAAATATTCAGCGCCTTGCTTGATGGAGGTAAACTCACGCCAAAAGAGTGTGCGGAATGATTCGTGAAACATGACAACGCTCGCATATTGAATAACTGACTAAAATTATTTTTCTTGTTGTTTTGGGCGTTACCGAACGCAACATTATGTGGCGGTCAGGCTTATAGTGGTTTTTCGTTGATTGCACAAAACGAACGTCACGAATAGTACAAGTAACTTGAGTTATGGAAACTCACAAAATTAAAAATTACAGCTTGGTTATCAGACACTTATGAAAGGCTTAATCAAATAGTTAGTCTTTGTTAACAATCACCCCTCAAGTGCGCATTATGTATATTATGTTAAATCACATATAGCCGTACGCTAAATGTTGTCTGAGTATGCTCCTATTCCCCTGCAGATTTTAAATTTAAGGGCCTTACGGTGAGCATTAAACATAATGGTTATTTACCATAAAATAGCTAATATCGATCTATCAATCTACGATTGCTTGCTCTTCAATTAGCAACTTATAAAAAATGGCGTCTATTTCTTTAGACGCCATTTTTGTTTACTGGAAATATTAAATTAGCCACCGGCTAATTTGACTGTCATGCCTTTCTTTTCAAGATGTGCCTTGATCTTGTCTCTAGCATCACCTTGAATCTCGATATTGCCATCTTTTACAGAGCCACCACAGCCACAGACTTTTTTGAGTTCTGCCGCTAATAACTTTAAAGGTGCATCATCCAAGTCTAAACCTGTAACAATGCATACGCCTTTACCTTTACGGCCTTTCGTTTGGCGCTGAATCCGAACAACACCATCGCCTTTAGGGCGAGATACTTTTTCTTCTTCCGGTTTAATTCGACCGGTTTCTGTTGAATATACCAGAGTCATTCTATTGTTTCTTTTGTTGTTGAGCTTGCATCGCTTTTTGCTTTGCAACCAAATAAGCTTCGATATGGCGTTGAATAGCGGCTTTACTGCCCTTAATCAGTTTACCATTAAACATACAGTACCAAGAGTTAGGTTGGCCTGTATCGTTTTGAATAGTATAGCCGTTAAAGACCTCTGATTTTGCAACACCAGTTTGCTGCACTCTTTGTCCGAGTGAAGCAAACTCTTTGGGATCAATAATCGATGCGGTGTCACACCACCAATCAATGCTTTTCTTTACCGCCGTCAAACTGCCCTGTAAAACGTGGTTCTTGATTTTAACCTTCCAAACACTGCCATCTGATCCGACTGACTGCAGGTTAAAACCTCTATAATTTGAAATCGCCATACCACTGAGTCATCTGTTTAATGCGTTGATATAATCATAATTGCTACTGAGCAATATTCAAATACGGCTTGAATAATCCTTGCTCTAGAAAACAACTTGTATCATAAAACGCGTCTCGATAACGTTAATCACTTTGCACTGTTTATACAATCTTCCAAGAACTCATGAAATTTGTGCCCGTTGTTTTGAAGCATTTTAGGGAACATTGAGATCGGAGTCATTCCTGGAAATGTGTTTACTTCGTTTAAGTAAATCTCATCATCTTCCGTTAGGAAAAAGTCGATACGAGATAAATGACGAAGATTCATTTGTTTAAATACCGTCTCTGACGCGTGTTGGATGGAATCTAATTGTATTTGAGTTAGATTCTTCGCCTCAACTTCTGTGAGCGAGTGACTTGAACTGCTGTACTTTTCATCGTACGAGTAAAAAGCACCATCAGGCGCGATGACCTCGCCTGGCTTAGTGATATGTAGTTGGCCATTCATCTCATATGCAGCAACTTCAAGTTCTCGAGGTTTTACTGCTTTCTCAACCAACACTTGGTCAGAAAACCCAAAAGCATCATTTACTGCATTAGAAAGCTTGTCTTTTCCTGTGACACTGTAACAGCCAACGGAAGAGCCTTGGCGAGCGGCTTTAACAAAAACTTTTCCCCACTTTTCAAAGGCTTTATGAGCTTGAACGTGAGCTTCTTCATCGTTTCGTGTTAAGAATAAGTATGGCGTATTGGGTATGCCAATAGCGTCGTACCAAAGCTTAGATGTGATTTTATTGAAACTATTGCTACTCGCTTCTGGCCCGCAGCCAAGATAAGGAATACCTGCGATTTCAAACAGAGATTGAATGTCGCCTGTTTCGCCAGGAAAACCATGTATACAAGGCACGATGAAATCAATGGTTTGATTAGATTCACTTGAGCACAACTGCTTGGTATTGAGATCCAAGTAAACCAACTCACCTTGGTTGGTCATCCAACCTTCGTTTTTTATTTCTACGCGTGTAACGTGAACGTCTTCAATAAGATTTAGTTGTTGTTCGACAAAGTTTGCAGACAATAATGAAATCTCGTGCTCAGAAGAGCCACCGCCGCATAGTAAAAGAATATTTTTAATCATGAATCCATCTTTCCGTGACCTACAAAAGATACTATTTATTATGATAAACCTTTGAAGTGTGACGTACAGTAATTTTAATGTGAGGAATGTTGTTCGAATAGGATTTGAGCAAATAAATAAGGGAGCTATTCGCTCCCTTATTTGATGTGTTAATTTAATTTGTTAAGCGTTGGGTAAGCTGAGTTTTTGATTGCATCAATGCTTTTAACAAATGGTCTTAACTGCTGAAATTGAGCTGGCAAAGTCGAAATCGCTTGCTTGGCTTCTGCGCTTGTTGCGTAGTCTCCGTATAAAACTGAGAACCACTTAGTACCGTTTACAACTTTGTAGTTTTCCCAAATTGGCTGACCGTTCTGTGGCAGCTTATTTGCAAACTGATCGACTTTAGCTTGGCTACCCACAGCTGCGACTTGAATGGTATAGCCGAATCGTTGAATGCCAGCTTGCTTTTTACTTGGTGGTACGATCTTAACTGGCTTCGCCTGCTCTTTTGGCGTTAGCTTGACTACTTTCTTCTCTTCAGGCTTTGCCGTCTTTTTCACAACAGTTGGTTGTACGTCTTTTTCTACTACAGCGTTTTCAGACGCCATAATTGGTTTAGAGATACGATCTGATTTGTAGTCCTCTCGGTAACTTTCTGAGGTCACATCCGTGATGTAAGTTTCAGATGCACAAGCAGAAAGCAGAACTGACAAGCCGATGATTGCGATTTTTTTCATGAAGTAACAAATGCTCTGGATAAATATTACGATAAATCATGCCGATAGCAGGGCCGTTTATCAAGCATCAAATACAATAATCTGTGATTTTGATGTGATGAATAACACAAACTCCATAAGCATCGTACACATTTTCTGCAATGTCTGGTCTGAAGATGTTTTATCAGTAAATTATTCGTTTATGATTGATATGAAACCGAGAAGCCAACGTGACTTACAAACGGCCAGGAGTCAGCATGAATAAACTACATAAACTCTTTAAACCCAACTCTGTGGCCGTTATTGGGGCATCTCAAAAAGCATTGCGAGCAGGACATGTTGTGATGCGCAACCTTCTACAAAGTGGATTTGGTGGCGCGATTATGCCAGTAACGCCGCGATATAAAGCCGTATCTGGCGTGATCGCTTACCCTGATGTAGCTTCCCTGCCCTATACGCCAGATATTGCAATTTTGTGTACGAACGTTTCACGTAACGAGCAATTGCTTAAAGAGCTAGATGAGAGAGGCACACCGTTTGCGATTGTTATCTCTGATGACCCTAATCCTTTAGATATCTCATCATTGAACATTCGAGTCTTAGGCCCAAACAGCTTAGGTATCATCCTTCCTTGGCACAATTTTAACTGCACGTTTTCCCCTGTTGCAGCTAAACCCGGAAAAATTGCTTTCATCTCACAATCCGCGGCGGTTTGTACCACGGTTTTAGACTGGGCAAATGATAAGAACATCGGTTTTTCTTCGTTCCTTTCGATTGGGCGCGGACAAGATATCGATTTTGCAGATTTGCTCGACTATTTGAGTATGGATGGAAACACTGAAGCTATTCTGCTTTATGTTGATAATATCCAAGACGCTCGCCGATTTATGTCTGCTGCGCGCGCCGCTTCACGTAACCGACGTATATTGGTGCTAAAAGCGGGCCGCTCTAAAGAGATGAATACTTTCGAGCAGCAAGACGGAGATACACTTGACGTAATTTACGATTCTGCTATTCGCAGAACTGGTATGTTACGAGTCAGCAATACGCATGAGCTTTTTGCCGCGGTAGAAACACTCACGCATTCTGTGCCACTTCGTGGAGAGCGTTTAGCGATCATCACTAATGGCGGCGGCCCTGCTGTTATGTCCGTTGATACTTTGATTGAACGTGGAGGCCAACTCGCAACGCTTGATGACGCTTCCATTGAGCAATTACAAGCAGTACTTCCATCCAACTGGCGTGCTCGAAATCCAATTGATCTGTCTGGTGACGCAACCCAAAAACGCTATATTGATACCATTAACGCACTGATGAATAACGACTGTGCAGATGCGATATTGATTATGCATAGTCCTTCTGCTGTTTCTGATCCTCTTGAAACTGCTCAAGTCGTTATTAATGCCATCAAATCTCACCCTCGGCATAAGCATTTTAATATCTTGACCAACTGGTCAGGAGAACAAACGTCGAGAGAAGCGCGACTGGCCTTTACTCAAGCAGGCATTCCAACCTATAGAACACCTGAAAGTGCGGTTGTAGCATACATGCACTTGGTCGAATACAGACGAAACCAGAAACAACTAATGGAAACGCCAACGACGGCAGAGCCATTACATTCTGGAAGTGTGAGTTCAGCAAAAGAATGGGTAAACGAACGACTACTGGATAAAAACACAGTTACCTTGGATACGCATCAAACCAGCCCATTATTTAAGCTGTTCGGGTTTAACGTTTTGCCTACGTGGATTGCATCTGACGACATTGAAGCCGTTCATATGGCAGAAAATATTGGATATCCTGTTGCGGTTAAATTGCGTTCTCCAGACATTCCTCATAAATCGGATGTTCACGGTGTCGCTCTAAATTTAAGAAACAGTCGAGAAGTTTCCAACGCAGCGCTATCCATTTTAGATACCGTAAAGCTCAGCTACCCTTCCGCCAATGTACATGGGCTGTTGGTACAAGGGATGGCAAAGCTCGGCAGCGCTGAAGAGCTGCGGATTAGTATTGCAGTAGATAAAGTCTTTGGACCAGTGATCTTGCTTGGTCAAGGTGGCTCTGAGTGGAATATCGCCCAAGATGCCGTCGCTGCACTTCCTCCTTTGAACATGACGCTTGCGCGCTACCTTGTCGTTGTTGCCCTAAAGTCTGGAAAGATTCGCCTGCAGAAACACAAAGATGCGCTCGATATTACTGAGTTGTCGAAGTTCTTGGTTCGTATCTCCCAAATGGCAGTTGAGTTACCAGAAATACAAAAGCTGGATATCCATCCAGTACTGGTGTCCGGAAGCGATTTAACTATCCTTGATGCAGATGTCACACTGTGTAAGTACGAAGGAGACGCCCAAAAACGGCTAGCGATTCGCCCTTTCCCGGCAGAGTTTGTCGAAACGGTGACGCTTCGAGATGGCCAACCTATCTTGCTTCGCCCTATCTTGCCTGAGGATGAGCCGCTGCATGCTCAATTCATTAATAGCGTATCGAAAGAAGATCTCTATAAGCGTTTCTTTTCTGAAGTTGGAGAGTTCAACCATGAGGCTTTGGCAAACTTTACTCAAATCGACTACGACCGCGAAATGGCGTTTGTTGCGGTAGCGTTTAATACTGACGGACCGTCTATCATAGGGGTAGCCCGCGCATTGATTACACCAGACAATAGTGACGCTGAGTTTGCTATTTTGGTTCGTTCAGATTTGAAAGGAAAAGGTTTAGGCAAAGTGCTGATGCAGAAAATAATCAGCTATTGCAAAATTAAAGGCACAAAGCAAATGTCTGGAATGACCATGCCAACAAACAGAGGAATGTTGATGTTGGCTCAGAACTTGGGGTTTGAGATCGATGTCCAGTTTGCAGACGGTACGGCAGATATGGTGCTCCCTTTAAATTGAAAAGCGCAGCATTAGCGATGACTTTTACTTCTTACATTCGATAATCAATGGGAATCTAAGAAGTAAAAGTTACGTTGTTACTTTAGTTTCCAATTCTTTTTTAAGTACTGAATACACCAGGATTTTGCCTCACCCATAGTGTTCCGGCGCCATGCCAAAATAATATCCATCGGCTGTTCTTCAGTGCCTTCGATTCGTTTCAATACACCACTATCAATAAGAGGTTGTGCAATTTGGCTTGGTAATGTACCAATGCCTAAACCTGCAGTTAGCGCTTCTACTTTTGCCGTAAAGTTGGTGACGGTCAAGCGAGGCTGTTTTTGAATGATATTAATTGAGAGCGCGGGTTGCTCACGTGCGGTATCTGCAATAGCAATAATCCGATACTTTTCTCGCGCTGCTTCATCAAACTTACCACTACGCTTGTGAACATAGTGATCAGCGGAAGCTACCCAATACATACTCATTTTACCAATTTTTTCTGACTTAACTTCTTGAGGAAGCGTATCCAGTGATGGGCAAATCAGTAAATCAGCTCTCCCCGTATTCAAAGACTCCCAGCTACCAGCCAGAATCTCCTCTTGCAGCCTGACTCGAGTTGAGCTGACCTCGGCCAACGCATCAACCATCGGGAAAAAATTGGATATAGGAATAATGCCATCAAAGGCAATGGTAATATCCAGTTCCCAGCCATTCGCCAATAACATTGCATCGTTCACTAACTTTTCACTGGCTTGTAAAATGGCTCTTCCTCTTTCAAGAATAAGCTTACCTGCTTCAGTAAAATGGGCTTTGTGACCAGAGCGATCGAAGATAATAATGTCTAAGTCTTGCTCGAGTTTCTGGATTTGATAGCTCAGCGATGACGGGGCTCTGTCTAACTCATTCGCAGCAGCAGCAAAACTCCCTCTTCGATCAATAGCATCTAGAATATGGAGTGCTTCTAACGTAATTGGACTCTGCACATGGCCTCTCTTAATGTGATATCCATCACATTCGTTGTATTTGGATGAACTTATCAAGAACTAACGACAAATAATATAACATATTGATAACTAAAGACTAGGAATGCTCATAGCCAAAGAAGAAGATTCAATACAAACCAATAAATGACAATGGTAATGATAGTAATTACCATTTAGATCCATTAATATCCGCGTGTTGTTACCTATTATGGATCTAAGGTATTGAAGCCAATGTATAAAAAATCAATTTTGTCAGCCTCCATTTTAGTTGCCCTTTCCCATACTGCTTATGCGGAAGAAGCTTCTAAGTTTGAAGAAGTCGTTGTGTCGGCCACCCGTACCAACCAAACCATAAACACTGTTGCTGCTTCTGTTGCTGTTGTATCAGAGAAAGACATCGAAGAAAACATGGTAAAGGACTTGAATGACCTATTCGAGTATACGCCAGGTGTTACTGTTAATGGCACTCAACGCCAAGGCGTCCAAAGTATTAACATTCGCGGGATGGAAGGTAAACGAGTTAAAATCTTAGTAGACGGTGCATCTCAACCAGGTGTATTCAGCGGTGGACCATATTCGTTTATCAATTCTAGTGCCGTTACTGTCGACCCCGATATGCTAAAGAGTGTCGAAATTGTTAAAGGAGCAGCTTCTAGCCTACATGGTAGTGATGCAATTGGCGGTGTTGTCGCATTCGAAACAAAAGATCCGAAGGATTTCCTCAAAGATGGTAAAGACTTTGGTGGTCAAGCTAAACTCTCTTATTCATCGGAAGATAACTCTTTTAGTGAGCATGTAGCTTTAGCAAAGCGTTTCGGTAATACAGAAGCACTTATAGCCTTTACACGCCGTGATGGTGCAGAGCTACAAAACTTCTCTAAGGCGCCTTACGATAACTATTCTGTGGACAACCAAGATTATTACAAAAACGATCTATTGGTAAAACTTCAATCTCAATTGAATGACGCTCATCGCTTGGAGTTTTTGGGAGAAGTTATTTACAACGAGACTGACTCAGAGATCGCACATAAAAGTTACAAAAACTTCAACGCTGAAGACACAACCAAGCAAAATCGCATTGGGCTCAAGCACATTTGGTTCGCAGATGCAGCTATCTCGGATACGATCACGTCCAAGCTTACATGGATTGGTAAAGAAGAAAACGGCGTCTCTAATCGCTTTATCGAAGCCAGCCCTGGTTACCCACCTTACGTACCGCCTAGTGGTGACAACCAACAGAAAAAAGATTACGAATATACTGAAGACAAATTTGAATTCGAAACTCAGTTAGATAAAGAGATTCAAAATCACTATATTGTTTACGGAATATCGTACAAACATAGTGACATCAGTAATACCAATCGCGAGTTTAATTCCGATCCTGGCACGCCAGATACTGTTTACGTTTACACACCGGATGCAAAAGAAGAAAGCTTTGGTTTATTCTTGCAAGATGAAATTTCGCTTCTTAATGACAAGCTAATTCTGACTCCAGGTGTGCGTTACGATTACTTCTCTACTAATCCTTCAAATACTTCTGAAGAGTCATTCGAGAAGTTTAGCGACTCTGCATTAACTGGTCGTTTAGGAGCAACTTACTCTATATCGCAACCAGGCACGATCTTCGCGCAAGTGAGCCAAGGGTTCCGAGCGCCATCGTTCGACGAGCTTTACTACACCTACGATAATCCGGCTCATGGCTATACCAACCGCCCTAACCCAAATTTGGGATCTGAAAAGAGTTTGTCTTATGAGCTTGGTTACCGTCATAACACTGCAGCGTCGGCAACTGAAGTAGCGTTCTACTACAGTGATTACAGTGACTTTATTGAGCAAACGTCATCAAACAATGGTGGTTTAACTGAATTCACAAATATCAATATTAGTGAAGCAAACATTAAAGGGGTTGAGCTCTCTAACCGTCTTGATTGGCATGCCATTGCTGGTCTTCCATCAGGCGTGACAACTCGCTTTGTTGCAGCATACACAGAAGGTGAAGATGGTGATGGTAATCCTTTGAACAGTGTAAACCCATGGAATGCCGTAGCTGCTGTAAATTACGATTCACCAAATGCACTTTGGGGGACAAGCCTAAAAGTAAACTACACGGCTAAGAAATCGAACAGTGATATCAACTCTGATGGTGATAAAGGCGGAATCAAAGACCAAGTTGCTTTGCCGTCTGCGACAGTCGTTGACTTAACGGCGTACTACAAACCAATGAAAGATATAACCATTCGTGCTGGTGTTATGAATCTAACGAATGAAGAATACCATCTTTGGAACGATGTTCGCGGTAAGACTGAGTTAAGTCGAGACAAAACGCAAGCTGAGCGTAATTATAACATTAGTGTTAAATACGAGTTCTAAACCTTAAAAACACAAAAGCCAGCGTAATGCTGGCTTTTTTTATGGCTTTCATTTCAAAAATGTAAAGAAAAGTATGAAAAATGAAAGTTTACTGTTTTGCCATCTCTTTTTTCACCATTACTGCTGCTGCAATGATGAAAGTGATGATCAGACCGAGTTCCATGAACTACCCCAATAGCTATGAGAAAATTTATAACCCAAATTAAGAGTCGGGCATAGTTTAACAGCTCTATATATACTTGCTACCTTTTAACCAGTAATTTACGATTTTTTCCGATTTGGATCAAAAAAGACGCAATCACGCGCCTTTTTGTTACTATTATGTAAATTAAAGATTAGGCATCTGGATAACCTTGAGGGTTAGTAGACTGCCAGCGCCATGTATCGCCAGTCATTTCTTCTAGAGTGCGAGTTGCTTTCCAACCTAACTCATTCATCGCTTTTGATGGATCCGCCCAACACTCTGCAATATCACCTGGACGACGCTCAACAAGTTGGTATGGGACATCTTTACCACTTGCGGCTTCAAATGCTTTCACCATGTCCAGTACACTGTAGCCGTTACCAGTACCGAGGTTATAGATATGAAGGCCAGCTTTGCTACCTACTTTTTCTAATGCAGCAACGTGACCATCAGATAAGTCCATTACATGAATATAATCACGTACGCCTGTGCCATCTTTGGTCGGATAATCACTACCAAACACAGAAAGGAACTCTCTGCGCCCTACCGCAACTTGAGAAACAAACGGCATTAAGTTGTTTGGAATACCTTGAGGATCTTCACCTAGCTCGCCTGTTGGATGTGAACCTACCGGGTTAAAGTAACGAAGAAGTGTAATGCTCCAGTCAGGGTTCGCATTTTGGAAGTCGGTTAAACACTCTTCTACCATTAATTTGCTGCGCCCATATGGGTTAGTTGCGCTAGTTGGAAAGTCCTCTGTGATGGGTACAGATGCAGGATCACCATATACAGTCGCTGATGAACTAAATACCAACGATTTAACTCCGGCTTCACGCATTGCATCAACCAATACTAAAGTGCCATTAACGTTGTTGTCGTAATACTCTAAAGGTTTTGCTACAGACTCACCGACGGCCTTTAAACCTGCAAAATGGATAACAGCTTCAATATTGTGCGACTTTAGTGCTTCTACCATCGCCAATTTATCTCTGATATCGGCTTTAATGAAGGTTGGCTTTACACCACATACCTTTTCAATTCGATCTAATACCGTAGATTTACTGTTGTACAGGTTGTCTAGAATCACTGGCGTCATGCCAGCTTCGATCATTTGAATACACGTATGACTACCGATATAGCCCATACCACCCGTAACGAGTACTTTCATTTTATTATTCCTTCTGACGCGAATTGAGTTAGTTTAAAGCTTTGACGTTACGATTTAAACTGTCTCTTGTAATTCGCATCCCATTAATATTGCTTGGCCTTTTCCGGCTTTCTTTGCTTGATACATTGCCGTATCCGCACTTTTTAAAACTCGAGTAGCATCGCGCTCATTTACGCCGACTAATTTTACGCCGATACTAACGCCAACTTTGAGTAAGTGACCTTTGTACTCAATTGGAGCACATATGCTCTCGAGCAACTGTTCTGCTATTCGGGTGACCACTTTTTGATTGGCGGGATTTACCAACATGACAAATTCATCACCAGAAAGTCTTGCGATTAAATCACTATGTCTCGTCGCAGATGTTAGACGCTCGGAAACTTTTTTCAAAACTTCATCACCTGCATCATGACCGTAGGTATCGTTAACTTCTTTAAATCCATCCAGATCGAGGTACAAAACTGCAAATTCGTCACGCAAGTATCCAGAGCGTTGTACTAGTTGTTCCAACTCTAAATGGAACTTAGATCGATTGGCTAACCCCGTTAAAGCATCGTGATGAGCTAAATGCTCCAATCGTTCCATCTCTTTTGCGCCGGAAAGGTCGGTAAGAACAATAACCAGATCATAGAAACCATAGTCTTCACACTTAACGATACGATTGACTCGAGCAAACATCGGTACAAACTGACCAATATGGTTCTTCTCGATAACTTCACCTTGCCAAACGCCATAATTTTCTATCGACTCGATGATACTAGGCATCATTTCCTGTAACTTGCGCCACTTTAGCGTTTGGATGAATGATTTCCCAATAAGCTGATCCACCTCTAAGCCGACTAACTTAGTGACGGCAGGGTTTGCCATCGTAATGACACCGCGATGATTAAGAACAATGAGACCATCTTGGCTGCTTTCAAAAACACGCCCCGCAACACGTTGCCGGTTTATGGCTTCTTCAATTTCGGTGATATCTTGAATCGAAAACAGTAAGTATTCATGTGTCGAGAGGCGACGACTGGTTAGGCTCAACTGCTGTTCGTTATCTGCATTTTTGAGGTGAATATCATCGCACTCTAGGCCTCGACTCAGGATCTGACTCAGCTCATTCGGTGTTTTGGTTTTAATTAGATCACGAATATTGGCATATTTAAGTTCATCTAATTTTTTTTGAAATATTTGCTGGGTCGCCGTATTACAATGAATAACACGTCCGGAATTGTCGGTAATAACTAATGCATGCTGAACAGATTCGATAACCTCTTCTGAAAATGCGCGCTTTTGTTCTAGTGTGTCTAGCGAATGTTGCCGCTGCTTCTCACGTACTGTTAACCTATTCATCATTTGATTGAAAGAGCGCGCGAGGTCTCCAATTTCATCCTTGGCGTAATAGCGAGCTTGATTTTCCGTGTTTCGTCCGTGTGTCACATTCTCTATTACGCGGTTGAGTTCCATCACGGGCCTGAGAACAAGCCTCTCGATACTTATGTAAAAAACAGTGCCACCAGCGATCAGAAACAGAAGAAGTAAAGCGCCATCTTGAAGTAAAGATTGTATGGCTTCTACAATTGGGCGATGAGAAAGCGTAACTCTAATGCTACCAATGACATAGCCATCATGGATAATCGGCTCTAGAACATAAAGAAATTTGGTTGATAAGGCATAGCCTAGAGCGTGCAACCTACTTCTTTCGGTTTGACTTGGAACGGGTGCCAGTGCCCCACTTATCTCCATAACAGCGAATGGTTGGTCATCTTGGTCATAAAGTTTGACCCGAGTTACATTTGGCTGGTTTAAAAAGTTGGCGAGAATAGTTTGAGCTTTTTGCTTGTCCTTTGTCGTCAGCGCATCTTTAATTGAGAAAGAAACGTTGTTAATCAACTTTCTTGTCTGCTCGACCAGTTCATGCTTAGACGATTGGTATACAGTATACGAGGTGTAACCTTTTGAGATAACAAAGATAGCCGTTAAAAAGACCAGAAGAGGCCAAATAAGCTTCGCTCGTAATGACATATATATTCCTGTCGCAGACAACCACAAAAATGACAGAAGAACCATTATGCAATCTATCACCCATGAAGGGCGACAAGATTAACACGATGCTAATGCAAAATAACCTTAAATTCTCAAAAATTGGATGGAAAAGAAACGAAATACCTTAAAATTCGGATCAACTCAAATAACGGCAACATCTTTATGGACTAACGTGATCTTTTTCGTCAACTATCTGCTCAAAAAGCTTCGTTTTCATGATAGAAGAATGAAGTGAGTCACTGAACCTAGATGCATTTTCCTGCATCGTAAACCCATTGCTTGTGTAGAAATAAAACGTATGGCATTGAATAAACAGCAACTTACATTGAACTGTGATATGGGCGAGAGCTTTGGCTCTTGGAATATGGGCGCAGATGAAGACGTGATGCCCCATGTTGATATGGCGAACATCGCGTGTGGTTTTCATGCCTCCGACCCTAATGTCATGCACGACACCATCACCCTAGCGAATGACAACGATGTTGATATTGGCGCACACCCAGGTTACGCCGACCTACAAGGCTTTGGCAGACGAAGCATAAGCATGACGGGTGATGAAATTACGAACATGGTTATATATCAGGTTGGTGCTTTACAAGCATTATGCCGGGCGCAATACACAGACATCAGTTACATAAAGCCTCATGGCGCTCTATACAACGACATGATGAAAAGTGATGCGATATTTAGAGCGGTAGTAAAGGCGGCAGCACTGTTCAAAGTACCGTTAATGATCCTAGCTTCACAGGAAAACGAAAAATACTTAGAAATCGCAGACGATTATGATGTTCCCTTGCTATTTGAAGCATTTGCAGATCGTTTGTACCAAGATGACGGCTTACTGACTCCTAGAACACAGCCCAATGCCGTGTTAAAAAGCGAGCACGCGATACTTGAGCAAGTCCGGACCTTAGCTGACTCTGGGCGTGTCAAAACCGCTTCAGGCGGTTACATATTATTGGAAGCCGACACAATTTGTGTTCATGGTGACAATGAAGAGTCGATCGCGCTGATCCAAAAGATCCGCCAAAGCCTATACGCTGGAGGAAATTAATGCATAAAGAGAAATTTAATATCTCTTTGATCTCCGAGTGCAGTATTTTCATTAAGTTTGATGAGAGTATTTCTGAAAATGCAGTCGGAGAGCTTGCTCGCAGCATAAGAGAAACTTTCGCTTCAATTGTTATGAACGTTGTCCCCTCCTATCAAACTATTCTCATTGATTACTTACCTTTTCGAATCAACGAAAAGAACTTAGCCAATGAGCTGCAACAAATCGTGAGCCAGTTTGATACTCAATCACTTAAGCTTTCCCAGCCGAATCACATTACTATCCCTGTATATTACTCTGAAGAAACCGCGTTAGATCTATCTCGTTTTAAAAAGCGAGGTCTGTCATTAGACGATCTTATTACCCTGCATACGAAAACCGAGTACGCGGTTTCTGCAATTGGCTTTGCTCCAGGCTTTGCATTTCTCTCTGACGTTGATACTCAATTGCACATGGCAAGGCTTGCCACACCAAGAACTCAAGTGCCGGCCGGAAGTGTAGGAATCGCAGACTCTAAAACGGCCGTCTATCCATCAGATAGTCCTGGCGGATGGAACATTATTGGTAAAAGCCCGCTTGCGCTCTTCTCCGACTCTCCTCCTTTTATACCGTTTGAAGTGGGTGACAAGGTCACCTTTAATGCTATTTCAAAACAAGAGTTTATCGATTTAGGAGGCGTACTATGAGTTACGGTGGATTACTGGTGGAAAAGCCAGGGCCGCTCTCTTTAGTTCAAGACTTTGGTCGTTTTGGATTAGCGCATGTCGGTGTGACTCAAGGTGGGCCGGTCGACGACTATGCTTACAGCTGGGCCAACCATTTGCTTGGTAACGTAGTCAATTGCGTTGCGATTGAAATTACTTTGGGTAACGCTTGTTTTATTGCCTTGCATAACTGCCACCTTGCTATATGTGGCGGTGATTTAAATGCAAAAATAGATGGTGAACCTATTTCAAATTGGTCCGACTTTACGTTGAAAAAAGGACAGAAGCTTCAGTTCGGAGTCGCAAGAAATGGACTCCGCTCCTACCTGGCGGTTAAAGGTGGATTTAATGTTGCTCAGCACTTAGGAAGCGCATCGACCGTCTTGCGAGAATCTCTAGGTGGTTATGATTCAAATGGTGGCGCTTTGAAAGCTGGCGATATTCTTCCCTTTGTCCCTCATAACTTACCGAAACGTAAACCAAGGCAAATGACGTTTCGCTTTAAACCAGATTACAACTTACCCATTAAGCTGAGAGTGATTGAAGGCTATCAGAACGAGGACTTTGATGAAGACGCTCGCCAAGCATTTTACAACAAAGCATTCATCATCTCCCCCAATTCGAATCGCATGGGCTACCGTCTTGAGGGCAATAACATTCGTCCACCTTACGAAGGCGTCCTATCAGAGGGAATTGCATTAGGTTCAATTCAAGTACCTAGCGATGGTAACCCTATTGTGCTGCTCAACGATCACCAGACTATTGGCGGGTATCCTAAATTTGGCTGCGTAGCTCGTATTGACTTACCTAGACTGGCACAGGCGAAACCCGGACAAAAAGTCAATTTTGTGAAAGGAGATAGACTAGGCTTGCAAGAAGTATGGTGCCAATGGGCTCAGTTTTTTGGGTATTAATACAACCACTGAGCCCAAACACAGCCGATTATGCAGGCATACCATAACGCACTGCTAAAGCTTGTGGATAGCCTCGCTCTTGAGTGAGTTTAATCGCGTACTGCTCGACCTCTTGTTCAGACCACTTCACAGCGACCGGATGCTGTGTTTCCACATTTTGGTTAGGATCGATGTCAAACCAGAATTGAAGCATTTTTTGCGCTGCGAGTAGTGTCGATGACGCTTTTACCACCTCTATTCTCGCGTAGTGGTTATCTTCAAAAGTCACATCTGCCGCTCTGAGTACTGGATCTGTGCCGGGAATTTGCTGAGCGCCAAATAATGCTTTTCCTCCTTTTACAGCAGAGTGATAGTCGGGAATGAACTGCGCCATGTGTTTGATGGCATTGTTCGTTCGCTCTTCTAACACTTCTTCTCTCCAGCCGTTACGGATCTTCGAGAGTAAAGGCATAGGCAGTTCAGGTTGAGCAGATGAGTTCGTGCTCTCCACTAAACCATCTTCAAACAGCGTGATTCCTTTTGTCATACCATGAAGTTGAAAGTAACCATCGCCATAAGGCGTCAATTGAGCCATTCCTTTATCGGTTCCACGCGGGCCATGAAAAATAACTTCTGGCCATTGTTGTTGACAGTCTGCCCACCTCGTAACGTAAGCGGCTTTAAACTCCACCAACCTGTCACGCTTGGCACCAACTGTGTTGTCAATTGAGCCTGTTTCAAAGCCACACGCGTTAACCAAGTAGTCGCATGTCATCAGGTAATCGATACCTTCACGTTCATAGCCAAGTTGCCAGTGTTCCCCCATCCAATCGGCTTGCTTAAACGTTGCTTGTGTGAAGACCGAAGCATTAGGAAGCGTATCTAGTGTTAAGTTGGCAATTGCGGCGAGGCGAAAAACACTCCAACCATATTCTTGAACTGCGACAACAGGATACTTTAGCGCTTCAAGATCAGCATGTTGAGCAAAAGGAATGCACCACTCATCGAAGTTTGTAGGATGACTTGGTTGAGTACGTTGCGCGAGAGCTTCTAGCTCCGCTTTTGAATACAGTTTGTAGTATTCGCTTGGCTCGCCGAGCACTTTATTACTCTCATCTTTATCAACGAGCGTCTGATAAGCACTTTTCACAACCTCTAATCGCGGAATTAGTGTGGATGGGTCTCCACCATCGGAATGAGGAACCGCGATGATTGTCGGACGAATATTCAGTGAAAGCGGATACAGGCGAACAGTATCAATAGATTGTGCTAACAAGTCTAAGCATTGTTGCTCGGAAATCTCTCGATATAAATTACCACCAGCATGCAAATGACAAATGGGTGGACCATTTACTAGTGATACGCCCTTCTCTATTACGGAAACTTTAAAACCCAGCTCCGCAAAATGAATTGCTGCTGTTGCACCTGCTACACCGCCACCAACAACAGCGATATGCTTATCTTTATAACTTGGAAACTCAGACTTCATTGCTTCACTAAAAATTTTATAAGGAAAATTCTTTACTAACGGTGGATTCTACTCGTGTTTGGACTTGATTAAAATCACAAAAAGTTCATGGGTTTGCGAAATATCCAACAGCGCCTGTAAAGTGCATTAAAGTAGAAAAAATTTGCGAAAAAGTACTTGACGACATGGTTAAGAAGACACTTTTTTGTGTCTATGTGAATAATAATTTCACTGTAAGACCCATGGCGCAAAGCCTGCAGAAACACCCCACTTTTTACACCATTTAGTTATCCCAAAAGTTATCCACTGTTTTTGTGGATAACTAAAATAAAAGTGTCATGGAGTGTTCCAAATTTGATAACACTCGCTGCGATTAAGTGTTTACTGGCGTTAACAATCTTTTCAACAAACTCATCACTACAAGTGCCAACGTAACAAATGTTGCAAGCGGTAAAGCTATCCACAATTCGGGGTGAATTTGTGCATTGAGATCGAACCCATATGTCATGACTGCGGCCACACAAATTTCCGCAGCGAATACCGCAACACCACTAGCAATCAACGCCATAATTCCGTACTCGGCCCACAGGGTTGTGTTGATCCGTTTCTTACTTGAACCTAATGTGCGATACAAACGAATCTCTTGTTGACGTTGGGACAAGCTTAACCTCAGTAGAGTAAAGATGAGCAGCAGACCAGCAACAACGCCTAAAAGAGCAAGGATGGTGACTGCTGATACGATTTGCTGAATCAAAGCCTGAATTTTCTCGCCCATAGTTCGGATATCTAAAACAGAGACCGTTGGGTGAGCACGTGACATTGACGTCAACAACGCTTCATTTCCTTCTTCAATCCTATAACTGATGAGGTAAGAACCAGGTAAATTAGCCATCACGTCAGATGAGAAAATAAAATAAAAGTTAGGCTTCATGTCACGCCATTCGACATAACGGATGGTATCTACTACTGCATCGTAATTCTGACTGTTTATTACAAAGCGCAGCGTATCACCGAGTTTGATGCCTAAGTCATTTGCTACATCCGCTTCTACAGATACACTCCCTTTGTTTGTCCATTCACCCGAAAGCACATCATTATATTCTGGTAGGCTATCTCCCCATGTCAGGTTTAGCTCTCGACGTATCGCGTCAGAACCTTCTCCTTCGTACTCAATCTCTTTGACGTTTTGACCGTTGATCTCTGTTAGTCGTCCACGAATTATTGGATAAGCTTGTGACCGCGTAACTCCATTTTTGTCTAGGGTTTCTAGGTAGTTATCGAGTTCATAATCACCAATATTCAAAGCGAACACATTTGGCGCGTCTGCAGGTAAGGTTCTCTCCCAATCAGCGAGAATATCGCTGCGCACAAGCCAAATGATAGACAGCAACATCAAAGATAATGCCAAAGCACCAAACTGTAGGCCGCTGGTTACTGGCGTCCGGTTGATACGACTCAACGCAAGCTTCATTGCAGGATGGGTTGACACACGTGCAAACAGCTTTGTGAGTGTGACGCTAACTGCTGCGAGTACCACAAACAGTACCGCTATACCAGTGAGCACGATCCAAACTAAGGTGTTATCTGCATACAGTAAAAGCAGTGGAACAACGGGAACTAGAACAAGTAACATTCGCTTCCAAGAACGTTGCGCTTTACCCTGCTGTAGCACTTCTAACGCGGGAGTTTTAATCAAGCCTAACAATGGTATACCGAGAGCAGGCACCGTAATCAAGACTGCTGAGATAAATGCCACCAAAAATGGTGTGACACCGTAACCAGGAAGTGGCTCGGGTAATAAATCTTTGAGTGGAATGCGTAATAAATATTCCAGCCCGCTCCCTAACAATAGACCGACGACACTGGCACTAATGAGAAGGATTGTGACTTGAATAAATAACCACTTTTCAATCCATCGGCGGCTCGCACCAAGACTTTTCAACATCGCGATAGTTTGTGTCCGGCTGTTCACGTAATTTTGACACGTAAGAACCAATGTTGTCGCCGCCATAATGATGACAATTGCTACTGTCAACGACAGATACTGCGTCGTGCGTTCAAAAACCTCATTACTACGACTGGCAGTATCTTGCGTGCGCCAGCGATCGCTCGGAGAAAGCTGCGTATCATCTTGTAAGCTCTTTAGTGTTTTATCATCGGCTTGTAAAAATAGGCGGTATTGAACTCGACTCCCAACTTGAATTGCTCCTGTTTTATCTACGTCACTTTGATGAATGTATGCAGAAGGCATTTGCTGAAATGGATTAAAGCTCAAGCCTGGTTCCATCAATACTGCGCCTGATACAGTAAACTCGGCATCGCCTATCGTGACGCTGTCACCTGAATTTACGTTTAGTTGAGTTATAATCCGCTCATCAAGCCAGAGTTGGTTCTCTTTAACGCGACCGGCCGGATTATTTTCAAGAACGAGCTCTCCCATTAAAGGGTAATTATCATCCACCGCCCTTACAGAAATAAGCTGCATACCATTATCGCTAAATGCCATAGTGGCAAATCGCGTCATCATCGAACGTTCAAGGCTTTCAGTCGAGGCTAACAACGTGTCCGGAATGGGATTAGCAGACACAAACACCGCATCTGCCGTTAATGCGTCCTTCCCCTGCTTGACGATCACCTGCTCCATTCGTTCTGCTAATGCAGAAAGCGCAAAGATACTCGCAATCACGAGAATAAGAGCAACGCTAATAGGCCAAAGATTCCCCTGCCTTATTTCGCCGAAACTCCAGCGTATCAAACTTTTATTCGACGAGTGCTGTGTTGTACTGTTTTGCTCTGTGGATGTTGCTTCACTTGATGATACTGCAGACATTATATCTCCTCCTTAAGCTCACCCGCCTCCATACGATAGATACGGTCACATCGGCTTGCTAGATGACCATCGTGTGTTACTAAAATCAGAGTTGTCCCGTGCTGTTCATTAAGATCGAATAGCAGCTCAATCACTTTGTCTGCGGTTTGATGGTCAAGATTGCCGGTAGGCTCGTCTGCGAACAACAGCTCAGGCTGTGTCATAAATGCACGCGCTAGCGCAACTCGCTGTTGTTCACCACCAGATAACTGGCTTGGTAAATGGTCGACACGTTTTTCCAATCCAACAGCAGCTAATAATTCCGCTGCTCTTGCTTCATCTTCGGCTTCACCACGTAAAAGACAAGGAAGCGTGACATTACGTAATGCACTCAAACTCGGGATTAATAGGAAACTTTGGAAAACGAAACCTAAAGAGTCAGCCCGAATTTTCGCACGTGCTTCATCGTCCAGTTTTGATAATTCATGACCTAATAAAGTAATTTCGCCTGATGTCGGCGTATCAAGACCAGCTAGCAACGTCATCAATGTTGACTTACCTGCACCGGAAGTTCCGACGATGGCGATTTTTTCTCCTTTTCGGATGTCAACATTTACGTCTTTGAGGATTGTTAATTGTTCTTGATTAGTAGAGACTTGTTTAGAAACCAAATTGGCTTGAACAATAGGTGCATTAAGTACAGGTGTTTGCATGATTCGTATACTTTCCTTAGTTCTATTTTTTTGTTTTTCCGCTACTGCACATGCGAGCGAAAAACTACTTGTCTTGGGTGATAGCTTGAGTGCAGGCTATCAGATGCCGATCGAAGAGAGTTGGCCTAGCTTACTCCCTGATGCGTTGTCAGAACATGGTCAAGATGTAACAGTTATTAATGCCAGCATTTCTGGCGATACCACTGGCAATGGCTTAGCACGGTTACCTCAGTTGCTAACTCAGCATAGCCCTGACATGGTACTTATTGAGTTAGGTGCCAACGATGGCCTAAGAGGTTTCCCTCCTAAACTTATTACGTCGAATCTTTCAAAAATGATTACCATGATAAAAGATTCTGGTGCGGACGTTGTCATGATGCAAATTCGGGTTCCGCCTAATTATGGTAAGCGCTATAGCGATATGTTTTACGATATCTACCCTAAGCTTGCACAGCATCAACAAGTTGCCTTGATGCCATTCTTCTTAGAGCATGTTGTCACCAAACCAGAATGGATGATGGATGATGGCCTTCACCCAAAACCAGATGCACAACCTTGGATCGCTGATTTCGTTGCTCAAGAATTAATTAAACATCTCTAATTTTAATGGTCTAGCTCAATAAGTTTTACGTAACTTTACGTTAATCTATTTTCAATTCCACTCATCGAGGATAGATAACAACATGCGAATAGAACCGTTAATTCAAGGTGTTGTTGCTCGCTCTGCGCACCCCAAAGGGTGTCATGCATCTATTAAAGAGCAAATTGAATACGTAAAGCACGCCCCACAGATCAAAAAAGGCCCAAAACGGGTTTTGATTATTGGTGCCTCCTCTGGTTTCGGCCTAGCGGCACGAATAGCCCTAACGTTCGGTGGCGCTAACGCCGATACCATTGGCGTCTCATTTGAGCGTGGCCCTTCAGAGAAAGGGGTTGGGAGTGCGGGTTGGTATAACAACGTCTTTTTTAAGCAAGAAGCAAATCAAGCCGGGCGTACCGCAATAAATATTGTTGGCGATGCATTCTCTGGTTCGGTGCGCAATCAAGTGATTGAAGCCATTGAAACGTACTTTGAGGGTGAAGTTGACTTAGTCATCTATAGCTTGGCAACCGGTGTTCGACCTAAACCTGAATCTGATGAGTTTTGGCGCAGTGTCATTAAACCTATTGGTGAACCTGTCACTGGCGCTTCTATCATGCTGGAGAACGATAAGTGGATAGAAACCACCTTAACGCCTGCAACAGAAGAGGAAGCCAATGCCACCATTAAAGTAATGGGCGGCGAAGACTGGGAAAGCTGGATTGACACACTCATCAATAACGACTCTATCGCAAACGGCTGCAAAACCATCGCCTTTTCTTACATGGGCCCTGACATCACGCACCCAATTTATCTCGATGGTACGTTAGGTCGAGCGAAAATCGATTTACACCAAACCAGTCATTCATTAAACCTCAAACTCGCCAACTTTGACGGCGGTGCTTACGCAACCGTGTGTAAGGCGTTGGTGACGAAAGCCAGTGTATTCATCCCTGCGCTAAGTCCCTACCTGTTAGCGCTTTATCGAGTGATGAAGGAAAAAGGTACTCACGAACGCTGTATTGAACAAATGCAGCGACTGTTTACTACGAAGTTATACGATCAAGAGAAAGTGCCAGTTGACGGCGAACGCTTGATTCGAATAGATGACTTGGAACTTGAACCGCAAGTTCAACAAGAAGTCCACGCTCTTTTAGAACAGATGAATGCTGAAAACTTTAAAGAGATTGGTGATTACCAAGGTTTTAAAGATGAGTTTATGAAGCTCAATGGCTTTAACTTTGAATATGTCGACTATTCGCAAGACATTTCTATTGAATCGTTAATGTCGCTTAAGCCTTGATGCTTGTTACCTGTTTCAAGGATGAGATATGTGACAACTATTCCTAGTCCTGAACACTTTTCAGGACTTTTTTTGTTTCGAGCCCTAGCCACCCTATACTTAATTAAAAAGCGAGAACAAAATAGAGCAGTCTGCATTTTTAATTCACAGGAAGTGAAACCACGTAAAGGATGACCTATATGGGGAGATTGCAAACATTAGACTACGAAATCCCTGAGTCTATGCGAAGAAGTTGGCAGGAAATCGTCAACTTACTGGCTCAAATAACACACGTACCCACCACATTAATTATGCGTATCCATCCGGATCGCATAGAAGTAAATACATCTAGCGAAACTCTAGGTAATCCTTATCGTACTGGCGATGCAGAGCTGCTTGGTAACGGTTTGTATTGCGAGCAAGTTATAGAACAGAAAGGCGAGCTTGTAATCCCCAATGCGCTTGAAGATGAAGAATGGCAAAATAACCCAGACATCAAACTAGGCATGATTTCTTATTGCGGCTTACCGCTATTCTGGCCAAATGGGGAAACATTTGGAACAATCTGTATGCTTGACTCTGAGAGAAACGAGTACAACGATAGTTACCGTCAGTTGCTTGAAACTTTCAAAGATTCAATCGAAGCACAGCTTTCAGTTGTGTACCAACAACATAAACTTCAGCGACTTAACACCGAGCTAAAGAGTCGAATTGAAAATCGTACCACGGATTTAGCCCAGTTAAGTTACTCCTTAACACAAGAAATTGATCGCCGTAAAGCCGCGGAAAAACAAGTGAGCTACCAAAAAACACATGATCAGGGAACTGGGTTTCTAAATCGCTCTGCACTTGAGAACATTGTCCAATACACCTTACAGTCCCTTGATAGTGATCAGCAATCGCTTGTGGTCATCAACATTGGTTTTAGTAACGCTCGCAGTATTCAGACCAGGCACGGGTTCGAGGTCTTTGACAACATTTTAAAAGAATTTCACTCCAGATTAACCAGACACGGTGCTAGCGGATTTATCACTGGTAGACCAAGTTCGAATGACATGGTTTTATTGATTTGGGGAGAGGATATTGAAGCTCGGTTAAATCAACTATTAGATGATATCACTAAAATTAGCGTAGATGGATTTGTCTTCAACAAAACAGAAATACATTTGCACACGTATATCGGTATAGTTCAAGCTTACAAAGATTGCAGCAATGCTAAGCGTATCCTTCAACATGCATGTTACGCGATGCTTCTATGTAAAGAATCCGGCGAACCTTTTAGTTATTTTAGAGAAAATCATTCGGCGGATCTCAATAGTCACAATGAACTGGAAAGTTACCTTTTACAAGCAGTGCGTAACGACGATTTAGTGTTGTACTTTCAACCTCAAGTAGACTCCAAAACACGTAAATGGATTGGCGCAGAAGCCTTGCTTCGCTGGAGACATCCAATACTTGGCGACGTTTCCAACGAAGCATTGATACATATGGCCGAACAAAACGGGCTTATCTTTGAAGTTGGCTCTTTTGTTCTGCGTACCGCGATAGACAAAGCGAAACAATGGTCTGAGTTAATCGATAACTTCAAAATTGCCGTCAACGTTTCTCCCATTCAATTACAAAACGTAAATTTTGCAGAACAAGTGCAACACCTACTCGACACTTTCCATTTGCCAGCACACTTTCTCGAACTCGAAGTAACCGAGAGCGCTCTAATTGCCGATGAAATAGTAGCACGCACAACGTTAAATAAGTTGCACAAACTAGGTGTGACATTGTCACTTGATGATTTTGGTACAGGATATGCCTCGTTCAGCTATTTAAAGAAATATCCATTTGATGCCATCAAAATTGATAAAAGCTTCGTCCAGCAAATGGAAAAGTCGGACGATGATCGCGCGATAATTTGTTCTATCATACACATTGCGAAAAAACTGGAACTCCAAGTCGTGATCGAAGGCATTGAATCTCCCCAACAAGAGCAGTTTCTCATTGGTGAGGGCTGTGATATCGGACAAGGTTTTCTTTATGGTAAACCTATGCCTTGTAATGAATTTGAGCAAAGTTTGTTTAATCAGCGCCTTTCTGGCGGGCAATACGCCTACTCTTCCTAAGCATTCTCTTTACTATGAGGGCGGTGGTTTCTATAATCGCCGCCCGCTTCTATTAAAAGGCTAATATCTTCATGGATCAGTTGACTGCCACGCTTAAGAAAATTGAAAAGCAGAACTATCGAGCTTATCAGCAAATCAAAGGTCAATACGACTTAACTGATTTCACTTTGTTTATCGATCATGTACAGGGTGACCCTTATGCATCGGCGTCACGTTTTCGTGCGACTCGCGCATGGTCTTTGACTGGTCTTGAGTGGCTAAGAGACGAGTCTCCTGCATTTCAAAGAGCTGCACGTGATTTTATTGCGCGTAGTTTTGAACAGTTTGCTAAACAAGAAAACTCAGTATCAATTTCACTGACAGGCCAAACTGTACTGGATAGCACCGCGGTGTTGTTTACTGAAGAAGGTATTGAACTGCGTTTTCGAGTTAACTTACCAGCCGAAGGTCGTTCAGTATTGGGGAAAAAAGCCAACAACATACTGACTTTCCACCTGCCTAAGTTTATCCGTCGAGCAACTTTAGAGCGTGAACTCGACAAAGCCGCTTTAATTAAGCACTGCCAAGTTGTTGAAGACCAAGATGCCCTGCGAGAACAGTTGGAGGCCAATAACTTAGTCGCGTTTGTCGCAAACGGCAGTATCCTTCCTCGAATTGCAGGTAATTGCGACCTTCCTATGAAAGAAGCCGTTGAGTTTAAAGCCCCTGAATCTCTACAAGTCACTTTACATGCGCCAAACAAGGGCCATGTCACAGGATTAGGAATTCCAAAAGGTATCACACTGATCGTAGGTGGCGGCTTCCACGGTAAATCTACCTTATTAAATGCAATAGAGCGTTCAATTTACGATCATATTCCAGGAGATGGTCGCGAATACATTGTTGCCGATAACAAGGCTATGAAGATTCGTGCCGAAGATGGCCGATGCGTACACCACTTGAACCTGTCGAACTACATCAACCATTTACCAATGGGTAAAGATACGGCGGACTTTTCTACTCAAGACGCATCAGGCTCAACGTCGCAAGCCGCTTGGCTTCAAGAGTCTATTGAAGCCGGTTCAAGCACATTATTGATTGATGAAGATACTTCTGCTACCAACTTCATGATTAGAGATGAGCGTATGCAGGCATTGGTGGCAAAAGGTGATGAGCCAATTACTCCTCTCGTCGACCGCATTGGTCAATTACGAGATGATCTTGATATCTCTACCATTATCGTTATGGGTGGGTCGGGCGACTACTTAGACGTTGCCGATACCGTCATTCAAATGCACGACTACCAAGCCGTTGATGTGACTGAAAAAGCGAAAGAAGTTATCGCTCAGCACCCTACTCAACGCCATAACGAGTCAGAAGAACGTTTACAGACCTTCCCACCTCGAGCACTGAACCGCGTTGCGTTGATGAATATTCTGACTGACGGCAAGTTCCGTGTGAATGCGAAAGGCAAAGAGTCACTTCGATTTGGTAAAGAGTTTACTGATCTTAGCGCTTTGGAACAGATAGAGTCAGCCGATGAAGTCAACACAATTGGCTGGTTATGGTTCCAAATTGCTCAACTTCCAGGTTGGTGTAATCATCCGGCGAAGGAGATTGAAGAAATGCTGTCTGGTGAGTGGCATGCCGCTCTTCCTAAGCAAGGCGACTTAGCCAAACCACGCACACTAGACGTTATGGCTGCCCTCAACCGCATGCGAAAATCTCAGTTTAAGTCATCATGCTAGTTTTGATACGCTGACAGAGACAGTTCAATCAAAAGGCAGCTATAGTTAGCTGCCTTCCTTTATCTTTATTCTTAGCGAATCATTCGTTTCTCAGTACATTCCACGCTTCACAAAGAACTCTAAATCTTTCTGCATCGCCATTTTCTCGATCAGGATGCCAACGAAGCGCGAGTTTTCGCCATTGTTTTCTAATTTCCGCAGGCGTAGCGTCAGTGTTAAGTTCAAATAGTGACAGTGCCTTTGTCTTATCTACGCTGGCTACTGACGAACCACCGATGAACTTTTGATAAGTTGTCCAAAATTCATTCAACAGTCGACGCACTTCATCTTCATCCGCTTCGTAATTGCGCCAATCTAAGTAATACTCACGCAAAGGATCATGAATATCGATCTTATGCCTCAAAGCTTCCATCGAAGACATGAGCTGAATATCCATGGCTTCGACTTGAAGCCAACTATCCGGATACAGAGTGTCTTGCAGTTGATATAATGCATTCATGATCAGGAAATTTCTTTTGAATAAATCCTTATCGGGAGAGTCGTCCAGCTTTGAAATATAACCTTGTTCACCCAACGAGCTTGCCAAGGTGTGCACTTTCCAATTAGAGGGCTGTTTTCTCAGAATTTCTAACATTGGCCAAAGCAGCGGATTTTCTATTGCATGAGGCTCAATACTATTGACAGTACGTTGTCCTTCCATTCATCCTCTCTGACACGAGTTTAGGGCCCCATTCACGGCACAAAAAACATAGTTTCCACTTTGTAGCATAAATGCAAAAAGGCCGATAGTCATTCACCATCGGCCTTTGTAAGGAGATCACGTAAAGGTTAAATAACCCCTAGCTCACGTAAACGTTCCATAAGGTAGCTATGTGCAGTGTAGCGCTCAGATAACACCACTTCCGGCTTTGGATGCAGGAACAACGGTAATGAGATACGTGACTTTTCTTGACGGCCACCCGTAGGGTTGATTACACGGTGAGTCGTTGAAGGGAAATAACCACCTGACGCTTCTTGAAGCATATCACCAATGTTGATGATTAAGTTCCCGAAGTCACATGGTACATCGATCCAATCACCCTCTTTACTCTTTACTTGCAGTCCAGGTTCATTAGCAGCAGGCAAAACCGTTAACAGGTTAATGTCTTCATGCGCAGCAGCACGAATAGCGCCTGGCTCTTCTTCGCCTGTCATCGGTGGGTAGTGAAGCACGCGTAGTAATGTTTTGTCACTGTTATTGATCATTTCTGACAACGCGATAGAGAACTTCTCTTGAACGTCCTTAGGTGCGTACGCTTCAACCCAACCTAATAGCTCTTGAGCAAATGCATTGGCACGCTCGTAGTACTCTAAGATTTCAGCTTTAAGCTGCTCTGGGATCTGCCCCCAAGGGTAAACATGAAAGTACTCTTTGATGTCTTTCACTTTGTGCCCTTTCGCCACTTCAGACACAGAAGGTGGGAAGTAGCCATCTTGGGTGTCTACGTTAAAGTGAAAATCATTCTTTTGATCTGAACAGAAAAACTCATGCCAGTTTTTGTAAATTGACTCTACAAGCTCTTGTGGAATCGGGTGGTTTTTCAACACACCAAACCCCGTTTCTCGTAGAGAGGTAACGAACTGTTGAGCAGCATCGTCAGCAAGATAATCGACAGTTTCCAGTTTCATGGCTTTACTTCTTTTTTATTAGACTGAATCATGGATTCTATGGATGGGCATGTTGTAAATCAAACTTTAATGAAAAGTGCACGCGCAAACGTTTTAATGTTGAGCAGTTTGCCAATAAATCAACATTTTCAGTGATCAAAAAACCCATTAAAATATCAATTGCACACCGTTCAATTAAGTGCAATCATTAACACAATCTATGGAGTCCCACTGTAAGATAAATTGAAGGATCAAATAACTCTATGAAAAGCACCTCGACACTCTTAGGATTAACGATTTTTTATGCCATCGTGTTTTTATTTTCTGCGTTGGAACCTAACTCACGTGCAGTTTGGTTTGCGGAGATTATCCCGGCGATTGGTATTCTTGTTGCTATTTGGGCGATTTCGATTCGCTATCAGTTCAGTAATACGGCTTACTTTTTAATGTTCATCTGGCTCTGTTTGCACACTATCGGTGCGAAATATACGTTCTCCGAAGTGCCGTTTGACTGGTTTAACGACATGATTGGTTCAGAGCGAAATAATTTTGATCGCGTTGCGCACTTTTCAATTGGCCTTTACGCATATCCGATCGCTGAATACTTGATAAACAAAAAACGGTTCAACAAAGCGTTCTCTTGCTGGTTTGCTTTGTTTGCTATCATGTCACTTGCTGCTGGCTATGAGATTATCGAATGGTGGTATGCGGAGTTGGCTGGTGGCGATGAGGGAATTGCCTTTCTGGGCTCGCAAGGTGACATATGGGACGCCCAGAAAGATATGTTGTGCGATACCGTTGGTGCAGTGTTGTCGTTATTCTTAATGTCGGCTCAACGTCGATTCTCTCAACCATTCTAAATAAGGGTTAAACCCATCAACAATTGGAACCTGTACGATTTGAGCGACCTCGTATTCGTGCAGGTTTTCTATTTTCTCTTCCACCAATTCATAAAGTTCTCGACGAGTTTTGATCACCAGCAACCATTCGTTGTCAGTACAAATCTCCCCTTTCCACACATAGTGACTTTCAATAGGCATCGTTTGAATACACGCGGCTAATTGAGCATCTAGCAAACCTTTAATGATCTGATCTCGATTTTTTTCATTACTGGTTGTACTTAAAACCATGCAATAGTCATGTTTCATACTCATTTTCTAGCCCTTTATTATTTCATCGTCACTTTGCCGCCAATCATTTTGTAAGCGGGGGTTCCTCTTACTAAAGTATCTCTTGCAAACTCTTGTCCGCAAGCGGGGCAAATACATGGGGTTTGTGTGAAATCGTCAACAATGCGCTCTTTGAAGCATTTAACCAGTGCGCCTTTCCCGCCTTTACGGTACTTAAATAGTTGAGTTTTACATTTAGAGCAAAAGATATCGACGGTTTTCGTCGGTTGTTTTTTATTCGGTTTCGCCATGGTTACTTTCTATATCCGGTTTGACCCATACATTATTAAAATCAAACCAACCTAAGGCATTACACTTTGCATTTTGTAACGCACCGCTGTGGTCTTTATTCACGCCTAGCCAGCAGTGAAACATAGGAATCACCTGACAGCTTTTTACTAACTGTCGTCCTAGCTCACGCGCAGGAAAGTCTGTGTGCATGCCGGCACGCCATTGATCGACAAGTTTAGCCCATTCACTAAAATCGTAACCTGAACTGAACTTCTCAATATCACTGTAATCCAGGAGCCAGCCCGCCAACGCGTCATTTCGGTTCGTTGCAATGCCCATAGCTTTCACCCAGATATCCACTTCCCCAGGCGCGGGCGGTTGAGAATCATAACGAATAAACTCAACCTCTATACCGTGCGGTTTTAAGAGTGTCTTGATGGCCTTGGCAACTACTGGAAACATCGGATGCTTTTTCTGATACGCTACGGAAATTACCTTATTAGCCTGTGGTACGCTGCCCGCTTCCGCTGGCCTGAGATCAATCCAACCGGGCTTAAGGCCAAAGGCTTGCAATACTCCCAGTTCCATCACTTTATCTTGTGGAACATGCGCGTAAATCTGGTGACTGTTGAGGGTTTGCGAGAGGAACTCTGCCCAACGTGGATCTTTTGCAATTCCGGTGTTTTTGTTTAGTAATAGGAATGTACAGCCAGGGTCCAGCTCGACTTCATCGGATGAACCTTGTTTATCCATCTTCGGCTTTGACAGGCTTGGATAAACCATTGAAGAATAGGCTTCATCGATTACCCACACCTCCACTTGGTCAAGTAAAGGGCGAAAACCAAAGTAGCCATCAAAAGCAGTCAAAATAAGACGCTTATCATCATTCATTTTAACTTGGAACGGCCCTGTCCCTATCGGTTGTCTATCGAAGCTTTCAGAACGCAAAGCACTCGGTAGCAAAATTTTTGCTTGCGACTCACTCAGAGCCAGAGGAAGGTAGCGATCAGGACGGACGAGCTCAATATCAACGGTCCACTCTTGTGGTGAAGACACCCGCTTTATGTGAGAAAACAAGTTCAAGCTATTTAACGCAAGCACACTTTCAAGAACACAACTAGTTGTTAACGGTTCACCGTTATGAAAGCGTACTCCACGACGAAGATAAAAACGCCAATGTGTATCAGAAATTGCTTCCCACGTGTGGGCTAAATCTGGTTGAAGTTGTTCATTTTCATCAAGGCGAGTGAGTCCGCTAAAAATTTGTCTGGCGATGTGCTGTTCAGAACGCCGCATCGGTTTCTGCGGGTTTAACATCGACAATGGTCGATAATAAGGCAAACGCACGACCTGCTCGCCCTGTCGATGTTGAAGCCCTAGATAACCTTGGATAACCTGCGTCAATCGTGCCGCATCGTTATCAAGCGCATCTAGAGCCTGACCGATTTTCCCTTCATCGAGATAACGCCTGGCGAGGTTTTCGCTGACGTCGCTTCGATTACGTTTAAAAACGAGTTTCGAAAGCTTTCCTCGACCCGCTGCCGGATGCCACTCAATCCAGCCCTCTTCTTCAAGTTTATTTAGAACAATACGAGCATTACGACGTGTACAAAACAACGCTTCGGTGATGTCTTCGAGCTGAACGTCCGTATCGTGACCGGAAAATTTTTCAAACAGTGTTTCGAACTGAACACGTAAACGAGGGCTACTCATAAAGAGGAAATTCTTATCTTGTTGTCGATAAGCTAAGTTTCCTCATTTTTACCAAAAAGTGCAAACATCACACTATAGATTATTGAATATCGATACCAATTTCTCGCGAAAGTTCAGCCAGTTGTTCCTCGTTGTCCAGCTTGATAGACCATTTGCACTCTGCTCCATGAGATAAAACAACGTTCGCTCCTCTACCCAGCAACTGAATTGCATCGGTTTGCGCTTGCAAGGTTACCATTGCACTACCGGAGAGCTTAATCACTATTTCACGCTGGGTTGCAATGATTTTTCCTAATGAAAACTCAATCACCATCTTAGTTTATACCGACTTTGTTTTGTGTTGTTTCACAGCGATGGTCAAGCGACTGGTACACACTAAACGGCCTCGCTCATCAGTGATATCGATTTGCCACACTTGCGTTGAAATACCCAGATGAAGCGGTTTTGCCGTACCAATCACATGACCACTTCGCATGGCTCGCACATGGTTCGCGTTAATATCTAAACCGACGCAGTAGCTGCCTTCATCGACAGAGAAGTTTGCAGCCAATGAGCCTAATGTTTCTGCGAGCACGACTGATGCACCACCGTGAAGCATTCCTAAAGGTTGATGAGTAAAGCTGCATACGGGCATGGTTGCTGTAAGGGAGTCGTCAGTGAAATCTGTATATTTAATTTGTAGGTGCTCGATCAGGGTATTTTTTGACGTGGCATTCAGAATCTCTATGCTTACGGGCTTTTTCCATATACTCATTGTTTTACTCTTAGTTTCACAAACTGGTTTGTTAGGTTGTAACGATGTGCTAGGAAGCTAGCATAGACGCTACTTGGGCATAACTTCAAGACGTAACATCTCACCCTCTTTATTAATCAGATGAATAACTTGATCCATGCATCATGTTACTATTTGGGTATATACTATTGCTTCAAAACAAAAAATTAAATGGAGCCTGTTATGAAGGTATGGATGAAAGCCTCTGCTCTTTTAACTATCGCGGGTTTAACAGCGTGTAGCGCATCACCGACGGGTCGCAACCAGATCCTGATGTTTTCAGATCAGGAAATGTCATCGCTTGGCGCTAAATCTTTCGAACAAATGAAGAAAGATATCCCAATCAGCAAAGATCGCAAAACGAATGCCTACGTTCAATGCGTTGCCAAACACATCACTGACACCATTCCCGCTCAATCTGGATTTAAAGACTGGGAAGTCGTTGTTTTTGATAGTGAACAAGTCAATGCGTTTGCTCTACCAGGTGGGAAGATCGGCGTGTATACCGGGCTTTTAGATGTCGCGAAAAACCAAGATCAGTTGGCAACAGTTATTGGTCACGAAGTCGCTCACGTCCTCGCTGACCACAGTAATGAACGTCTTTCACAAAGTCAGTTAGCAAATGCCGGGTTGTCTCTAGCAAACGTTGCCATTGGAGCTTCCGAGTACAAACAGTATCAACAAATGACGATGGCGGCACTTGGTGTCGGTGTCCAATACGGTGTTATTTTGCCATACGGTCGTACTCAGGAATCTGAGGCTGATATTGTCGGGCTGGAATTCATGGCAAAAGCAGGTTTCGACCCACGTCAAAGTGTCGATTTATGGAAAAATATGAGTGCTGCATCAGGTGGTTCTCAACCACCTGAATTCTTCTCAACCCACCCATCGCACAGTACGCGCATTAAAGATTTACAAGCAACCATAAATAAGCTGCCTGCGTATAACGCGAAAGCACCAAGATGTGGCTAATTCATTGCTACTATCGTCTACTACTTAAGCTTGCCAAATAAAAAAGCTCCCTAGGGAGCTTTTAATGATTCTAATCAAGTGCCCAATATCTGTAGCGGCAAACTTAACAAACTATCTCCGAGAGTGGCAAAATACCAGATGATAGAAACAAAACCTCCGACAGAGACCAAGTACCAAGCCAGTGAGAATAGCTGCCCATAACGGGTTAATGGCAATAAATGGCTTTGATGTCGAGCTCTCCATTCCATCACCACTTCCAACATTCCCATTAACAATAAAAACCCTAGCAACGTCAGACCGAAATAGTAACTGATAAAAATGCCTAATAAAGCGGTCGCAATACTGCCAACTAACCCGACCCAAGTATTCATTGAGAAGGTAATACTTTTGAGCACATGGCCACCATCTAATGGTAAAATAGGCAGCAGATTAAATAGGTTTAGCAAGGCGTTAAACACAGCAAGCCCAGCGAAGATCACCTCACCAGTCATCCAATAAAGCAAAGTAAAAACAATACTAAGTACTAAACCGAAAAATGGTCCCATGATTGAGATAACCACATCCTGCCAGCGCGTGTTTATCTTTTCGTCACTTAGCGCCAAACCACCTAGGAATGGAATCAAATAGATTCCTTTGGTCTTCATTCCAAAATACTTCATCGCTCTAATGTGACCATATTCATGAAAAACCAAACAAGCGATCAACGCTAGCGCGAACTCGATGGAAAATAGCCAAGAATATGCAGCGAGACTTGCAGACGCTAACGCCACTTTAATAACTTTCGCACTTTTAAGTGCTTTCATCCCAAGAGATACGAGGCCTATTACACTTAAACGCTTTTCGGATGGTGGCGTAACTTCTGGCACTTGGCGCTCGATGTCTTTTTCATTTCGACAACCTTCATTGACGAGCTCACCGTTAATTGTGACCTTGTAACTCAATTCAAACGGTTGCCATGTTAAAGAACACTCTAAATGACAGTTCAGGATTTCCTCACCCGCAGAGAGCCTAAACTGGTGTAGACAAGTCTCTGCGGTATTGTCACTGGCATCGATTTGAGACACCAACGTATTATCCCAATATAACTGCTGCCACCCAGCCATCGATCCTTCGAGCCTTAGCGAACGACCTAAAAATTCAACATTCAGTAATTCCAATGCGGTTCCTATTGCGTCTATTGAATAACTACATAGCGAGCGCGAATTATGCCTGTGAAGTGAAGAAACAGCAAAGCGAGCTATCTCTTGATTTGATCGTTATTTAACTATAAAGCTCGCAAAACAATTCTGGTCGTACCATTCTCTTCAAAAATATAAAGATAATACATGCCCTTACAAGCCATCGTTTGACCTATGCATCATATTTTAAACGCAAAATACGCTCAAACTTTGACAAGTTATTAAACATACAATTAACATTACATTTACATCATCGTTGTATTTCGCGTATTAACAATTGGTGTAAGTACCACACAACAATTACAAGGACTTCGGTCCAGCATTATGACACCCTAGGAGGGTCAAGGATGAACAAGAAGCACTGCTCTCTGCTTACAATTTCAATATTGTTTGCGTGTAATGCCCACTCAGCGGGCTTCCAGGTAGCTGAACATTCGGCATCTGGTCTTGGTCGAGCATTTTCAGGTGAAGGGGCTGTCGCAGATAATGCCAGCGTCCTTGCTCGTAACCCTGCAGCAATGACACTTTTCAAAGAAGCTCAATTTTCGGGCGCGTTATCTATCATCGACCCTGAAGTCGATGTGTACGACACTGTAAACAATGAACACGCGAAAGATGTCGCTCCTTTACAGATCGTGCCAGCAGGTTATTACATCAGCCCTATCAATGATAACTGGGCTTGGGGTATCGGTATGTTCACAACATACGGTGTTGCTACCGACTATCCAAATGATATTTCCGCAGGTGATATGGCGGGTGACACTTCCCTACTTTCAGTAAACATCAACCCTAATGTCGCTTACCGTATCAACGAGTCTTTCAGTGTCGGTGGTGGTATCAACCTCGTATACGCTGAAGCAGAGCTGACTCGTCACAAAGGCGCACTCGCCGGTATTTTAGGTGGTAATAAGTCCGATAACCTTGTCGGCATGGAAGGCGAAACTTTCGCTTGGGGTTGGAATGTCGGCGCTTTATTTGAGCTAAATGAAAACAACCGTTTTGGCTTTGGCTACCGCTCTAAGGTTGATCTAGATTTTGATGACGGTGAGTTTAGTAGTTACGACTCTGGTCGAGCTTCATCACCAAAAGTGGATGGCCGTTTAAAAATCTCTCTTCCTTCAATTATCGAATTATCGGCTTTCCATCAATTGAATGAACAATGGGCTGTACATTACGGCTGGCAACAAACCGACTGGAGCACATTTAAAGAACTAAAAGCGACCAGTAACGAATGTAATGACGGAGTATGTTTCTTTAAACCTGAGAAATATGAAGACAACAATCGCTACTCCATTGGTGCAACTTACATACTTAATACAGACTGGACATTCCGTGCAGGCTTTGCGTACGACGAACAAGCAGGTGAAGCGACATTGAGTATCCCTGACAGTGACCGTTTTTGGTACAGCGCGGGCCTAACTTACGCAATGAGTGAGAATTTAACTTTCGATGCAGGCTTTGCACTTGTTAAGAGTAAATCAGGCTCTTTCACTGAGACAAATGCTCTGGGTGAAGAGATTAAGTTTGACTCAGAAGGTACTGCTTACATCAGCGCGGTACAGATGAACTACACCTTCAAATAATGGGATTACGGAGTAAACCAATGAAACACACGTTTAAATTATCAATGCTTTGTTCTGCAATCCTTCTTGCTGGTTGTGGTGATGATACCTCCAGCTCTGGTACTTCCGACAAAGTTCAATTTGAAGATGAAGTCCAAGCATTGCTTGATCGCGAAACATCCATCAGTTTTACGCTTCAAGGAGCGAACGCAGATGTACCGGCACCGTCTTACTTATTAATGGACACAAGCGATGGTACGCTTGGTCTGCCAACTGATGGCGATGATGCTTTAACCAACCCTAGAGCCTCGATGAATACGATGGATGGATGGTCAACGTCTATGCCAATCGTTCTGAACTTTAAAGGCGATGGTTTTGCAACGGGCATGTTGCCGTCTGGTGTTAAAGTCATCAAGATTAACCAACGCTTAACCGAGTGGGACGGTAAATCTAACCCAATCGAAGAGGTGCTCGTTCAGAATCAGGACTACGTAGTTCAAGCAAAAGGTAACTCTCTATACGTCCAGTTCTTGGCTGCACTTGATGAGTCAAGCGAGTACATTTTTGCGGTTACACAAGATGTTACTGACGTGAATGGTGAGCCAATTGGTACATCAGCAAGTTATGCGACTGGTAAATCGAAAGAAATCGTTTATGAAACTGGCGACCTTGCTTCTGTTCAAGCAGTCACTCAGGCGGTTGAAGGCATTTTTGGTATCGCCAAAGTAAACCCTAACGACATCGTTTACTCCTCATGGTTCAGTACCCAGTCTGTAGGTGATACGTTAGCGGCAGTCAAAGGAGTAACCGCTACTGGTTTTTCTACCGGCGCAAACACACTAAATACCGTTTACAAAAATGACTCAAACGAAGGTTCAGTTGACTTATCAACGGCCTACACAATAACGCTCGGTGAAACCCAAGACTTTAGCACTGCGCTAGACTCTGACGATGACTTTAGTAAATACATTAGCGATCTAGACGCAGCTAAAACGGCAATTAAAGGCCTTTACATGCAATCAGGTGCCGATGTAAGCGTGACACAAGGTGTGGTAAGACTGCCTCATTACCTGGAAAAAGGCGCAAGCTGGAACATGCAACCAATGGTATCTGCGATGCCAAGCCTAGCGAAGCTAAGCGCAGCATTAGCGGATCCGAACGAGCAAGCAAACATGGTTCAGCAGCTATCAACAGGCGTTTTTGCAAATGATCCTGTTGATGTGACAAAGCTTGCTACAGATCCTACAGAGCAGCTAAAACTTGTTGGAGCTAAGCTTACTCTTACCGATGGTACCCAGCTTGATAGTGAGCGTATCATTACTCGCTACTCGCCTGTTCCCGTAGTGAAATCGGTTGAAGATGTCGAAGTACTGGTCTTCACACCTAAATCTGGCGTCGCGACAGACGTTGTGATTTATCAACACGGCATCACCTCAGCGAAAGAGAATGCGTACGCGTTCGCGTTCAATATGGTAAAAGCAGGTGTGGCAGTTATCGCTATTGACTTACCTATTCATGGTACGCGCAGCTTAGATGAACAACGTTCCGCAAATGCGAATGTACTGGCTTATCTAAATCTTTCCAACTTAGCCGTTGCGCGTGACAACCTACGTCAAAGTGTTCTGGATGTGTTAGGTTTGCGCGCTAGCTTGGTAGTATCTGCTCAAGGCGGTCTTTTAGCTGGAGGTCCTCTGCAAGGCTTCAACCCAATGACGGGTTCAAAGGTCAAAATGCTAGGTCATTCACTTGGCGGTATTGTAGCTACATCTGCCGTCGCAGCAGCAAACAATACATTGGGCAGCCCTACTGCCGATGCGCTGTACACCTTTAGTTCTGCATCAGTACAGAACTCTGGTGGACAAATTGGTAATTTGTTACTGGGTTCAGACAATTACGGCCCTCAGATCAAACATAACCTCGCTTATGCAGCATCAAAAGACTATGCGACTTACGCTGATGCATCATGTGCGGATCTAGAAGATAAAACATGTTACGAAGCATTTGAGGCTGCGGCAACGGAAGCTCAAGTAGCAGCGCTAGAAGCAGGTTTCTCACAATTTATCTATGCAGCACAGACTACACTAGACACTGTCGATCCGTTCACAAACGCTTCAGATTTAGTGGCATCTGGTTCGCTAACGACACCATTCTTTATGACAGAAGTGGATGGCGATAGCACAGTACCAAACAGCGTTCCAAATGCACCATTCGCGGGTACTGAACCGCTTGCTAATAAGCTAGGGTTGAAGACTGTGAACAGTACGGACACTGATGTGAATGCAACTGCGAGCTTTGTACAGTTTAATGCTACTGCATCGCACAGTACTTTTGCTTCGCCAAATGGCACTCTGTCTGATATTGATCATCATGTAGAGATGCAGATGGAAAACACTGACTTCTTAATGGATGACGCACTAACAGGTGTCACTAACACTTCTGTTTTGAAGTAATCGTAACGCCCTTCCTACCAAAGCCCAGTTTCTACTGGGCTTTTTCATTTCAATTGTATTCAAACCCACTCATATTTCCTCTGCTATAGTTAAATCGATGTCTTTGCCTAACTCACTTGTTTAAAAGGAAAACTCTATGCGCGTATTGACTGTTATTGCCACTGTATTACTTCTTTCTGCATGCGGAAGTAGCCAATATCTGATGTCGACAAATGAAGGGAAAATTATTACCTCTTACGGTAAACCAGACCTGAACGAGGAAACGGGTATGTACGAATATGAAGACATGGATGGTAAAGAAATGAGTATTTCAAAAGAGCAAATTGTCCAGATTGTCGAACGTTAACGACAGGCCCTCTGTAAATTAGAGGGCTATGTTCTAGCCACCCTCTCTCTAAATTTACCTCTTTTAGGCTTGTAATCGTTGTAGAATTGACACAACTAATTCATAAGCCAAAACAATTAATAGTGTCTTTTATACTTCCGTATTATTTATTTAGCGAATATTTTACATCTTCACCTTAATCAGGTTGGAGTATTGTAAAATCTAGTCTTTAATTCGCTAACACCCTTTTATTTCTCAGGATAAAGTGGATAATACCGCCACAAAATAACATTACTAAGGTGAGTCCTTATGTCTATTGAAGCTACTCTGCTTGCGCGCTGCGAGTCAAAATGTGAACTGTGTTCTTCTGAATCTCAACTAACTGCATACGCTGTCCCACCTCACGGTAATGTGACGGTTGATACTGCCATCATGGTTTGTGATAAGTGTCTGGGTGAGATCGATGAGCCAAAAGACATTAACCACTGGCGTTGTCTAAACGAAAGCATGTGGAGCCAGGTTCCTGCTGTACAAGTGACCGCATGGCGCCAACTCACTCGCCTAAACACAGAAAGCTGGGCTCAAGATGCTCTTGACATGATGTACATGGAAGAAGAGCAAGTGAACTGGGCAATGAAAGGGATGTCTGCTGACGATAAAACGGTTGACTGTAACGGCACTGAACTTAAGAAAGGTGACGATGTAACAGTAATTAAAGACCTACCAGTAAAAGGCACTAATCAAGTAATCAAGCAAGGTACCGTGATTCGTGGTATTAGCCTTGGCGATGATCCAAAGCTAGTTTCGGGTAAGGCAAATGGTGGTCAGTCGATGTACGTGATCGCAGAATACTGCCGCAAGAAGTAATATCGCACTTCAGTCATGTCAAAACGGGGCACCAATGGTGCCCCGTTTTTCTATACAACACTTAATCTACTCTCATGTCTACCTCCTCTAGAGTGTTTCTTTTCTAGGGCGTAGGTTGAGTAGGCATGTTTTACAAATAAGAAATACCGGCTCATAGGCCGGTATTTCTTACATTATTTCAATATTAACGGTACATACCGATGTCTTTTTGAATATGTGCTGACAAGTCTTCTGCGTAGTAACTGCGTGGCGCAGTGTTATCTACAAATAGAATGTCCAGTAAGTGAGCAATCAGTCCTTTGAAGTTAACCGCGTAGGTTTTCTTATCCATAGAGGTTGGTAAAGCTACATTTGTCATTTGCATTGCTTGTGCCATGATTGCCTCTCTTTAAAAGCAGTAGTCTGTTTAGTTGGTTGTATATTAGTCAGTTTCTTATTGTTTAAGAAATGACAAATTTTACCCATTCAAATTAGAATTTCTAATAAAACAAACTCATTACAAAACTCAAAAATACAAATGAATAATAACGGCATAAATAATCACAATTGCTGTAATCACATTGAATAACTGAACATTACCTGCATAATCGCCCCTTAACTCACAACATATATTTAACAATATTTTTCGTTATTTCTTTTGATTTTTGTGCTTACTTTATATTTTTTGATTAGTAATATTAACGCTAGTTTGACGCTTCGCTTTATTTTTTAGGAGTGATGCCACCACTGCCGATGTCATCACAACAACTAAAAATGTGAGAGACCATGTTGTAGGAATCTCATATTCTGTTCCAACCAATAGCATTTTTACCCCGATAAACATCATGATTACTGATAATGCTGGTTTTAAGTATACAAACTTGTCTAACATTGCTTGAAGAACAAAGTACAGCGATCGCAAACCCAATAATGCAAATACGTTCGCGGCTAAGACTAAAAATGGCTCTCGCGTTACCGCGAATATAGCTGGTATAGAATCCAACGCAAACATAACGTCCATTACTGCAATGACACCAACAACGATCAGCATCGGTGTTGCCACCCACTTACCAGCTTGCTTTAAGATTAAGTGATTTCCTTGGTAGTCATCTGTAACTGGCAATACCTTTCGAATCAACTGCTCCGGATATGGATTAACCTCTTCTGCTTCGCCTTTGTCGCGAGCTAGCTTAACACCTGTCCAAATAAGGAAAGCAGCAAATAAGTACAATACCCAGTGATACTGTGCAAGTAACTGAGCACCAACCGCAATCATGACAGCGCGTAAAACTAGCGCACCTATCACCCCCCAAAGCAATGCTCTCGGACGCAAATGCTCCGGCACACTGTATTGTGCAAAGATGATGGCAAACACAAACAAGTTATCCACGCTTAACGACTTCTCTAGTAAGTAACCAGTTAAGAATGAAATCGTTGCTTTGTCGTTCGTATAAGCGCTATGTGGCGCGTAAAAGTCCCAGAATAAATAAATAGAACCTGCAAAAACAAAGGCAAGCAAGAACCAAAAAACACTCCAAACGATGGCTTTTTTCATCGTGATAACGCCACCACGTGTTTGATAGATATCAAGCGTAACAAGAACAAGGGTAAATAAACCAAAAGCACCATACATCGCTAATGATTCTTGAAGAGGCACCGATTGGCTCAATTGGGTGGTATTTTCGATAAGAGACATATTTCCTCCCATGGCGGAAGGACTTCGTTTGGTGACCTTCCGCAGACAATAACAACCAACAGCCACATAACGATTATGTGCTGCTAGTCAATGAATGCGTTGGTCTCGTTGAAGTGTTGACGTGAATAAACCACGTAACACCTTTACTTACCGGATAAGCTGATGCTTAACGAGATGACGATAAGTAAACTTGCGCTAACTACTCCCCAAACGCCGACATAATAACGCCGAGCGTCAGGCTTTCCAACAAAAAAACCTTGTCTTATCGAAATAAAATTCTTATCAAAAATCAGGAAGCACTATAAAAAGAAAGAAATGGATTCAACCACCTGAACTATAGTAAACAGACAAAAAGCAGCAAATGGCTCAAGACAAACTCTTCATTAGTTAGGGCCCTAACGGGGAAGATAGATACAAAAAAGGAGCATTACTGCTCCCTTTTGTAACATCCACATTCTTAGCAATTCAAAAGCAGCTTAGAGGCACAAAGTAGACCAGTGTTGACCAAATTGCGATCCAGGCAACCACGACTGCCGTATCTGCCCAATCTTTATTCCACATACTGCCATCCTCATCAACCCATGTAGTAAGTGGAGAGCAGCAAAATCAATACCAGTATCTATTATCGACGTCGCTTTGTGTAAAGTTTGTGACTTTGATTCAAACAGTTTGGCTCATCGGTCAGGAGTTCAATAAAACAATCAGCCATGGACAAACTGGTCACACGCCCTTCTCCTTTCATCTCCTGCAATGCGTCGTACCCCTCTTTCCCTTTCATCGTATAGGCAGAAGAAGTCCCTCGATACCAAACATCATCTTGAACACCTACCCATTGTTTACCATCAAAAATCACTAATGATTGAACTCTTTCACCTTTTGGGGCATCTGCGTGGTACTCGAAGTTTAAATTGTAAGTGTACGGATAACTGCCAGATCCAGTGCCTTCTACGCCATTGTTGAGTGCATTATTTATCGCGCCTTCAAGTGCACGGCGAATAGCGCTGCCTTTTACATCGTAAAAGCCGATAGGAACGGCAAAAGGCAACAGCCGTCCGGCAATGTCTGCCACTGTAATGTTGCCAGGGTTCAAAGAGGTTCGCACACCACCCGCATTATGAATTGCAAATTGAACGTCATATCCACGTTTGTTTAAACAGTGCAGAAATGATCGGGCAACGGAGGAAGCCAACTCACTCTCACCAAATTCATCGGGAATTCTCACATGACGCTTTTTGGTGTCAACACTAGCAATGACTTGTGACTGTAACTGCCTGACCTGAGGAATATATTTATCGCTCAGGATCGCTTGAGTTTCCGGGTGTTTCTTACAAACCACGACATTCGGTTGACCATGGATGAAGTCGCACGCGGTTTCGAATACACCTTGGTCGAGCTGTTGGTTTAGCGTCGAGTCCCAAAAAATACGTCGACCCAGCAACAGTTCATTTTGTCCACTCAACATCGTTGCTTTACCGTGTTCATCAAACTCAATGACACAGTGCCCCATTGTCAAAGCATGGAAACCCGCTTGCACCACATAGGTATCATTAATTTTGATACCGTAGGGATCGTCTTGTCCTAACCCTATTGATGAAAAATCACCTTGCAACCGGTGGCTGTGTCCACCAACAATTATTCCAATACCTGCGACTTGCTCAGCTAACTCTAAATCACCTTCATAACCTAAGTGGCTCAGAAGAATAATATTTTTTATACCTGATGAATGGATTTGTTTTACGGTCGCCTTGGCGGTTTCAATTGCTGAGTGAAAAGGCGTGTCTGCATCAGGGTTTGCGATGTCGCTCATTTTATCTATGGATAATCCGAAAATCGCGACCCGCTCACCATGGAATTCTTTAACAATGTATTGAGCGCTCTGTGTATCCGGTTGGTAACTATATACATCCTTGCAATCACTGATACGGTGAGGTTTTTTAAGTGATTCATTGGATAAATCCCAGTTGCCAGCAAGCAATGGGAACTGAGTACGTTGGCAAAACAATGCAACTGGCTCATTCCCCATATCTAATTCATGGTTACCTAACGCCATTGCATCAATCTTTAATGCGTTCAATAAGTCGGCATTGGCTTTGCCTTTAAATAGTGAGAAATACAGCGTGCCTTGGAAGCAATCTCCGGCATGGAGGAACAACATCCCATGACCTTGGCGCTGAGCATCATCTCTTAACTGCTCGACTCTGGTTGCGATACGAGAAAAGCCGCCAGCACTGACATAGGGTTCTAGCGTGAGTTCATTGTTTATCTTAAGCTTTAACTGTAATGACGTTGGTTCAAAGTAGGAATGTGTGTCATTGATGTGTGCCAGTTTGATTCTCACTGGCTTATGATTGTTATTCATCTTCATCTTCTCTTTTTTCATTCCTTATAATAATAAGAAGTGAATCATGACAGAATCATGAATTTTATGAAACTGCGATTTAGGGTTTCATGTTTAAGTGATCACGATGCTGTCCCCCGGCTTTGAAAACAAGCCTCGCTTGTAACGGTCTCTATTCAGTAAGAGGCTCTCGTAATTTTGTGAACTGAGCTTAACTCAAAAATTCCGAATTCATATATGCTTAGGAGTAGCAAAATAACTCTCGATAATTCAAATAATTGCAAGGAGGATTGAGATGAGACTAGAACGCATCGAAATCTCCGGGTTTAGAGGCATCAAACGCCTTTCACTCTCTTTTGACGAACTCACCACGCTCATCGGTGAAAACACGTGGGGCAAATCATCATTGCTCGATGCCCTTTCCATCGCACTACCTGCCAATGGCTCATTGTATCAATTCAAACTGAAAGATTTTCACGTTGACTACTCAATTTCTCATCCACAAACACAACACTTACAGATCATTGTTTGTTTTAAAGCACAGGATAAAAACGAAGTAAAAGCGGGACGCTACAGACGCATAAAGCCTACATGGTGCACCAACGAAGATGGTGAGCAAGTCATTTACTATCGTATTAGTGCGTCTCGCGATGAGCACGGCATTAATACAAAGTACGCGTTTTTGGATCATAACGGCAAACCCAAAAAACTTCACCACTCAGAGAAACTCGCTATTGAGTTAATGACACTTCATCCTGTAATCCGACTACGTGACTCCCGACGCTTCCCAGATTTAAACCATGTCAACGGCGATGGTAAAAATGCTCGGATTGAAAAACGAATCAGCAACACCTGTCGACGCTTATTGGCTATGCCTGGCCATGTGAATAAAGGTGAGATTCGTAGTAGCCTCGACTCAATGCAAACGCTTGTTGAACACTATTTCGCGTTCAGAAGTGTCAGTAAAGGCAACCCACGCAAACCTCGTGATGGTCTTTTCTATACAAGCCCTTCCTCTGATAAAGGCTTGAGTCAGTTCTTGAAAGAAACCAATGACAAACAAAGCCGCTTGCTTTTAATGGGGTTACTCAATGCCTATCTTCAAGCTAAGGGTCCCACCGATTTAAGGCGCTGTGCGAGACCAATACTGATCATTGAAGATCCAGAAGGTCGACTGCATCCAACTCATCTAGCGAGAGCGTGGTCCTTATTGCAATTGTTGCCAATGCAAAAGATATTAACCACCAACAGTGGCACGTTACTCGGTTCTGTTCCACTGTATTCAATTCGACGTTTAATTCGGCTATCAGACAGAACCATCGCTAAGAGTTTAAACTCAACAAAGTTTGGTCGAGATGAGTTGCGCCGAATTGGTTTCCATATTCGTTTTCATCGTTCAGGAGCATTATTTGCACGGTGCTGGTTACTTGTTGAGGGCGAAACCGAAGTTTGGCTTTTTCATGAACTGGCTCGTCAATGCGGGTATGACTTGGCTGCCGAAGGGGTTCAAATCGTTGAGTTTGCTCAATCAGGTCTAAAATCACTCATCAAAGTAGCAAAAGAGTTTGGTATTGATTGGCATGTCGTTACCGATGGCGACCCAGCAGGGAAAAAGTACGCGCATGCAGTGCGAGCACAGCTCGACCATGATCAGGAAAGGCATCGACTTACGGAGTTACCCGACCGAGACATCGAGCACTTTCTGTACAACAATGGTTTTGAACTTTTCTTTAAGGACATCATCAAAGTTCCTCATGACCACCCTATCCCTGCTAAAAAAGTCGTAAATCGTGTTTTGAAAAAACATGCAAAACCGGACTTAGCTTTGGCTATTGTTTCTCATTGTGAAGAGAAAGGCATGGAGTGTATTCCTGTTCTTCTGCGCTGGACACTTAAACGCGTTGTTACCATGGCCAACGGCAATACATGAGTTAGGCGTATTTTACACTCAGCGTATTGTCTTGTAATACAAAAAAAGCACACCAATTTGGTGTGCTTGTATCAAACATCATTAATTTTGATTAAGGGTATTGAGAGGGATAAAACTCAATACACAGTGGATACCAATAAGATCGGGGGTTCACTACTGTGCTTGCTCAGCAAGCGAAGAAGAAGTAGCGGTTGATTTCGTATGCAACCATAGCCCTGTCGCTTTCATTAGATAGCCAAACACACCACCTAGCAACAACGATGGAATGACTAGTTGCCAGTTTCCGTCAGCCGCAAATGTTGCGCATGAACCAATAAAAGTACCAGGGATGTACGCGAGCCAAGCCTGTTTAGCTTGAATACACATGAAGAATGCCACAATAGCGGTAATCACATAGCCAATAATTTCCAACCCCACGTAAGTGGAACCGTGAATAATTACCATTGCCCAGAATACGCCTGTCATATTGGTGATTAAGCTGATACCTAGTCCTTTCAATCCGCTCGTTGGCGCTGCAAAGTAGCTCGTGCAACCTAAAAAACCAGCCCAAGAAAGCAAACCTGAAGAGATGGCGATCCAACCCCATACGCCAGATAAAATTCCAGTAGTGATAGAAATAGCTAAAAGTGTCGTCATGGTAGTCATACCTGCTCGGCTATTATCGTACCTATATGGTTCAATAACTGCCTTCATACATTGAAATCAAGGACACATGTTAGATACATCAGCTCAGCTTATCGGTGATATTGATCACAATAAGATATTATTATTTTCACAATTTACATTAAAAGTTTGACGCAACCGATAAATCAACAGATTTAGGGAATAAACCCAACTCATCTCGTAGGCATGTTTAATCAACCTTTAAAGAACTGAAGGCTTCCCCTTCATCATTCGCAGTCCCTCTCTTTTAATGCAGTCGACTAATGGGTTTTCTGCCATATCTGAGCGCCATATAAATGAAAGCGTCCTTTCCATTTTTAACTCAGGTACATTTAATGCCACAAGATGACCTGCTTCTATATATCGCTCTACATCTAAATACGGTAAGCAAGTAAGGTACTGACCATTAGCAACTAAACTACGTAACACCGGAACGTGTTCGTACTCGCGCCACACATCCAAATCTTCAATAAGGTGGTGAATAGAACTATCAAATGTTTTTCGTGTGCCAGAGCCATGCTCTCTTAGTACCCACTTCGCTTGCTCTAACTGCGCAAGGCTAACAGACTGATTACGCGCAAAAGGATGATGAGAAGCTGCGACAACAGTAAGATGATCACGACACCATACTTCTTGGTGTAAACGGTTATCATCACAGCGCCCTTCAATAATCCCTAAGTCATACTTGTAATCTAATACCCCATCAATCACCCCTTTTGTACTTTGTACACCGAGGGAAATACGCATTTCTGGAAAGTCATTATCAATGATACTGATAAGGTCGGGAACTAAGTGCTCTGCTGGGGTTTGACTCGCTCCCATACGAATCTCACCACTCAATAAATGTTGCTCATAGAAGCCCATTTCAATCTGCAATGCATCTTGTAGCAAGCGTTTTGCTTTTGGTCGTAACCACATCCCCCAATGGGTTAACGCCATTTGCTTGCCTTGCCTCTCAAACAACGGCCTGCCAAGCATCTTCTCTAATTGCGCAAGCGACATACTCGTCGCTGATTGTGTCAAAGCCAATTTTTCTGCGGCTTGGCTTACACTGCCGGTATCTGCAACTGCGTCGAAAACCGCTAATTGCTTAAGTGAGTAGCGCAAAGTGTCCTCCATTATTAGTGGGTATTTCCCAATTCCCACAATTGTTAAAGCATGCCCCAATAAGCAATAGAGTTCATTTTACCTAGCCCCGTAAAGTTATCAATTAATTTGATGAGGTTTCTAAACATTATCAATTTTACCTTACTAACCGTTCTCCCTATTCTGAGTACGCGGTTCGGGAACACCGCAAGCCTCAATGGTTTTGAAACCGAAGTCATTGAGGCTCTTAATAAAAACAACAATTTCATTTTTGAGTTAATAACCAAGGATTTTTTATGCGATTACAAATTAAGGAGTCAATATGGCGGTGACCAGTTCTCAAAATCACCAGTATTTTTCTCCAAAAGAGATGATGGTTGAAGCGGAAAAATTTGCGTTAAGTAAGGCAAACAAAACCAGCAGTATGACATTAAGCCTCGCGATTATGGCCGGCGCGTTCATCGGGTTAGCATTCTTGTTTTACATCACGGTGACCACCGGCAGTACGGGCGCTGGTTGGGGCTTGAGCCGCCTAGCTGGTGGACTCTCATTTAGCATGGGATTGATCCTCATAGTGATCTGCGGTGGTGAATTATTTACCAGCTCCGTCCTATCCAGTATTTCTTGGGCCAATAAACAAATCTCGTTCGGTAAGATGCTTTCGATCTGGGGCAAAGTTTACGTTGGTAACTTTATTGGTGCGATGTTCCTACTTGCGCTGGTTACTGCTGCTGGTCTTTATCAGATGGATGGCGGTCAATGGGGATTAAATGCGCTTAACATCGCACAACACAAACTTCACCACACTCTCATTCAAGCGTTTGCACTCGGTATTCTCTGTAACCTGTTGGTCTGCCTAGCGATTTGGCTGACATTTAGTTCTGCAAATGCAATGACAAAAGCAGCAATGACAATTTTGCCTGTGGCAATGTTTGTCAGCAGCGGTTTTGAGCACTGTGTTGCGAACATGTTTATGGTTCCACTTGGTATTGTTATCGCGAATTTTGCACCTGAATCTTTTTGGGCATCTGTCGGTGTGCCCGCGTCACAATACACAGACCTAAACATTAGCCACTTTATTACCGCTAACTTAATTCCTGTCACGCTTGGCAACATCGTCGGCGGAGCGGTATTAGTTGGCCTTTCAAACTGGTGTATTTTTCGCCGACCAGAACTAAAAGCAGCGAATATTTCTTCTATCACTACAACTACAACACTGTCGTCAGTTAAGGATTTCACCATGAAAAATGCTTCTTTTGTTAAAGACATTATGAACCAAAAACCAGTCACCATTCGTGCAGAAACGCCAATTGCAGCCGCGCTGGATGTGTTACTTGATAACAACGTAACTAGCGCACCTGTTGTAGACGTACAAAATCGATTAGTTGGCTTCTTCTCTGCTCACGATGTGATGGTAGAACTATGGTGTGAGGACTACATTCCGGTGAAAGACCAAAAAGTCGTAGACATCATGAGCCGAGATGTGGTCGCAATTGACGCTGGTGATCGCCTCGTTGATGTTGTGGAATTCCTATGTATCGATAAAGAGCAGTTGTACCCAGCGAGCAGTATGGGTATTGCCACTCGCTTGACGTCTTTGTCTCTCGAAGAACGCGCTAAAAGTATCAAAGTAAGTAAGCCACAAGTGCTTCCTGTGCTTGAAAATGGGCAGATGGTCGGGGTGGTTACTCGTACTGAAGTATTAAAAGCACTACGCCCGATTTTTGGTGAGCGTTTAAACCTAGTGGAAAAAAGCGAGTTAGAAACAGCGTAATTCGCTAAACATTTACAACGTCTATTGGCTTTCAATCGCTATCACTGACGGGTTTATCGATGTTAGTGATGTGATTAAGATAATAAAAAAGCGCTCTTCAAGTGAAGAGCGCTTTTAGTGTATCTAAAAGGAACTAATTACTTCTTAATACCTTCGATATGAAGTTCCATATCGACGTAGCTTGAAGCACCCATTACTGGGATGTCAAAGTCAGCAAGCTCTAGGCGAGTGTTGCCAACAAAGCCAGCGCGCTCGCCGCCCCATGGGTCACTGCCAGCACCAACGAATTCAGCCTCAATAGTAATAGGCTTAGTAACACCGTGTAGCGTTAGATCACCAGTTACATCTAGTTTGCCATTGCCTTTATCAACCACTTTCGTGCTCGTAAAGGTTGCTTCACTGTATTTACCAGCATCAATGAAGTCACCACTACGAATGTGTTTGTCACGTTCAGCATGGTTTGAATCTAGGCTGGTTGTATCAACAACAACATTTACTTTTGAGTCAGCAATGTTGTTTTCATCAAAAGAAAAGTCACCAGAAAATGTATTGAAACGACCTTTGATGAAACTGTAACCCAAGTGGCTAACTTTAAAGTTGATTGAAGCGTGAGCACCTTTGGTATCGATGACATAATCTGCAGCTTGCGCACCAAATGGCAGTGCCATAGCGATAGCTAATCCTGTAGCGAAAAGTGACTTTTTCATTTTGAAGCTCCTAACATTTTTCTTAATGTGTTGTCTTTATCGATAAAGTGGTGTTTTAGTGCAGCAATAGCATGTAAACCTGCAATCAGGATGACTGCCCAAGCTGCATAGAAGTGAATCTCACCTGCAATATCTGATTGGCCTGGGAATAACTCTCCCGCTCCTGGCACGGTGAACCAATTAAACACTTCGATGCCGCGTCCATCAGACGTTGAAATGAGGTAACCTGAAACAAAGATGGTGACCAATAGTAGATACATGACACCATGCGCCGCTTTAGCAGCAAGCACTTCGTAACGTTTGCCTTCTACCTTTGGTGACGCCGTCACATGTTTCCATACGATGCGTGCCAAAGTTAAAATAGCGAGTAAAATACCGACAGAGCGATGGTAATGCGGCGCAGTTCGATACCATTCGCTGTAATAGCTAAGGTCGACCATCCACAAACCCACTGCAAATAGACCAATAATGCACAGCGCTGATAACCAATGCATCACGCGTGCAGTAAGGTTGTAATTCTTTACCAGTGTATCCATCTCAAGTTCCTAGATATATTCCTAAGTTAATGCTGAGCAAGAAACACTACATTAACCTATTTACGTCATATGAAACAGATTATTTACCATCATTTACATCCAGCCAATGGTACCGTATCTATCAAGTTGTTCGAATTTTTTGAAGGAACTTTAAATCGTTTGCAAAACTGAAACTTACAGCTTAACTTCTTGTTCTATCTCATACAGCTCTTCGGAAACTTCTAACATTCTGCGTTCAACCAGTAACTTAGCATCTTCAACACCCTTGTTATAGTAAATTGGCCCTAGTTTTTCTGTAATAAAATCAATTAGAAACTCACTATCGAACTGGCCAATTTCAACATCTAGCTCGTCTTGCATGTAATCTTGAATGGCGGTGGCCAGCGCCTCTTTTTGTGCGCGTTCTAGCTTTATCATTTTTTCCCTTTCAAATTTTTGTTCAACTTCTGCTTCTTTCGTGTTGCTCTATTAAAGATTAGACACGGTCATTTGTGAGAAATTTGGTGTTTAGATCAAGAAGTTGCCGAAGTAAATTAGTCTATTCTCAAAAGACTATGCTAACCTTTTGCAGTTCGTTTTGTAATTATTAAGGGATATTCTTTGCTACTCGACCTAGTTATTCAAAGTGTTAATGATTTTCAAGACGACTGTCTTAAGCTGTGTGAAAAGCATTACCCTGCGGTGCATAACCAAGGCATGAGTGAGCATCATCTTGGTCTCGCGTTTTCAAGAAGGATGGAACATACTTTTCGTCACTTTGGATACAACTGCGTGATAAAGCCAATCGAAGTGTTGGATTCTCCAGACCTTCCCCATCACTATCGAATTTCATCCGACATCGGCACTGTCTGGGTTCTGAGTCACCATATGGTCAGTGCCGGAAAATCTTGCCGGGAAAACTTACTCTCATCAATTACGGAATGGCAGAGTGAATATGGCTATGCCTTACAGCCTAATGACCTACTCTTTTTGGTTTGTGATCATTGGATAAGTCGCAGCAAAACGAGCCGAGAATTGCTTCATTGGTGGATGGGGGAACTACCCGATCAGATCAACGAATACACAGAACAAGGAATCACACTGTACACCAGCGAGTCGCAACTCACGCAATCGTTGGACACTCGATTCGGTATTAGCCCTTGTTACATTAAGTTTGGGCATCCTTTACGGCGTTCGAACAAACAGCAGTTAGTCAGAAAATATTTGCAGTTGTATGCCGTACTGCAATGGTAGCATCAAATTGAAGTGCTGAGATTATCAATTATTTCATCAATTTGTTTGATGTCACTCGACAAACCTACCCATCCATTACCATCGTTCTTGCTTGAGTTAATGAGCACACTTAGATTCATTGCCAATGAAATAGAAAAATTAGCGCGATAACGCTGATGTTGAGACATTGATTTAGGTTGTGGTAACAATGATGAGCATCTCGCAACTACTTAGTTGCATCCGGAAACAAGCCGACGGGCAGTATATTGCGAAATACGCGAACTTCACTCTCCGCAGTGTCTTTCAACCCATATATAAGAACGATATTTCCATCGTTGGCCTTGAAGCACTGGTAAGAATTAGCAATGCCAATGGCAACATGGTTAGGCCAGATCAGTTTTTCCAATCCAAAGCGACTCCCACTCAAGATTTGCTCAATGTTGAACGCTTAAGTCGCCTAATCCATATCAAAAATTTCTCTCAGTCTCGCTTTCACACAAAACAATTGTTTCTCAATGTATTACCGGTAGCGGCAGAGATACTAGTCAAAGACATCACGTATAACCGACTGCTAAAACAAACCATTTATGAATCGCATTTGATGAATGAACAAATCGTCATGGAGTTACTTGAATTGAAGGTGGAGGATGAACTCTCTTTGTCTCAAGCTGCTCGGGAGTTAAGTCTTGAAGGATTTAAATTAGCGATTGACGATTATGGCGTCAATGCATCGACAACTGAGCGAGTGAGAAGCGTTTGCCCAGATATAATCAAGATGGATCGCTCTTTATTGCTAAGGTATGAAAACGGTGATTTTAAAGCGCTTAACGATGCATTATCACTCGCAAAAGCGTTATGCTCTAAAACCGTTATCGAAGGAATTGAAACCGAGCATCAACTTCGCTTAATGAAAAAGCTCGGTTTCGATATGTATCAAGGGTACCTACTTGCTATCCCCCAAACGTTAGACGCCTATGAAGAGGCAAAAACAGCCTGACTATGTAAGAACAAAAGTTTGCGCGGTTTAGCGAGAGCTACGTGATTTACCACGATTCTTATGAATCGCCAATTTTGCTTTTAGCTTACGCTTCTCAGATGAACGACTACGACGACGCCCACCCCCATTTTGTTCAGGCTCAACTTCTTCTACAAGACTTGGTTCGAAACCTGCCAGCCATTCTTGGGGTAAGCGTTGATCAAGCAGATTCTCGATAGCTTGCAACAAGTACTCCTCATCTCTACTCATCAGAGAAACCGCCAAACCTGACTTTCCTGCTCTTCCAGTGCGGCCAATTCGATGGACATAATCTTCTGCTTTGAATGGCATATCAAAGTTCACGACTTGTTCTAGCTCTTGAATGTCTAACCCTCGTGCTGCCACATCGGTTGCAATCAAAGCACGTACCTTACCTTGTTTAAATTCATCCAAAGCTCTTTGGCGGGCACCTTGTGATTTATCGCCGTTGATAGAAACCGCTTTGATGCCATCTAACTTGAGCTCTTTCGCTAACTCATCACTGCCTTGCTTCGTTTTTGTAAATACAAGCACTTGCTGCCAATTCCGCGAGCCAATTAAGTACGCTAGCAATTCACGTTTCCGTTTTTTATCCACTGGATAAACCATTTGTGTTACCGTTTCAGCAGTCGTATTTGCTGGTGAAACTTCGACTTCAACTGGCGATTCCATGAGTTTATACGCTATAGTTTTGATTCGCTTCTCAAATGTCGCAGAGAACAATAGGATCTGTTTCTCAGCAGGCAAACGTCGGAAGATGCGCTGCAAGTCAGGCCAAAATCCCATATCTAACATACGGTCGGCTTCGTCTAACACGAGCATACCGGTTTTAGAGATGTTTACGTTACCATTAAACAGGTGATCCAAAAGGCGGCCTGGCGTGGCAATCAAAATATCAGCGCCCTCTTCTAACTTTCTCTTTTGTACGCCAATGCTTGTACCACCATAAACACACACGATGCGAAGTTCTGTTTCTGCCGAGTACTGATTCAAATTATCAAATACCTGCTGTGCAAGCTCGCGTGTTGGAACCAAAATCAATGCTTGAGGTGTGCCGTTAAGTTTCTTTTGCTGAACGGTTTGTATGATAGGTAAACCAAACGCAGCCGTTTTTCCCGTACCAGTTTGTGCAGCAGCAAGTAAGTTTTTTCCTGCAAGGACGTGTGGAATTGACTTTTCTTGCACTGGTGTTGGCGTCACGATATTTAGATTGCCTAGCGTCTCGATTAGCTTTTGTTCGATGCCTAAATCAGCAAAATTAACAGACATGTGTAACCTCATTATTTTTGGAGCGCAGAGTTTACCAGAGCCCCTAAAGCCATACTACTTTTCTATCTCATTGAGTTGAGTCATTAAGCTGTTGCTGAAAATCATACGACTGGCGCAAAACATCTCGATAAAGTGACGAGAACTTCTCTTCTAATTCAGTGTAATCACTTTCAATCACTTTAAATGTTGTGGTTAAGTCTGCCATTCTAGGACTTCTTTGCGACATCCGATGTAGTGCAAATTCTATATTGTCTAGATCTTGATAGGATTGAAGCCATCGGCCATGCCACATTCTGCTGTGGAGCACCAAAAAACGTGGCGGCAAATGTTCATGAACCTCTCGGTTTACTCGCTCGTATGCCGTTTTTACAAAGTGTTCGAGAGACACGGAATGAAAGTCGTTCCAGTGTTTTGCGAGGCAATGATCCCAAAACATATCTAAAGCGATAGGTGCAAAACGTCTCGCAACACCAGTGAAATGAGGCTTACATTCGTTGACGATTGGATGATGGTCAGTAATACGGTCAACAAATCTATGTAATCTGATGCCATTTGAGATATCGCGATCATACAGCTTGCTTGGATCTCCTTTTACGAAGTCTCCAAGCAAGTTTCCCAATAAATGGCTGTTACTGTGTTCTGCGATATGCAGGTGGGCTAGAAAGTTCATTCGACGCCAGTTTTGGCCTCTAGGGCTTGGTGTGACATGAACCTAGTATAACGTCAATTACGACGAGATGAGAGTGTTCCGCTATTCGGCTTCGTTGTCTGAGCCAACGTATTCCGACAAGATAATGCCAATTTCAAGCGCATCTAGCAGCTCTAGGCTCTCATCGTTTTGGTATTGGTCGCTCATTGTGACCTCCTTTATTTTAAGCTCTCTTGCTTTTACTTGCTGACGGCCTGGCTCTTGCCATATCCACATCAGCAACTCCTTTTTATAGTCTTTATATGACACATTCATGACAGCGAGAAGTAAAGATTTAAAAACCTATGAGCATAATCAAAAGTAAACGATTGCAATTAGATTTCATATCCGCTTAACACTTTAGAGAAATGACTCTTTTATCAACATTCATGTCAATTTAAAGATATAACATACTGTTATAGGCGTCCTTAGATCTCATTTCTTAAACTAAATTTAGTATTCGTTACATATTTTGCTGATTAACTTCGCATATTTTGTTTCGATATAGCAATAGATTTGGTCAATATCTTTTATCTCTAATGGAGCTTTAAATGAGAGAAGTTGAGTTTAGAACGATAGACAGGCTGTTTATCAAGATGTCTATCAACGACAAAATGTGGGTTATATTCCTACTATTTTTAGTAGCCCTCACTTCAGTGGCTGGAAGCCGCTACTTCAATGAAATACAACAATTTGAGCAGCAAGCCATCTCGGCGAGCGAAGCGAAGCTTTCTGGTATCGTTGATGCTCAATCAAACCGCGCTACAGAAATTGACGGCGTATCGAAATCGAACCGCGTAAGCGAGAGTTCTTTTGTCGATGGGTCTGTGACCGCTTATGCCAAGTTGCATTCTGGAGAAGTGATTAAGCTGACTCAAAATGTGTCCACACAATACGAATCGTTAAAATCATCAGCTCTATCGTCACTATTACTCAGCTTCTTATGGGTTATTCCTTTTGCCCTATTCTCTTACTGGGTGGCAACGTTTATCGGAGGAGCTCTGTGGGTTTTATATACAACAACCGAAAAAATTGGTGACGGTGACTTAACCTCTCGTCTTGGTTTCCATCCAGGTCGAGATGAATTCGGTACCATCGGCTGTGCGCTAGACAAGTCTATGGATACCTTAAGTGAACTGGTTAATAGTGTTAAAAATAATGCAACGATGTTGAGCGAGACATCTTCTGCATTCGAAAAAGATATGCAGTTGAGTGAAACCCAGATATCTCATCAATATCAAACGCTTGATTCAGTCGCGACGGCAATGGAAGAAATGACAGCCTCTGCAAAGGAGGTATCAAGTATTTCTCAACAAGCAACGACGCAGTCAGACCAAGATGCCCAGAAGATCGAACTAAGCAGAAGCCGTGTACAAAACGTGATTGGCGAGATAGAGACGTTATCTAGCTATATTGAACAAGCCTCTACGTCAGTAACCAATTTAAACGAGAATACGACGCAGATTAATGACGTGATCACAACGATTAACGCCATTTCAGAACAAACTAATCTGTTGGCACTAAACGCAGCAATCGAAGCAGCCCGTGCTGGTGAACAAGGTCGTGGATTTGCAGTGGTTGCCGATGAAGTACGTACATTAGCAAGCAGAACTCAACAAGCAACAGTAGAGATCCAAGCCATGATTGAGAAGCTTCAAATTGAGAGCCAGAACATTGCTTCAATCACCAACCGAACCGTTCAGCAAGCTCAAACCAGCAGCCAGCTTATTGATGAAATCGGCCATGATGTTACCTCTATTGCCGAGTCAGCACGCTCATTAATGGACATGAGCATTCAGATTTCCACATCTGCTGAAGAACAAAGCGCAGTTGCTAACGATATTGCATCGGAACTTTCAGAAATTCGTAGTCAATCAAGCACAATCAGAGAAGTGGCGGAGCAATCTACCGCTGGCGTCGCTAATCTCACGCAAGCCTCCGTTTCTCTTGGTGAGATATTACAACGCTACCGCACCGCATAACGTTGTGGAACTTATGATCAACAAGGGCTCCTTAGGGAGCCCTTTTCTTTAAACCGTGTTCAACTATTACCTTCGATATTTTCTACGACATCCAAGTGGATATTTGAAGTGAATCTCAAGTTCTCGCTGTACCGGATGAAATAATGTTCTTAAACAGAGCGTTCCGCTATGCTTGATCTTGCCAATTCCAATTTGCTGCTGGAAAACAATATGAATAATTACAAAGACACAAAAGACATAGAGAACCTGAATTGCCCACTCTGCCAAGGAGATGAATATCTCATTTCATCGGATGGCGAGAAATTCACATGCGCTGCTTGCGGATTTCATACAAAAAACTTCTCATCTATCCAATGTCTACATCAAACGCCTTACCTACAGTCTAAACTTAAGCACATCCACAGCTTGAATCCGGTTTGCCATTAGTAGGTCAAACAGAGCAGCCACACAGCTGCTCTTTTAATTCATCTAAATGATGGATGCGAATTACACGCTCGTCCTCAACACGATTGATAGCTTCACCATTAAATAACTGTATCGTTTTGATACCGGCGTTTAGTCCCGCCTCAACTCCTTTAGGCGTGTCATCAATATAAAGACAGTCACTTGGTAAAAAGCCCATGCTCATAGCACTGTACATGATTAAATCAGGCTCAGGCTTCCAACTATTCGCATCGAATGCCGAGAACACTTTGCCTCGGAAAGCATCGAGTAAACCGGTTAACTCCAAAGCGTATTCAATTTTATCTTTAGGTCCATTAGACGCCACACAATATTCGATATTATGCGAATCCAAAAACTGAATTAATCGTTTTGCGCCATCCATTGGCTGTAAGTGACGCACAAAAAGAGACTGGACTTCTTCTCGGTATTGCGGCTCTAAAACATCAATTGGGACTTTGATATCTTTCAATTCTTTAGTATCTAAAAGGATGTCAGCGAGCTTTCCTCCTTTAAAGTGAGAAACGCACTCTTCCATCGTTAACTCAGCCCCATGCTGGTTAAATACATTGACGAGCGCTTGGCAACACAGTCTTTCGCTGTCGACCAACGTACCATCACAGTCAAATATCACGCACTTAATATTGGTAATTGCCATAGCCATCTCCAGACGTCTTAAAGGCTCAAGCCCAAGCTGATTTTAAGAATGTTTGGATTAATCTTATTTGAGTTTGGGATTGTTGAAACGACGAGCTTGGCATTTCATGGAAATAGAAGGGAGCAATTACAGTTTTTCTAAGCAAGATCACCCAACGTCATCTTGCTTTACTTTTTATGCACATTGATGTGTAAGTTAGTCTTCGATAACCACTGAGTCTAACAGTTTTTGCTCGGTGCTTAGTCTTTTAGCCAGATCAGCCACAAACGAGCTTTTGTATTTTGATTCAGAAACAGCAACATCAGAGATGAGTGTATATCCTTCGAGATGGCTAACAATAGCAGCACCAATTGGGACTCCAGATTTAAAACCAACATATAATTCAAAATCTGGCGTGAGGATAATCTGTGTCAGATATTCAATGATCATATCTTTATCATACTGCTGTTCCCAGCGCTGAGATTGCAAGATAGAGAACATAATGGTCAGTCGATGAAAATCGACCAGAAAAATATCGTCGGGGTTAAATTCAGAGTCACTTTCCAGTAATGTGTCTTTGTCGACTACTTGATAGGTTGCTTTTTCTAGCGTTTTGAAATAGACATCGCGCCCTTTCAAACTCTCTGGTGTCGGAAATTCAACTTCGACCAGATCATACAGCCATGTATTTTTACGCTCGATACTGGCTAACTGTTGTTCATTCATCTTGATACCTTCGTTTAGAGCAGTACATTAGCATGAAGCCCGCAACAAACCTAGCGCACATAGACCTTTCCGTGGCTAAATTTTGTTTTAGGTGCAAACCTCTGATAGATTTCATCAATATCTTTCCTAGTTAAGGACAAAAATAATGAAAAAGATGCTGTTAAGTGCATTGCTTGCTACTACTCTAGTTGGTTGTTCAGATAACGATGTTGCTGACGTGGGGCTCGGTTGGTTTACTTTGAAAGACATCAAAGTCGGTGAGTTGAAAGACGAGGTGGTAACAGGTGTCACATGTCACATCGCCTCTATCGAAGCGGATTTCAGCTTAGCAGATCCAAGTGATAGCTCAATATCATGTCGTCAGACTGGCGAAATCACACCGGAAATGATTGCAAAAATAGATAAGAGTAAGTCCGGTGAAATTGTATTTAAGAAGTCAAAAAGCATTTTCTTCAAAACAATGAAGGTTCGCCGTATTTATGATGCCGATAACCAAACCTTACTCTACTTGTCTTATACAACAAAAGAGACCGATGGTAGTTTTAAGCATAGCCTTTCGACAGTCCCACTTTGGGGTACCAAGGCTTACGTTGAGCCAACTGAAGTGAAAAAGTAACGCGGGTAAATTTAGTTAGCGCGGAGCAGGCTCTTTCCGGGCGCTGCTGAGCAACAAGTTTAAAAAACAACCCATTGCAATACGACAAGCCTCATAAATTGCAGCTGCTTTGGTTGCTATTTACTCAGCTCGCTGATTTTTTCAGCGAGCAGACTTCTTTGTAATAAATCGCCACGATTTTCATTTTTTTGTGATACAATCCCGCCTCTTTTTTTTCTCACTCAAGAACAAGCATGAAGTTTCCTGGTCAGCGTAAATCTAAACACTACTTCCCAACTCACGCTCGAGATCCATTAGTAAACCAAATCCGACAGGCACCTAAGCTATATCGCCCAACTATTGTTGGTGTCGGTCAAACCATTGTAGATATCGAAGCACGTGTAGATGACGCGTTTTTAGAGAAATACAACCTGAGTAAAGGACATTCGCTCGTTCTTGAAGAAAGCAAAGCAGATGCACTTTACGAAGAACTGGTTGAGCAAGGCCTGATCACACACCAATACCCAGGTGACACGATTGGCAATACTCTTCACAACTACTCAGTTTTAGCCGATAGCAAATCCGTTTTGCTCGGTGTGATGTCTAAGAACATTCAAGTCGGTTCTTTTGCTTATCGCTACCTTTGCCGTACGTCTTCACGCATGAACCTTAACCATTTACAAACGGTAGATGGCCCTATTGGTCGCTGCTACACCCTAATTTCTCAAGACGGTGAGCGTACATTTGCTATCAACGAAGGTCATATGAATCAACTACTTCCGGAAAGCATTCCTGAAGAGATCTTTGAGAAAGCATCAGCCCTGGTTGTTTCTTCTTACCTAATGCGTGGTAAAGAAGAAGATCCAATGCCTAAAGCGGTACAAAGAGCAATCGACTTTGCTAAGAAGCACGATGTCCCTGTTGTACTTACGTTAGGGACGAAGTACGTTATCGAAGGCAACGCACAGTGGTGGCAAGAATACATTCGCGAAAACATTTCTGTTGTCGCTATGAATGAAGAAGAAGGTGCGGCGCTAACAGGTGAAACAGAGCCGCTAGCAGCTGCTGATAAAGCACTTGAGTGGGTTGATCTCGTACTTTGTACAGCAGGACCAAATGGTCTGTACATGGCTGGTTACACCGACGAGAAAGTAAAACGAGAAACCACACACGACATCCTTGAAAGCTCCCTCGAAGCCTTTAACCAGTACGAGTTTAGTCGTGCGATGCGTAAAGAAGACTGTCAAAACCCAATGAAGGTCTACTCTCACATCGGCCCTTACCTTGGTGGACCACTAGAGATTAAGAACACTAACGGTGCAGGTGATGCAGCCCTTTCAGCCTTACTGCATGACATGGCAGCAAACTCTTTTCACCAAAAAGAAGTGCCTAACTCAGAAAAGCACGAATTACGATGCTTAACCTACTCCTCACTTTCTCAGATTTGTAAATACGCAAACCGAGTAAGCTATGAAGTGTTGACGCAGCACTCTCCTCGCCTATCGCGAGCGCTTCCTGAACGAGAAGATAGCTTAGAAGAGACTTATTGGGATCGTTAAAACGACAACTTTAAAGCTAAAAATATATCAAGGTCACCATTTGGTGGCCTTTTTGTTTTTATCTAGCACTATAACGAGTAGATTTCGTTAGTATGTCGCACAATACGAAGCAGTAAACTCTTTACAAGCCTAACCGAAACAGTACCATCACCAAGCAGACCTTTGCCTCACAATAATACTCGTTATAACTCAGGTAGTTTTTCAACGCTACCTGTGCCACTTTGGGGATTCTCCATGCAGTCAGATATCGAAATTTGCCGAAACACACCACTTTCTTCTATTGATGTTATCGCGGAAAAAGTAGGACTATTGCCCGAAGAGTATGACACTCACGGGAAGCACAAAGCCAAAGTCCACCCAAAATGTTTGGAACGACTCAAAGCAAATGATGACGGTAAACTTGTACTCGTCACTGCGATCACGCCGACTCCTCTTGGCGAAGGAAAAACCGTTACGACGATAGGACTGGCGCAAGGTTTAGCAAAGCTTAATCAATCTGTTATTGCATGTATAAGGCAACCTTCGATGGGACCCGTCTTCGGTATTAAAGGTGGCGCAGCGGGCGGTGGTTATTCTCAAGTAGCTCCAATGGAAGAGTTAAACTTACACCTTACTGGTGACATTCACGCAGTGACAGCGGCGCACAACCTTGCTTCAGCCGCTCTTGACGCTCGCTTGTTCCATGAGCAACGCGAGGGTTATGATGCCTTTGAATCACGCACCGGGTTAAGAGCACTTAAAATCGACACGGCAAGTATTACTTGGAAACGAGTGATGGACCATAATGATCGTGCACTACGTAAAGTCAAAATTGGCCTCAATGATGCAGGAAAAACCATCAATGGTTTCGAGCGTGACGAAGGGTTCGATATTTCAGCGGCTTCCGAGTTGATGGCTATCATTGCACTAGCCAAAGATTTAAAAGATTTACGTCAACGTATTGGGAAAATTGTCGTAGCGTACGATTTGAACGGAAACCCCGTCACTACGGAAGATCTACAAGTTGCAGGAGCAATGGCAGTAACACTAAAAGAGGCGATTGCACCAACACTGATGCAAACTCTAGAAGGTGTTCCTACGTTGATCCATGCAGGTCCATTTGCAAACATCGCCCATGGAAATTCATCCATTATCGCGGACGATATTGCGCTAAAACTGTCAGGTTACACGGTAACTGAAGCCGGTTTTGGTTCGGATATGGGATTTGAGAAAGCGTGTAACATTAAAGCTGCTGCCGCCAACAAAGCCCCGGACTGTGTAGTGATCGTAGCAACATTACGCGGCCTCAAAGCGAATTCTGGACACTACGATTTACGCCCAGGTATGGCTATTCCAGATTCCATTTTTAATCCGGACCAAGCAGCATTGGAGGCTGGGTTTGAAAATTTAAAATGGCACATAAATAACGTTCATAAATACGGTTTACCTGCTGTCGTTGCCATTAACCAGTTTCCACAAGATTGTGTGAAAGAGCTTAAAGCTCTTGAAGAGCTGATTCACCAATTTAATCCCGAAGTTAAAGTAGCCATCAGCACCGCTTTTTCGCAAGGCGGACAAGGCGCAACGGAACTAGCTCAACATGTTATTGATGCGTGTACCACGCCTGTAGAGTTTTGTCCGTTATACAACAAAGAGCAATCATTACTCGAAAAGCTCATGGCAGTATGTGAAGCGGGCTATGGAGCAACCAATATAGAAATGACTCCTATCGCGACTGAACAGCTCAAACATTTTGAGCAATTAGGCTTTAACAACTTAGCGGTTTGCATCGCGAAGACACCACTATCGATAACCACAGACTCCGCAGTCAAAGGCGCACCAACTGGTTTTACCGTCCCAATCCGCGAGCTGCGCTTGTGTGCGGGCGCAGGATTCGTTTACGCATTATCTGGTACCGTGATGACGATGCCAGGCTTACCTGATAAACCCGCATTTATGAATTTAGATCTTGATGATGAAGGAAATATCATCGGTCTCTCTTAGTACAGTGATAACGTATCGCTATCAGTGAAGTGAGCATATTCATTAAGTGAGTGGTCTACTTACCTACCCACTCACTCTCAACAACTGTGAAAAGAGTTGTCTCAGGCCTTCTACTCTTGAATTGTTGATACAAAGCTCTCCTGCCTTACATCAACGCGCCTGTTTTAGACCTTTAGAGTTAAGACGCTAACCCTAAGCCTTGTTTAGCCATAGTTATTAAGATAGAAAACCCTATTTATCTTCTTGTTTTGTCGCCACTTTACATTGTAAATCCATACTTGTTGACTTCTCCTTTCTACAATTTTGCGCCAATTTGATGCACGGGCTATTTAGCGCTTCACTAATATGGTGCAGTTGTCTTACAGTGAAATTTTAACCTCCTTGATTTTTAAGGAGATATTCTATGGCTCGATTCTTGTAGTAGACTTTTCACTAATAAGCACATTAGCACATGCTTTTCAAAACCTCTGCGTTGCATACCACCTCCTTCAGGTTAGCACCGTTTTGATGCATGTCAGAAAGGGAAAGGGAATACTATGGAAGACGCACTTGCCGTAATTTTAGCAGGAGGGATGGGGTCTAGACTCAGCCCACTCACCGATGACAGAACCAAGCCAGCCGTACCTTTTGGCGGAAAATATAGAATTATAGATTTCACACTAACCAATTGTTTACATTCGGGTTTACGCAAGATCCTTGTTTTAACCCAATATAAATCTCATTCACTTCAAAAACACTTACGAGACGGCTGGTCGATATTCAATCCAGAGCTAGGCGAGTACATCACTGCTGTTCCACCACAAATGCGCAAAGGTGGTGCATGGTATGAAGGAACCGCCGATGCGATTTATCACAACATGTGGTTGCTATCGCGAAATGATGCAAAGTATGTGGTTGTGTTATCCGGCGATCATATCTATCGAATGGACTACGCCGCAATGCTTGAAGAGCATAAAGAGAAAGGTGCTAAGCTCACCGTTGCCTGTATGGATGTTCCCGTAGAGGATGCTTCAGCATTCGGTGTAATGGGCACCGCAGAAAACGGGCTCGTTACTTCGTTTATAGAGAAACCTGAAACCCCACCAACTCTTCCTGGAAGCAAAACCAGAAGCCTCGTTTCCATGGGAATCTATATCTTTGATATGGATGTTTTAAAAGAAGCACTCGAAGACGACTCAAAACTCGATTCATCAAGCCATGACTTCGGAAAAGACATCATACCTAAGCTAATTGATACCGAATCCGTTTACGCTTATCAATTCTGTGGAAGTAAAGGGCGCGTCGATAAAGATTGCTATTGGCGCGACGTGGGTACCATTGATTCCTTCTATGAAGCGAATATGGATCTACTAGAACCTGTGCCGCCAATGAACCTTTATCAGTCTAATTGGGCGATTCGTACTTACGAGCCGCAGTTTCCACCAGCTCGTACTGTATCGTCGGCCACGGGTAATGAAGGCATTTTTATTAACTCCATCATTGCTACCGGTGTCATCAATTCCGGAGGCTCGGTACAGCACTCCATTATTTCCTCTAATGTACGCATTCAAGATAGTGCAACGGTAGTCGATTCCATCATTTTTGATGACGTAGAAGTTGGTGAAGGAAGTCAGTTGGTCAACTGCATAGTTGATAAACATGTTCGTATTCCGCCACATACTCAAATTGGCATCAACAAACTTGAAGATGCGAAGCGATTTAAAATCTCAGACAAAGGTATTGTCGTCATACCCGAAAGTTACCAATTCGATTAAACGACAAACTATCACAACAAAAAAGCGCACGATAGTCATCGTGCGCTTTTGTTTAAGTGCCTGTAAACATTAGGCTATAACAAATAATCCATAATAATTAGATGTTACATACCGTTGACCAGCTACCATCTGTACCCGGTTCAGCCGCTGTCCACCAGTTCGCTTGGTAAACCACACCGTTGTGGATGATCTTATCACCTTGGTTAGCGTGGCTTGGATTACCTGCCCAATCCGTTTGTGGCAGAGCTGGGTATGTCACTAAACCTGTCGTATCACACGTACCTGGTTCAGTGGTACCACCACCCGTGCCCGCATTTAGGTCACCAATTGGTAGATCTGGCTGTTCAAACTTAAACGCAAACTCTTTACCACCAGAAATCACTGAGTAGTTAGCCGGACCAGAGATTGGTAGGTAGTAAACCATATCAAGCTCGTAAGTGCCGCCCGCTGGCAAGTCTTTCCATGCTGGTAGAGAGAACGACACACGGTGCATTACGCCATCTAAGCCACCAATGTTGTTTGCTCGAGTATGTCCAGAAGCAATCACTTTCAAACCACCACCTGATTGGTCTTTCGCGTTGTCCGGTGCAGATACTGGGATATCGAATTGGAATTCAGTACCGCCAGGGATCGCTTGACCAGTGTTGTTCGTAAACGTGATTTTCGGGTTAATTGGGTAGTTTTGGTCGCCAACTTTGAAGCCGCCAACACTAACAGTAATGTCTACTGCTTCAGTTGGTGTTGGGCCAGTCGCTACTTTGTTGCCGTAAGGCGTCGCAGACTTAAACTTGTCGTAGATAGCTTTGGTCATAGTGTTACCCATGTGGTATTCACCATTACCCGCCGCACAAGCTTGTTCAGTTGCATCTACTGCCGTACGATTACCATTTGCATCCAGTACGTAACAGTTGTAATCACCGGCTAGTTCCCAGAACATGATACCGCCGATCTCTTTATCGATAACGTAATCGGCTTTCACCTCGATAGAAGCTTTATCTTCCGTAGATAGGAATACGCTCTTCTCTGCGTTCCACAACCAAGGTGCCACAGCAACGCTATCGTAATGACGGGTATAAGTACCAACAAACTTATCTGAAGGATCGTTGACAGGGTCGAGACCGTAAGCAGCTGCGTAAGAGCCCCAAATACCGTTTTCTAGGTTCTTAGCATGCCACATTGGGTTAGAACCAGCGCCCATTTCGTTTCCTTTAGGGTCGGTATCATGCCACATGTTGTCGATACCAATAGCGCCGTGACCACAGTTGTTCTTCTCACCTTCACCTGTGCCCGGTTGGCACTCTGCTTGGTTTGGTAGTGCCGCTCGGCCCCATAGGCCATTTTCGCCACCAGTAACACCTTGCCAACCACGGGTGTAGTAAGGAACACCAATGTTGATACGACCTGCTGGCATAGAACCACGGAAGTAATGGTAAGCCCAGTCTGTGTTCAAGTAACCGATACCACCGTATGCAGCAGTGCCGTATACGTTCCACTGCGCTAACTCAGAGTCTTTACCTGTATCGAATAAAGCCGCGTTATGACCAACGTGATCATTCCAAGCCCCATGCAAGTCGTAAGACATGATGTTTACGTAGTCTAGGTACTTAGTTACATCGAAGGTTTCCATCCCACGTAGCAAGTAACCTGAAGATGGTGCTGCGATAGTCAGCATATAATGAATACCATCTTGCGCGGATGCCGCATCAAGTTTCTCACGCAATACTTTCATCAGCTCTTGGTAAGACGCCCATAAATACTGACGACGTGGTTCCATGAAGTCTTTGTCGTAAGGGTTACCAGCACCAGCCATTGACGTCGGGTATTCATAGTCAATATCCAGGCCATCGAACTTGTACTGACGCATCATTTCAACGGCAGAAGTTGCGAACTTCTCAATACCAGCATGATTAATAGAACCGTCCGCATTCGTCGTCATGGTGTAGAAGCCACCATCAGCTACACGATCGCCGTTCGTATCGAAGTGACCGCCCGTTTCAGCCCAACCACCAATCGAGATTAGCGTTTTAACATCATGTTTTTGCTTGTAAGTTGCTAGTGCACCAAAATGACCTTTAAAACCAAGAGCAGGATCTACCTCAACGCCTGGCCAAGTTTTACCTGTAGCAGGGTTGTTAGGATCATTAACGTCGCCAACGTTTACTTTGCCGTCAGAACCAATGCTCACAAACGCGTAGTTAATGTGAGTAAGTTGTTCCCAAGGAATGTCTTTAACAAGGTAAGTCGCTTGTGGGTCGTCACCTGATCGCCAACTGGTGAAGTAGCCGATTACACGACGTGGGTGATCAGCCCCCATTTTCTCACGACCTTCTTCATCATAAATAGAACAGTAAGGAACATCTACACCCGTTGTTTGATAAAGACCATCAGGACGACAATTAGATGTCACTGCGCCGCCGTTTACTGTTAACGTCGCAATTGCAGAATCTGCTGTTGCTCCAGCATCATCGGTTGCTCTCGCATAAACACTTAATGAGCCAGCTTGTGAAGGGGTTACATCCAGCGTGTATGGCGCTGTTGTAGCAGTGCCAGCAAGCACACCTGCAACATAAAAATCAACTTTAGCAACGGTACCATCCGCATCCGTAGCATTTGCAGTCAGTGTTACGGAACCACCCAGGTCAATAGAGCTCGCAGAAAGCGCGACATCCACTGTCGGCGCTTCGTTACCAGGTTGCGCTGATGCCACAGTTAACGTCACAACACTTGCCGTACTAACGGCACCTGCATCGTCATAGGCCTTGGTAGAGAACTCGTGCTGTCCTTCAGTTGCTGTCCACGATGCAGCATACGGCGCAGACGTTGCCTGACCAACTAATACACCATCAACAAAGAACTCTACTTTGCTAACAGTCCCATCAGTATCTGCCGCATCTGCAGCTAGGTTAACAACATCACCCGCAGTCACAGAAGCCGACGCAGAAGGCGATGTCAGAGTAACCGTCGGGACTTCATTCTGAGGTGGTTCAACCGGTCCAGTGCCATCACAAGCGCCAAGTGTTTCCCACTCGCCCCACTCACCAGATTGCGCTGGATTGTTGTTTTGCGTCCAGTAACGCGCTTTATAAGCATTACCTTCATGCTGAACTTGGTCGCCACCGTTATAAACTTTTGATGATTGCCAAGTTTCTAGAGGGGCACAGTCAACTGCTGCGTAGCTATTGAAGGCCATAAGACAAGAAGCGGTGAGTGTGCTTAGTGTGAACACGTTTTTCACTGCGTTGCCGTTTTTAAGGTGCATAATCGCTCTTCCTTAAGTTATTGTTAAAACAATACTAAATGCGCTAAACGAAGCGCATCTATACTTTTATTTCGACGTAAAATAACTTAAGTACAAGTTGGTGATTTCACACTATCTATTTACGAGTTTTCCACACCGCCTCGCAACAATCCACTAAATGATTGCAACAACGTACCTATTATTTGGCACCAGTAACTAATTTTATAACTCAAATAAATATGTCACTCGCAAATTAATAAAAAAGGTAAAAAAAGTCGCCATTTTGAAATAAAGATCACTAAGCCTTTGTTGACCTTGGCGTTTCATTAAAATGCCGCTTGTACTCGCGACTAAACTGTGATGGGCTCGTGTACCCGACCATTCTCGCTGCATCATTAACACGTCTCCCCTCTAACTGGATCAATTCGCGCGCTTTGTTAAGTCGAACTTTCTTAATATATTGCAACGGAGATTCAAGCGTGACATTGCGAAATGCTTGATGGAAAGCAGACACACTCATGTTGGCTTCTTCAGCCAATGCTTGTACGTTCAACTGTTCATGATACGCTTGATGTACACGATTTAGTGCTTTAGCTACCCTCGCGTAAGAACCTTCTTGATGTGCTAGGTCAAATAAAACATACCCCTCTTTGCTCACCAAAGTACGATACACAATTTCCTCAAGAAGCAACTCGCCAAGCATGATGACATCAAGCTCGTTACACATTGCTTTCATTAACCGTTTGCACGCATCCAACATACCTTCATTCATACGTACCGACTTAAGGCCGCAACGGGTAGCATCCAGACACTTATTACTGAATTTTTCAGCCTCTAATTTTTTAACGAGTTTATGAAGAAGCGTTGGCGAAATATCTATCGAAATGCCAAGTAAAGGCTCATTGTTTGTCGCAAACGCTTCGCACTCTAGTGGCATGGGAACCCCGACAACAAGGTAATCATCGGGCCCATATTGCACTGGTGTATCACCAATATGAATGTTCTTATGCCCTTGACCCAATACGATGATGCCGGACTGATAGACAAACGGCTGGCGATGATTCCCTTTGCTACTGCGATAAAACCATACGCCATCTATCGCTGTTTTCTTCATACCTTCTAGGTCATGCAGCCCCTGCTTTTCAACATATTGCTGCATGATATTTGCGAGAGTGTGCATTAGAGCGCTCCATCAATGACCAACGAGTTTGGTCTCTATTATCGTTTCGAGCACTATACTTCCTCTCGACTTTAACTTTCTAGCTCAAGAGCATTAATTTTGTAGAAATAGGCAAATTATTTACAGAAATCGACCTGTTAACCATCATTAATCAGGACTAATATGCATGTATTCAATCTCCTTCACTGGAAGCAAGAGGGCTAATAATGAACTTTTCTTATGTAAACCCAACCAAGATTTTCTTTGGTCAAAAACAAATCGCAGCAATCAAAGAAGCTATCCCATCCGACCAAAAAGTTTTAGTGGTATACGGTGGTGGCTCCATCAAAAAAAATGGCGTGTACGACCAAGTAGCAGAAGCTCTTGAGGGACATGAATGGCTAGAGTTTTCAGGTGTTGAACCAAACCCAACCAAAGAAACACTCGATAAAGCAGTCGCAATGGTAAAAGAGCATGGTGTTGATTTTATTCTAGCGGTAGGTGGTGGTTCAGTCATCGATGGTTCCAAATACGTAGCAGCGGCATCAATGTATGATGGTGATGGTTGGGATATCATGATTGGTAAGCACCAAGTCACTGAAGCGACGCCTCTAGCTGCAATTTTGACATTGCCAGCAACAGGCTCAGAGTCAAACATGGGCGCAGTTATCACTAAAAAAGAAACTCAAGACAAACTTCCGTTCATGTCTCCAGCAGTGCAGCCAAAATTTGCCGTGTTAGACCCAGATGTAATGAAAACACTGCCAGAACGCCAGCTTATCAACGGCATTGTTGACGCATGGGTGCACGTATGTGAGCAATACTTGACGCTTCCTACCGGTGCAATGGTTCAAGATGGTTACGCAGAAACACTGCTGAAAACTTTAAAAACACTCGGAGAACAGTTTGCGGAACGAGACGACGATATGTGGCGCGCAAACTTAATGTGGTCTGCTAACCAAGCATTGAATGGGTTAATTGGTAGTGGCGTTCCACAAGACTGGGCGACACATATGATCGGCCATGAATTAACCGCTCTATGGGGCGTTGATCATGCGCGTTCTCTTGCAATTGTCCAACCATCGTTACTTCGTAACCAAATGCAGTTTAAGCGCCCTAAGTTAGAACAAATGGGTCGCAACGTATTTGCTCTTGAAGCAGGTGAGGATTTAGCAGAGCGCACAATCGAAGCTATCGAAGCGTTTTATCATCAACTTGATGTCGCAACTAAGCTCGAAAACTATGGTGAGAGCCGTGAACAAGCTATCGATGCCATCATTGATCAACTAAACAAACACGGCATGACTGTTTTAGGTGAAAACCAGGCGATCACACTTGAACGTAGCCGAGAAATCTTAGAGTTAGCTGTCTCATAACTGCAACAATTCTTCACTGCCCTTCCTAGGGTTTAACGGTATTGTGACTTAACAGTCACAATACCGTTTTTTTATGCTATTTTGTAAGCCACATCACGTTCAAAACGAGGAGGCTTCTAAAAACAACGATTCCCTCCAGACAAAAAACCGGCCGTGTTGGTTAGTAAAGAGACAACTGTCCAGCTTTACACAAATAAAAATAATTGAGATCAAAGAACGAGTTAACTCGTTAATTAAGTTTTGATTTGTTGTAGTGATGTACTACATAATTTTGTCTGTTCGAGAAAACACTTTATGTGGCTAGTTGTTGTCGTATTAGCATTCATACATATCATCAGTATCCGTAAAGGCTCTAAATGGCTCTTTTACGTTTCTAAACCATTACCAGTGCTCTGTATGCTTGGTATTTTAATTCAGTCCCCGGCTTACCCAATGCCATATGCGCATTGGATTTTGATTGGCTTATCGCTCTCGTTGCTTGGTGACGTGTTATTAATGCTCCCTAGAGACAAGTTCATTACAGGATTAGTGCTCTTTTGCTCTGCCCATCTCTCCTATAGTTATGGTTTTGCCATCATGTCAGCGTGGCATTTTACACCTTGGCTCCCAATTGCCTTGTTCGGACTCGGTATATGCGTCTACTGGTTGTTCCGACCGGATCTCGGTAAAGAAAAACGGCCAGTTGCTAGTTATATATTGGTACTGATGACTATGTGCTGGGCTTCGATCGAGTATTATTTGAGTGGGAAAACACAATCCTCCTCTTTTGCAGTGCTCGGAAGCTTTATCTTTATTATCTCTGGCATCGTATTGGCTTTCGAACGCTTTGGAGGACGGTCAATATTTTCACGACAAGTTGTCATGGTGACCTACTATTCTGCACAGACACTAATGGTTATGTCTGTTGTTGCGATTGTTGTTCGTTATCCGTATCTCGTTGAACTGAGTTAGTCATACTCTAGACTCTAGACTGCACCAACATTAAAGAAACATGGATGTATCTTGTAAGCGATCTGAATAGAGTCTTAAAATCATCGCCTAAACATTAGCTTATTCTTAATGAAATTACGCGCACAACTTGCTATTGTAAAAGGATATTTTTCCGTTATAGCGTGCCCCTTTGAAAGAGAATACTCCCGTCGTTGAGTTTAGCGACGTAAATAAGTGGTATGGCGATTACCACGCTCTAAAAGACATCAACTTCTCCGTGCATTCTGGCGAGATCGTCGTGGTGTGTGGCCCTTCAGGTTCCGGAAAATCAACGCTCATTCGTTGCATCAACCATCTTGAATCGATTCAAGAAGGCCAGCTTCATGTGTTCGACCAGCCTTCTCACGCAAAATCTCTCAAGCCCGGTAAAATCGGCATGGTGTTCCAACACTTTCACCTTTTTCCTCACTTGACTGTACTGGAAAACCTCACCTTAGCGCCGATTCGCACACTCAAATTATCAAAACAAGAAGCTGAAAAACGCGCAAAACATTACCTAAAGCGAGTCAATATTGAAGAGCAAGCGAGTAAGTATCCTATCCAGCTTTCTGGCGGTCAGCAGCAACGCGTCGCGATTGCCCGCTCCTTGTGTATGGAACCGGATTTACTCCTGTTTGACGAGCCAACTTCAGCGCTTGATCCGGAAATGATCAACGAAGTGTTGGATGTCATGGTTGAGCTGGCTCAAAGCGGAATGACGATGATTTGCGTCACGCATGAAATGGGATTTGCCAAAAAAGTAGCGAACCGCGTGGTATTTATGGATGAAGGCCAAATCTTGGAAATGAACTCTCCAGTCGCCTTATTTGAGACACCACAGCATCCACGCACCCAAGCATTTTTGAACCAAATTTTAAGTTACTGATGATAGTTCGCGTAATCAAACCTGTCCTTCAAGCTTTACTGCAAATGACGCTCCTCTTCATAGCGATTGTGTGGGTGTTGGACTCTGGTGCCGACGCTATGGGCTATCAATGGCAATGGGAGCGCGTACCTGATTACATCGCTTTTTATGAAGATGGCGAATGGTGGCCGGCAGAACTTATTGATGGGCTATTGGTCACGCTTAACATCTCTGCTATTAGTCTATTTTTTACCTTAGTGTTGGGGTTGGTCACCGCGTTACTAAGGCTTAGCGATTCGAAAGTCGGCAATGTTATTGGTACCACTTATGTCGAAGTAATACGTAACACGCCGTTGTTGGTGCAAATCTATTTACTCTACTTCGTGTTTGGCCCCGTGATTGGTTTGGACCGATTCAGCACCGCCGTTTTGGCATTATCCCTTTTCCAAGGTGCCTACACCGCGGAAATATTCCGTGCAGGTTTAAACAGTATTCCTAAAGGGCAATTCGAAGCAGCACAAACTCTCGGACTATCACCGTTTTACACCTACAAAGACGTGATTTTGCCTCAGGTTTTACAGCGCACATTACCGCCATTAACCAATGAAGTGGTTTCTTTGATCAAAAACTCTTCCATTGTAAGCGTGATGGCGATTTTTGATCTAACGACACAGGCACGCAACATCGTCTCAGAGACGGCGATGCCGTTCGAAATTTGGTTTACCGTGGCAGCAATTTATCTTGCTCTCACTCTGTCACTTTCTGGCTTGTCTGCATGGCTAGAACACAAACTCGGAGCCAGTTGGCGCAAATTATAAGGAGATAACATGAAGTTATTCAAAGCGACCATTACTGCATTATTAGGGCTAGCCATAGCTATGCCTACAATCGCGAAAGAAGATGTCGCCACAACCAATGTAGATCAAATCAAAGAACGAGGCACTTTGCGCGTTGGTATGTCAACATTTGTACCTTGGGCAATGCGTAACAAGCAAGGTGAGTTAATCGGTTTTGAAATCGATGTTGCCAAACGCTTAGCACAAGATTCAGGTTTGAAAGTGGAATTCGTACCGACTGCGTGGGATGGCATTATTCCCGCACTACTGGCGAAAAAGTTCGACGTGATCATCGGTGGCATGTCGGTTACGCCTGAACGTTCCAAAAGCGTGTTGTTTACTGAGGCCTACTCGCACTCAGGCGTTCAAGTAGCAGCAAACAAAGAACTCGCCTCTGGTTTTAGCGAATTTTCGGATTTTGACTCACGACGCGTAAAAATTGCGGCTCGTCGCGGCGCATTCACCGTTCAAGTAGCCAGAGAAACCTTCCCGAAAGCGAAGATCCTGCAATTTGATGACGACGTGCAAGCGTTCCAAGAGGTGCTGAATGGTAACGCCCACGCGGTCATTGCTTCTAGCCCAAAACCAGAACATGAGACAGTGAAACACAGCGACAAACTATTCCTTCCATTCTCTGAGCGACTATCACAAGGCAACGAAGCCTTTGCAGTTCGCTTGGGGGAAGAAGATAAAAAGGCCTTTTTCAATAAATGGATTGAAGCAAGAACCCAAGATGGATGGTTAAAACAACGTTATAAATACTGGTTCTCGACATTAGATTGGCAAGATCAAGTCGCGCAAGGCCAGTAATCTAAATGGCTCGTGGACGCCGCGAGCCTATACTCTCCAATCATCCATTTTACTTTTCCATAACTTATCGGAGTCAAATTTTTGGGCGAACACACTACCACTCGCACAGCACCCGCGAAATCCAGCACAGGCTACCTTTTACCGCAATTAAACACACTAGACTGGGTACTACTTGTTATGTGCGGTATCGGTGGTGTTTGGCTGTACCATCGGTCCGCTGTTGGTGTGCATTATTTGTGGCAGTGGAAAGAGGCGCTTGAATTACTTTTCACGCCTAGAGCAGGTGGTGGTTTGCCCTACTTCTTCCAAGGTTTGATTTCGACGTTAAGGCTCAGTATTTGGGGCATCAGCTTCGCATTAGTGTTTGGCACTTTGTTAGGCTTAGCACGCTTCTCTCGTTCCGTTTGGTTGCGCACACCTGCCAATGCGTTTATCCAGTTAGTGAGAAACATCCCTCCGTTGGTGTTTGTTTTTATTTTCTACTTTTTCATTTCTAACCAATTGATCCCGTTACTCGGTTTGGAAGATCTTCTACGAAACTACAACGGCGAACCAAATGCACTACAGCGCTTTCTGTTTGGGCCTTCAAACCTTTGGGAAAACCTTGCCTCTGGCGTATTATGCGTCGGCTTACTCTCTTCTGCCTACATTGCAGAAGTTGTGCGCGGTGGTTTACAAAGTATCGACCAAGGTCAGTGGGAAGCGGCTGACTCATTGGGCTTGTCTCGATGGGTGAAATACCGATTTGTTATCGCGCCACAGGTGCTTAAATCAATAACACCTGCACTTGCCGGTCAAACAATCTCTTTGGTGAAAGACACCTCTATTGTTTCACTGATTTCGATACAAGAAATGACGTTTGTTGGGACAGAGATGGCAAATTCATCAGGGTATATATTTGAAATCTGGTTGATTGTCGGCCTTGCTTACTTCTTAATCTGTTTTGGTCTGTCACTTATTTTCCGCCATATTGAAGCAAAATCGGAAGCCATTTCAAATTAACTCAACCGCATATGTAATTAGGCACATTTGATTCTTCAAATCAGAATTGCACCCTGTTACATTGGCAAGATGCTAAATTTTCGGCGTTTTTCATGGAGTTAAAGAATCAATCCGACTACGAGCGATACATAAAACAAGATAATCTTGGTGAATATTACGTAGTTCTCAATCAATTCACTTTTCACAGTGTTTATCAGCCAATTTTTGATAGACGCCAACGTATTATTGGTATGGAAGCCTTACTGCGTATTCGTGGCATTGATGGTTCCCTAATTCGTCCTGACGTGTTTCTGGCCAATAATGCTCTTGATCCCTACTTTCGCTTATGTGTAGAGTTTTTATCCAGAGCAATGCACATTCGAAATTTTGCACGCTATTTCGCAGGGACACCGATCAAACTGTTTCTTAACGTCATGCCTCAAACGCTACTCACGCTAACCAAAGACATGGGCTTTAAAGATAACGGCCTGCTTTACAAACGCCTTTCCGAACTTGGTATGAGCCCATCAGACGTAGTTTTTGAAGTAGTCGAAGAGTCATGCGGAAATACGGATTTATTAATCAAAGCCGTACAGTTAATGAAAGCGAATGGTTTTATCTTTGCTATCGATGATTTTGGCGCCCAACATTCTGATATCGCACGTGTTCAGCAGCTCTGCCCTGACATCATCAAAATCGATCGTTCCTATTTGCTAGACTACTGCGCCGGAGAAACCTTTTCCATACATAGCGCCGTTGATCTAGCGGATCATATGGGAGCAAAAGTCATTATAGAAGGGGTTGAAGAAGACGTGCAACTACAAGCTATGTATCAACTTAATTTGGATTATTACCAAGGCTTTTACTTAGGAAAGCCTTGTGCCATTCATCACTGGACAGATAGCCTAAACATCGAGACGACAGTGCATTAACACTACCCACTTACAGCACAGTGAAACCAAAAAAGCGCCGATATAATATGCTCGGCGCTTTTTAGTTTTACTCAGATGTCACTTATTTAGTTAAGCGTTCATTTCCCTAGAAAAAATCAATAGAATTACGTCCGCTCTTCGGATCACGAGTGGCTTGCGGTTTGTCTTCTTTTTTGCCTTTCTTAGCAGACTGAGACAACGCTTCTTTCTGCGCTTTACGCTCTTTATGTGCCGCTTTACGGCCTGTTGATTTAGGCCCAGAGGCTTTGGGTGACTTACTTTGACGAGACTTATCTTTACGAGAAGACTGTGCTTCTTTTTTCGCTTTCTTTTCTGCTTTTTGCTCTGCCGTTTCAGGTTCGGTTACTGGCGCATCGCAAACCACAACATAATATTCCTGGTTAAACTCAAAAAAGTCACCATCATACATCTTGCGGCGCTTACGTGTTTCTAGTTCACCATTCACCGCGACATAGCCTTCCTCGATGATATGTTTTGCTTCGCCGCCACCGCTGACCAAGTTTGCGATTTTAAAAAGCTTGTATAGTTCGATTGGATGCGCATCAACATCGATGCCAATCGCTTCGATCTCAATCTCTTCGCCTTCTAAATACTCTTCGTGGTCGTAATCTTGGGTCATGTTACTTACTCTTACTATTTGATGCCCTGAAGTTTAAACGCAATGCTTAAAAATAGAAACCTCTGCCGATGTTCAATCACCGATTCGCCTTGGCATTTGAGCACCTCTTAACCCATTTAACTTGTCGCTCGTTAGCTTGTATACCGATGCGTAGCTCAAACGAAGCTGCAATTACGCAACCTGAAGGTATATACTCTCTAAGTTATTGTTGAAAAGAGTGAATACTTTGTCTCAACCAAGTAGAATTACCTTTGTCACTGCGAACTTGTTTAATTTTGTCGCACCGCCTAACGCCTACTATGATTTCGAGAACATATACTCGTTAGAGCAATGGCGAGACAAACTTTCGTGGACGCAACGTCAAGTTGAAAAACTGGAAGGCGACGTGATTGGCTTACAAGAAGTGTTCAGTATCGAGAAGACCCAGGCATTCTTTTCAACCATCGGCTACCCCTACTTTGCGACCGTTGACACCCCACATGTTGAGGATGAGTACATTTACTCAAGCCCTGTTGTGGCAATCGCCTCTCGGTTTCCAATAGAAAAAGTACAAGCGGTAGAGTTTGACTTAGCAACGCTTGAGCCTTTTGGAGTAAGTGTTGCTCCAGAGTTCAGTCGCAAACCTATCTATGCCCAAGTAATACATCCTGTACTTGGTCATATCGCCGTTTACGTAACGCACCTGAAATCTCAACGCCCGGCCGACTCAGAACAACCAGAAACGTCTAGCACGATTATTGGGCGCTGGTTATCCACCCAGCAAAGAGGCTGGGAAGCAGCGATGTTAAGAGACGCGATGCAAAAGAGGTATCGAAAAGAACCAATGCCGACAGTGTTAATGGGCGATATGAATCAACCTATCACTCCTATCAGCGTTAACAGCGCATTGGTATCCAATACTGGTGACAGCGTCACTGAATTACAACTCAAAGATGGTTGGTTATTGCAAAGTGCCCCCCTGAAGGATGAACGCCCAGCCACGCACTATCATTTTTCCACTGGGAATGTACTCGACTATATCTTGCTCTCACAAGAGTTTGATACCTTATCAGATATATCGGTTGCCGAGGTTGTTGACTATCAGGTGTCTAACCAACATCTGATCAACCCGATTTATGACAGAGATAAAAACGCCAGCGACCACGCATTTGTGGCGCTGACGGCTGAAGTAAAGCTTTGAGCAACCTATTTAGTTACTTAGTGACGTTTCACAATTTTACGCGGGATAAGTTCTACGCCAGGCTTGTAACGCTTGGCGGAAGCGTTGAGTGCTAACTCCATTGCGCTGTCCGCGATCAACTCAAACTGTTGAGGCAAAGAGTTGATTTTCACAGGCAAGAAGTCCAGCAGTCGATTATCACCAAATGTCGCTAAACGCACCTTTCCCATCAGTTCTGGTTTTTCTAGCATTACATCCAACACACCTTCTAACAGTGTGTATGACGTTGTAACAATGGCATCTGGCAATGCGTTCTCTATTAACCATCTCTCTAAGACTTTCTTGCCTTCTTCCCGGGAGAAGTGTTGTCCATAACCCACTGTTGCCGTTTTGCCACCTTGTTGAGAAGCAGATAGAAAACCGAGCTCACGCTCTTTTGAGACTTGAAGATCTTGCAATGCACCGATTAAGCCAATGGACTTAATATCCTCTGACAGTACTGACTGAGTGAGTTCAAGTGCGGCATCAAAATCTTCGCTGATGACACAACAAAAGTGCTCATCATCCATTGGACGGTCTAGCGCGATAACTGGCGTACCAGAATTTTGCAACTTAAGGTAATACTCGTTTGCAGTGGGCATACCACTTGCCACAAACAACGCATCAATGCGACGACTGACTAATGCTTCCGCCACCTTTTGCTCTGTATCAGGATCATCATCAGAGCAGCCAATCAAAATTTGGTACCCCGCTTTCCGAGAGTTCTGCTCTATCAGCTTTGCAAGACGCGCATAACTGGTGTTCTCTAAGTCTGGGATGATAAGCCCAAATGAGCGTGAATTACCTGCCCGCAAGGAAGACGCCGCATGATCTGGCTTATAATTGTACTCATCTACAACGGCCATCACCTTTTTCTGAGTCTTCTCGCTGATGCGGTATTTCTGCGCTTTTCCGTTAATCACATAGCTTGCAGTTGTCTTAGAAACACCCGCTAATTTGGCTATTTCATCCAGTGTCATATTCTAAACCTTATTCTGTGCGCGCGATCATATTAATACATCAACGATCTTTCGATAAGTTGAATTATAAGCTGAACCGATTCAGTATAAAAGCTGAAAGGATTCAGCAAAACTTAAAAATTGACGTAAATCACCCGAACACGCAACAAACCAATTTGTGAGCTAGGCTATAGGACAGCGGCAAAGGCTCGTTTGTTAACGTCAGTTTTTAAAACAGTTTTTCTGAGTCTTTTAAAAAATTTACCAACAAGCTGAATCGATTTAGCTTGAAAGATAAAAGGTTTGAGGAGTGATAAGCGCTCAGAAGCAGCGGCGTTCAACTTCTCACACAGAATACATTTTTAAATTGATACCTTAAGGCTGGAGAAGCACCATGCTTAAGCTAAATAAGAACGACATTACCCTCTCGCAATCAGCGACAGATAAGTTTGAAGCAATAAAGAGTATTGCTCATAGCCTTACTGATAAAGGCCTAGTTGAACGCGGTTACGTTGAAGGCATGCTAAACCGTGAAAACCAAAACTCTACGTTTTTGGGGAACGGTATCGCCATCCCGCACGGTACAACCGACACTCGTGCAATGGTGAAAACAACGGGTGTTGCTGTGCATCACTTCCCACAAGGTGTCGACTGGGGTGATGGCAATACTGTGTTCGTCGCTATCGGTATCGCAGCTAAATCTGATGAACACCTTGGCATTCTTAAACAGCTCACCAAAGTGCTAGGCGCAGATGGCGTAGAAGAGCGTCTGCGTAATGCAAAAAATGAAGACGAAATCATCGCCCTACTGCACGGTGATGTTCAGCTTGAAGCAGACTTTGACGCTTCTTTAATTCAACTGATGTTCCCTGCGAGCGACATGCTACAGATGAGTGCTGTTGCAGGTGGTCTGTTGAAAAATACGGGATGTGCTGATAACGAATTCGTTGCCGATCTCGTTACCAAACAACCAACTCACTTAGGTAATGGCCTGTGGTTAATTGGCAGTGACAAACATGTCACTCGCACAGGTGTGTCATTTGTCTCGACGGCAAACGACTGCGAATATGAAGGTCAAAAAGTGCGTGCACTTTTCGCGTTCGCAGCATGTAACAATGCTCACCAACCTATCCTAAAAACCCTTTCTAATATTGTGTTTAACAATGAACACGGCAAGCTTTTAGATGCATCAGTAGAACAGATTCTTGCTTTGTTCAAAGGTGAAGAAGTCACAGCCGCATCTTCAGAAGAAGGCAATACCGCTGTATTTAAAATCAAAAACTCTCACGGCCTACATGCTCGTCCGGGGGCAATGTTAGTCGCAGAAGCGAAAAAGTTTGAATCCACTATACGTGTTACCAACTTAGACGGAGATGGAAAAGCAGTAAACGCGAAGAGCCTAATGAAAGTCATCGCACTGGGCGTTAAGCACGGTCACCAACTTCAATTTACAGCAGAAGGCCCTGATGCGCCGCAAGCCTTGGAGTCTATCGGAAATGCAATCGCTTCTGGCCTTGGTGAAGGTTAAGGATCCGATATGACAAACAAAACAAATAAGGTTGTCACTATTACGCTCAACCCGGCATTGGATTTAACAGGTTCAGTAAATGAACTAAACGTTGGTTCCGTGAGCTTAGTACAGCAAAGCAATCTCCACGCTGCAGGTAAAGGTGTCAACGTAGCAAAAGTATTGAGCGATTTAGGCGCAGACGTCACGGTTACCGGCTTTCTCGGTAAAGATAACCCAGAGCTATTTCATCAGCTTTTCAATGACATCAACGTTAAGAATGAATTTGTGGAAGTAGAGGGTGCCACTCGTATCAACGTTAAGCTGGTTGAGGCCAATGGCAACGTCAGTGATATCAACTTCCCTGGCGTTCAAGTAGCGGCCGACGAAATTACTCGCTTTGAGGAGACACTATTTCGTCTAGCGGAGACGCATGATTACTTTGTACTTGCAGGTAGCTTACCTGGAGGCGTAACCGCTGAACAATGCGCTGCATGGATAGAAGCACTGCATCAACAAGGCAAAAAGGTGTTGTTCGACAGTAGCAAAGCCGCATTGAAGTCAGGTATTGATGCTCACCCATGGTTAATTAAACCTAACGATGAAGAACTTGGTGATTTTGTTGGCGAACATCTAGCAACACCTGAACAGTGCCAAGCTGCAGCGCAAACACTGAGCGACAAAGGCATAGAAAACATCGTGGTTTCTATGGGACCTGACGGTGTTATGTGGCTCAACCAAGGCGAATGGCTTAGTGCAAAACCGCCTCGAATGCATGTCGTGAGCACCGTTGGCGCAGGCGATACGCTGGTCGCTGGCTTGTGTTGGGGCCACATGCAACTGATGCCTAAAAACGATTTATTGCGCTTCGCTACGGCACTTTCTGCTTTGGCAGTTAGTCAAGTTGGCGTAGGGCTAACCAGTCAGGAAGAACTGGAAAATATCAAGCGACAAACTGAAGTTAGCGCGCTTTACCCTATTACAAACTTAGAACAAAACTAAGGAACAGAAGGTTATCGTATGAATATTGCCATTATTACTGCCTGTCCGAGCGGTGTAGCAAATAGCATCCTTGCGGCAGGATTACTAGAACAAGCCGCCGCAAAATTAAACTGGAATGCCAAAATAGAATGTCAATCAAGTGTGGTTGAACCAACACTATTGACGGAAGCTGACGTTGAACAAGCCGAAGTCATTGTCATTGCGGCAAATACTAGCGTCGACACTTCTCGTTTTGTAGGAAAAAAGGTTTACCAAGCGGAAATTAGCGAAGTAGCAAAAGACGCAACTGCGTTTCTCCAGCAAGCGGTTGAAAACGCCACTTTACTTGAAAAAGCAACCACACTTGCAGCCCCTATCACTACAGATACAACATCAGCATCAAAGAAGATTGTTGCAATCACGGCATGCCCTACTGGCGTTGCGCATACCTTTATGGCGGCAGAAGCTTTAGAAGAAGAAGGCAAGCGTCGTGGCCATCAAATCAAGGTGGAAACTCGTGGTTCAGTTGGCGCTAAAAACCAACTGACTGAGCAAGAAATTGCAGACGCCGATCTGGTGATCATTGCTGCGGATATTGAAGTGCCACTTGATCGCTTTAACGGCAAAAAGATGTACCGCACGAAAACAGGTCCAGCTCTGAAGAAAACAGCCGAAGAGATGGACAAAGCATTCGAGCAAGCCACGGTGTATCAACATTCTGGTTCAGCTAACTCTTCATCTTCCACCGAAGAGAAAAAAGGCGCTTACAAACACCTAATGACGGGTGTTTCGCACATGCTTCCTGTCGTCGTTGCAGGTGGTTTGATCATCGCTCTATCTTTCGTGTTCGGTATTGAAGCATTTAAAGAAGAAGGCACACTAGCAGCAGCCTTGATGAACATTGGTGGTGGCTCTGCATTCGCATTGATGATTCCTGTACTTGCTGGTTACATCGCGTTCTCAATTGCTGACCGTCCGGGTCTGGCTCCTGGTCTTGTTGGCGGTATGCTAGCAAGTTCAACGGGTGCTGGTTTCCTAGGTGGTATCGCAGCTGGCTTCATTGCCGGTTATGCAGCGAAGCTCCTTGCGGACAAAGTAAAACTCCCACAATCGATGGAAGCGCTTAAACCAATTCTGATCATTCCATTTGTAGCAACATTGTTCACTGGCCTTGTCATGATCTACATCGTAGGCGGCCCAGTTTCAGGCATCATGAACGGCCTGACTGACTTCCTAAACAACATGGGTTCTGACAGTGCAGTACTACTGGGTATTATCCTTGGCGCAATGATGTGCTTCGACCTAGGAGGCCCGGTAAACAAAGCCGCTTACGCATTTGGTGTTGGCCTTCTGGCTTCACAAACTTACGCACCAATGGCGGCAATCATGGCCGCAGGTATGGTTCCTGCGCTAGGTATGGGTTTAGCGACCTTCATTGCGAAGAACAAATTTGAACAAAATGAACGTGAGGCTGGTAAAGCATCATTTGTCTTGGGCCTGTGTTTCATCTCTGAAGGCGCAATTCCATTTGCTGCGAAAGATCCAATGCGCGTGATTCCATCTTGTATGGCAGGTGGCGCGCTTACTGGTGCCCTATCGATGCTATTCGGTGCGAAATTAATGGCACCACACGGCGGTCTATTCGTGCTGCTAATTCCTAACGCAATTTCACCAGTATTAATGTATTTAGTGGCTATTGCAGCGGGTACAGCGGTAACTGGCTTTACTTACGCATTCTTAAAAAGCAAAGCAGAAGCGAAGCAAGAAGTCGCAGCTTAATTAGAGCGACTCCGGTTAACAATGCCACCCTCGAATTTGGCATTTAGCACCTCCCTTTAATTCCGGTTAAGGGAGGTGTTTTTTATTCCGCAGCCGGAACGGCTACAATGTCTACTTCCCCACTGCTCATATCCACCGTTGCTTGATAAGCGCTATGCGGATCACCGTAGTGCTTGAAGGTAAAGTGGTAAACGTTAGCTGGCGTCCACAAGGTTTTTGACTCTGCGGGCAGAATGTCATAGCCGTCTTGCTGATAAAGCTCTGTCGCCATTACATTTGCGATTGCCGCCTGCTGGTTAGCGTCTCGATCCACCTTTGGCTCTAGTGACGGGTTACTTGGATAAGACTCACCGTTGTAACTCATGAGTCGATATGAGCCATTACTCCAAACGATAAAGTCCTGCCAACCATTACTGTAACTGTCGGCTAGTACAATAGGCGTGCGAGTTACCGACATTCGATTAATAACGTTTCCCTCATTATCAAACATATATGCAGAGCAGCCACCACTACCACAGAAATAGCGATCTTGAAGCAACACTATGTGTTCTGCCTTGCCGTCGCTGTTTAGGTCGGCGCTACCCGATAGATAACGTAGATTGTCTTGCTCGAGCGACAGCCCTTCAGGGGCTAAAACCTTACTATCAATCCAACTGGAAATGACTTCAGCACTAACACTGTTGACTTTAGGGGCAGGTTGTTTGGTTTCTGTCGGCATGCTATCCGTCGCGGTGCAGCCAACCAAGGTGAAAGAACCAACGAAGAAGAGTCCGTTTAATATGCGCTTATTCATGTAATCTCAATCTTTGATGTGTCGTTACATCAGTATACGCATGATTTGCATTGTAATCGTAAGAAAATCATTAAAATCAAGCAAATGAATGGTTTGGTATATATTAGTAAGATCAAAAAAGCCCCGAAGAAAACCTTCAGGGCTAGGCAGGAAGCTGGCAAATAGCCAGGAGTCCCTATGCAGTGGTCGGTTTTACCCTAAACAGAATTGCAAACATCACTGGCACCACTATCAGTGTCAGTACAGTAGCAAAACCAAGACCTGCCATAATCGTTATTGCCATCGAGCCAAAGAAGGCATCGAAGACCAGTGGAATCATCCCCAAGATAGTCGTTAGCGCAGCCATACTTACCGGACGAACGCGGCTTATCGCACTATCGACAATCGCCAGGTAAGGATCTTTACCTGACTCCAACTCAAGGTTAATTTGGTCAAGCAACACAATACCGTTTTTCAAAATCATGCCACTTAGGCTTAACAAACCAAGGAATGCTGTAAAACTGAACGGCATGTTCGTGGTAAGCAAACCAAAAGCAACGCCAATGATCGCTAACGGAACGGTGAACCAAATGACCAACGGCTTTTTGATTGAGTTAAACAGTAAAATAGTAATGATGAACATCAACAAGTAACCCATCGGCAATGAACCGAATAGGCCTTCTTGTGCATCTTTGGATGATTCGTACTCACCACCCCATGTGATTTCGTACCCTTCTGGAACATGCAATGCCATCACTTTAGGCTGTACACGAGCAAATAAGCTTGCTGCCGTGTCGTCACTCAACACATCATGGTCCGCGAGAACGGTTAACGTACGCTTACGGTCACGACGCTGAATTAGCGGCTCACTCCAATCCAGTTGAACGCCATCAATCACTTGATCAACCGGAATATACGTTTGCAACGAAGGACTCCAAATGGTCACGTTTTGTAGTGATTCAAAATCTACGCGTTCTTCTTCAGGAAGGCGTGTCATAATTGGCAACGTATGTGTACCATCACGCAAGTAACCTAAGGTGCTACCACCAAACGCCATTTGCAGTGTGCTTGAAAGATCTTCTTTCGAAATACCTAAGCGACGAGCTTTAGACTCATTGAAAACGGGTACAAGTTCCTTGGTGCGCTCTCGCCAATCGTGACGAATGTTTCGGGCACCAGGATCGGTATGAAGGATGTCTTCAACTTGCACCGCCAAGTCACGTAAAACTTGTGGATCAGGGCCAGTAATACGCGCTTCGATCTTAGACGCTGGTGATGGACCAAATTCCATCAATTTAAACTGGAACGTAGGCGCATCAAATGTTTTCGCCAGATTCTCATCTAACTTATGCAGTAAACCAAACATTTTCTCACGATCAGTCGCGCGAACTTGGAACTGAGCGTACGCTTCGTAACTTTTTTCTGGTTGATAGGTTAAAGCAAAACGCTGTAGGCCCTGCCCAATCGAAGCAGAAACAAAGTCAATATCATCTTGCTGACGAATGTAGCTTTCGACCTCTTCAGCTTTTTTGATCGTTTCACGGATGTCAGTACCCTCTGGCATCCACATATCCACGTAGAACATCGGCGTATTCGATGGTGGGAAGAACTGCTGTTTTACATTACCAAATGCCACGACAGCACCCACTAATAGCGCCACCATGCCAGCAACGGTAAGCCAGCGGAATCGCAATGCAAATTTCAGCGATGCCCCAAATACGACAAACAACCAGCCTTTATAAGGATCATCTTCGCTAGTACCTTGCTCTTTGTTTTCCTCTTTCAACAAAAGATCGGCAAGGAAAGGCGTCAGTGTAATAGCGGTAATCCAGCTTAAAAATAGTGAGAAACACAGCACCCAGAATAGAGAGCCCATGAACTCACCTGTCGCATCTTGCGACAAGCCGATAGGTGCAAAAGCCGTAATTGCAATAACAGTCGCGCCCAGCAAAGGCCATTGTGTTTGCTTTACAATATCGACAGCCGCTTGAACTTTGGTACGCCCTTTCTTTAGGCCAACCAATATGCCTTCCACGACAACAATCGCGTTATCAACCAGCATACCTAAGGCAATAATTAACGCGCCAAGAGAAATACGATGCAGTTCGATGTTGTTGTAATTCATCAAAATGAAGGTACCAAATACCGTCAATAACAACACAACTCCAATGATGACACCACTGCGTAAACCCATAGTAAACAGCAACACAATGATTACGATCGCCACTGCCTCCGCTAGACTAATTACAAACGCTTTAACAGATTCATCCACCTCATTGGCTTGGTTGTAAAAGTAGTTCATATCGATGCCAGCAGGCTTGATAGACTCAAGGCTCGCGAGCTCCGCATCCAAACGTTCACCAACCTCAACCACGTTCACACCCGATGCAAACGAGATACCGATATTAATCGCTTTTTGACCGTTAAAGAGTACGACGTTGCCTGGCTTCTCTTGAATACCGCGAGAAATCGTTGCTACGTCTTTTAGACGAATTAGATTTCCTGTGTCACGGCCATGAATGATCAGATTTTCTAGTGCTTCTACAGTGTTTAAGGTGCCGCTTGGGCGAATAACAAGGCTTTCGCCATTGACCATCACTTCCCCTGCTGAAACCACATTGTTTTGCTGGTTCAACAAGCTCGAAACCACATTCATGTCTAAGTTCAGTGCAGCAAGGCGATCAAGTGAGATCTCAACGAATAGCATTTCTTGCTGATCGCCCGTGATGTCTACCTTACCAACACCATCAACAAGCTCGATTTCACGGGTCAGGTAATCCGCATAACGTTTCAGCTCTACATAGTCGTAATCGTCACCAGTGAGCATTAACATCACGCCATAAACGTCACCGAAATCATCAATGATCTGTAAAGACTGAACACCTTGAGGCAATGATGGTCGTAAATCATTAATTTTACGGCGCATTTCATCCCAAATTTGCGGCAGTTCATCAGGACCATAGTCCATTTCCATGCTCACCGTTATTTGAGACATACCATTAGAAGACGTAGAGGTAATTTTGTCGATATAAGGGAGTTTTCGAATCTCTTTTTCTAGAGGATACGTCAGCTCTTCTTCAACTTCTTTTGACGTCGCGCCAGGGTATGTTGAGATGATCATGGCATCTTTGATCGTAAATGCCGGGTCTTCTAATCGTCCAAGCTCCAAAAATGACGTTAAACCACCAACAGCAAGGATAATAATGAACAACCAGCTGATGACTTTGTTTTTTATTGAATACTCAGCAATGTTCATTATTGGTTATTCTCCACAACATCCACATGTTTACCTTCGCGTAATTTACGCAGATTTGAATTAATCAGAATATCGCCCTGGCTAACACCTGACGACACAATGGCTCCATTGCCATTCACTTGAGAAATCATGACAGGCACTCGTGTGACAATGTCACCTTCTTTTTTCCACACAAAGAACTCATTCCCTTCACTGCCTGCTTGAAGCGCCGTGACAGGAACACTGTAACCATCAATAGAGGTAATGCCCGCCTTCACCATATCGACCAAAACGCTTACGCTGGTTCCCGGCAATATCTCTGTTTTTGGCTGTGGCATCGTCAAGTACATTTCGTAGGTTTGAGTTTCAGCGTTGGGTTCACTTGTGTGCTCTAAATAGTCCAAAGCAAATCTGCCATCGATGCCGGAGAAGGTTGCTCTAGGCTTGTAGCTCATGCTGTCTGAGTTTGGGTCTACCATCGCTAAAACATTGTCGGAAAGCTCAATACGCACGTAAACCAAATCGTTTTGGTATAGGTTTAACACGGGTTCACCAATTGCCACACGCTCAAAACGTTCTTTGAAAACATCAGATACTTTACCGGCGAACGGGGCGAATAAACGGGTGTAATTCAATTGATTGGTCGCGTTATAGAAAGTAGCCTCAGCTAGCTCTTTATTGGCGGTTAGCTCATCAAGTTCCGCTTTTGAAATCATTTGACGTGCATGCAAGTCTTCACCGCGTTTAAGCTGACGAATTGCGAGTGTGTATTGTGCTTCTGCGTCATTCACGGCTTGCTTCTCTTTGCTATCATCTAGCTTTGCGATCATTTGCCCCTGCTTCACAACGTCACCCGCTTTAACCAATACGTGCTGAACTTCCCCAGCGCGGCGAAATGCCATTGGCGTTTGCTCTGCAGGCACTACTATGCCTTTGAACGCGCGATGTTGACTTTGTACTGGTGCATCCACCGAGATAGTCGACACAAAAAGTGGCTGCTCGACGATAGCTTGGTTTTCATTTTTGCACCCTGTTAAAACTGCAAGTGCAATCGCAGAGATCGTAAGTAGAGAACGTTTCATTAAATGCCTCCCTCACGAACCCAAGCTTTCACCACTTGTCCTTCAACCAGTCTCTCAACACCAGCAATAACAACGTAATCATTGTTATCAAGCCCGGCTTTCACACCACCTGCTGCGTCAAGTGACACAGTGACTTTATTGACCTGCTGCGTGCTTCTGTCCATTACCCAAACTTCACCTTGCGTCCCATTTTTGTTGACCCAAGCAGACTGAGGTAACGTCATCGCGTCCGATACATGTTGTTTAGCAATGTGTACCTGCCCAGTCATACCTGTCAGCAAATTGCGATCTTCTGGTCGAGTGATGGTCACGATCGCCTCATAACTATTGGTATCGATGTTTGGCTGCGTCGAAATTTCTTTAAATTGCCCAGGGATACGTTTTCCTGGCTCGCTATCCATCGTCACCCACATATCGGAGTTTTGCAGTGACTCAAGTGATACAGATTCCGCATAACTTACTGGCAAGGTGAAAGATACATCCAACGTCGTGTTATCAATGAGATTCAAGATCTCCTGCTTCTCTGCTACTACTTGAAACGGGTTGACATAGGTATATGACACAATGCCATCAAACGGTGCGTGAATTTTGGTATAGCTCAAATCGGTTTTAGCTTGTTCGTAGTTCGCCAATGCCGCTTTATATTGAGTTTCTTTCTGATCGTACTCATCAGTACTAATGAGTTTTTTTCCGTAAAGGTTTTTCGCGCGGTCCCATTGTGTTTTCGCTAACGCGTACTGCGCTTGAGCGGCATCTAACGCAAGCTGAAGATCTTTAGGGTCTAACGTTGCGAGCACTTCACCTTTTTGGACTTTTTGACCCATGCGTACACGTAATTCATCAACCTCTCCACCAACCTGAAAAGAAAGCTGCGCGCGATGTGTTGCATCAATACGCGCTAAAAAGGCGTGCGAGTCTTCAAGTTCTAGGTCTTTCACCGCCAGTAATTTTACAGGTTTGATTAAAGGTTCAGACGGCTCAGAAATGGCTTTATTACACCCAGTTAGCATCCCAGAAAGACTTAATGTCACCACTGCGCCAACTAAAGTGCGCCTTAAATATTGTTTTCGCACCCGCTTTCTCCGTAGGTTTTATATATTACACAGCCGTGCAGTATAAGCAGAATTTGAAATTGATCAACATATTTTCCAGGTGGATAGCAAATTAATTAGTCAAAGCGTTCGGTTTCTGGTAAAAGTAAGCGCGTGATTAATATTCGGGAAAATTCGAACTATGAATGAAAGAAAGCAGGGGCGTAGAAGTGCTGAAGCAGCAGAACAAACTAAGTGTCTGATCCTTAAAGTGGCAGCAGATATGTTTTGTGAACTTGGTTACGAGCGTGTCTCGCTGCGCAATATCAGTGAAAAGGCTGGTGTTTCACATAGTTTGATCCGTCACCACTTCGGCAGCAAAGAGAAAATCTGGCAAGCGGTTAGCGATGCAATGGACGAGTTCATGCAGTGCTATATGGCTGAACTCATCAATGAAATGCCGGAGAACACACCTTCGAATAGAAAAATTTATCTGTTTATGGTTCGCATGCTAGCATTTGCTCTCGTCAATCCTCATCCAGTACAGATGATCGCCGATGCCATTCGACAAGGCGATGACGGTGCTCTGCTGCAGTATTTCTTAAAGTCAAAAGATGAGTTCGCTGCGATATTTACCGGAATTTTCGAGCAGTACAACAGCGAAAACCCTAATGCACAATTTGATCAGTGGGAATCAAAGTGGCAAATGTTGATCTTCGCACATGGTGCTGTCAGTCTCGCGCCAATGATGCAAGAAACATGGCCGGATATTGCAGATAATCGCGAAAAACTGCTGATCAAGCATTGGGAATTGTTTAATACCATTATGGCCTCTCAATTTGGGATCCCAAAAGAAGAGATGATTCATCCGGAAAAGCTTGAAGATATCGTTATTGATATGTGCTGTACTATTGATGAAGCAGTAAACTAAAAGTAAACAAGCGAAAAGAAGACATAAAAAATGCCGAGCTACAAAGCTCGGCATTTTTGTTTCAATTCGTTTTAACCACGGTAGTAGCGTTGTGGTACGAACGGCATTTTTTCAACTGTCATTGGTAGCATTTTACCACGCACTTCAGCGAACACTTCAGTACCAATCGCCGCCAAATCCGCACGAACATAACCCATTGAGACTGGCTTACCTGCATTCGGACCCGCCGTACCGCTGGTTACAACGCCAATTTTAACGCCGTCAGCATCAAACAGTTCAACACCTTCACGCACTGGCGCTTTGGTTTGACCTACTAGACCCACACGCTTACGCGCCACATCTTTAGTCTCAATCTGCTTAAGAATAATGTCTGCGCCAGGGAAACCACCTTCACGTTCACCACCAATACGACGAACTTTTTGGATACCCCATAGCAAGCTCGCTTCAACAGGTGTTGTTGTTGTGTCTAGGTCATGACCGTATAGACAAAGGCCACACTCAAGACGAAGCGAATCACGAGCACCAAGGCCAATCCATTCAACTTCATCTTCAGCAGTCAGTTTACGTGCTAGCTCTTCCGCTTTGTCAGCAGGAACCGAGATTTCGTAACCGTCTTCGCCTGTATAACCACTACGAGAAACAATGCACTCGGCGCCTAAAATATCGACTTTACGAATATCCATGAACAGCATTTCAGAAACTTCTGGTGCAAAACGCGCCAATACAGCCGCCGCTTTAGGGCCTTGGATTGCAAGTAGAGCTCGGTCTTCGATAATTTCTAGCTCAACACCAGATGGTAAATGCGCTTGTAGGTGTGCGATATCTTGCGCTTTACATGCTGCGTTCACAACCACAAACAGATGATCGCCTAGGTTAGCCACCATCAAGTCGTCCATGATGCCGCCCTCTTCATTAGTGAAAAAAGCGTAACGCTGTTTACCCGACTCAAGATCCACAATATCCACTGGAACTAATGTTTCTAGGAACGCAGCTGCACCGTCACCAATTAGGCGAAGCTGTCCCATGTGAGAAACGTCAAACAGACCTGCCGCATCACGAGTATGTAAGTGTTCCTTCTTTACGCCTAGAGGATACTGAACAGGCATATCGTAACCCGCGAACGGGACCATTTTGGCACCAACTTCAACGTGAAGTGCGTGTAGTGGTGTTTTCAGTAGTTCTTGAGTCATTTTCGTCTCCATTTAGATAGACCCGAGAATGCTATCGGCATTCGATGTGTTTCCAATAATAAACATGGCTCATTCTATTTTGCACGAACAAGACGTAGATCGACTTGCAAAAGTGTGACTCTTAACATTTTAATCACAACAAATCGTACAAAAAAAGCGCTTTAATGAGCAAGTTCTCATCAAAAAAGCGCCTTTTCATCATAACGACCACCAACAGCAATCGTTTGCTTTCACTATAGGAAATTTACAAGTATTTATCACTATTTGGCTGTCACCCACAAAATGAGCGCATCTTCCTCGCTAACACTGGTCAACATATGTCCCATATTTGCATCGTAATAAACGCTGTCTCCCTCGCTTAAAACAACAGGTTCGTAAAACTCAGAATAGAACATGACCTCACCAGATAAGATAAGCAGAAATTCTTCGCCATCATGACGAACCCAGTCTTTATATTCATCAAAACTACGAGCTCGAATTTGGCTCTTAAACGGCATCATTTTCTTATTGGAAAGTTGTGTCGCGAGCAGTTCATGTTCATAAGTTTGTGTTGGGTGTGGTTTACCTTCATTCTTCTTGGTAACATCCCTACGCCCTGTCGCTACCTTTTTTCTAGGTGGCTCAAATAGTTGTGGCATGTCAATTTGTAAGCCAAGTGCCAATTTTTGCATCGCTTGAAACGTCGGGGAGATCTGCTCATTTTCTATTTTGCTCAGTGTAGATCGAGCAAGCCCGGTTCGCTGACTGGCCTCTTCTAATGTGATACCGAGTTTCGAGCGGATATCCTTAATACGCTGGCCCAGTTTTAACGGCTCGATATTTTGGTCATGTTGCTCTTTTGCCAACGTCATCGATGGGTATTCATCGTAAATACTTTCTGCCATAAATCCCTCTATAGATATCCATATTTTTTGTCTTACTCGCATTGTGCATGAAGCACATAGTGGATAGAAGTCCACCAAGTGAATTAAACCGTGCTCTTGTTAACAAATTTTGAAATCTTGTTTCCTATAGGAAATTTTTGGTTGATTGTTCCCGTCACAGGCGCTATGTTACCAACTTGTTAGATGTAGAGATGCATATTTCCGTAAGAGATTGGTAAAGGAAACACGCAATCCAACGGAGTTTTTGCCCAAATTTAGGGCCGGATGTTCACTCTGTTCTGCTACGCAGTTCAGCTGTTTTTGAGGACAAATGAACCACAACCGCAAATCATAACTCATCTATTGCGGGTTCATTTTCAGATTTGGAAGGTCAACTACCATGAATAAGAGTTACCCTAACCACAGCTTGGAAAACTTTTTCTCTACCAACCTCTCTGCGACAGATGATGCTGTCTTTGCTGGAATTCAAGCGGAATCCGCTCGCCAAAACGAACAAATCGAACTTATCGCTTCTGAGAACATTGTTTCTAAAGCGGTAATGCAAGCTCAAGGCACATGCCTAACAAACAAATACGCTGAAGGCTACCCAGGTCGTCGTTACTATGGTGGTTGTGAGCACGTAGATACAGTGGAAGCCATTGCTATCGAACGCGCAAAAAAACTTTTCAATTGTGAATACGCAAACGTTCAACCACACTCAGGCGCACAAGCAAACGGCGCAGTAAAACTAGCACTGCTTCAACCTGGTGACACCATTCTTGGTATGTCTTTAGACGCAGGTGGTCACCTGACGCACGGTGCACGCCCTGCACTTTCTGGTAAATGGTTTAATGCAGTTCAATACGGTGTTGATCGCGAAACACTGGAAATCAACTACGAAGATGTTCGTGAGCTAGCACTTGAGCACCAACCTAAAATGATCATCGCAGGTGGTAGCGCTATTCCACGTACTATCGACTTTGCAAAATTCCGTGAAATCGCAGACGAAGTAAATGCAATTCTTATGGTCGACATGGCACACATCGCCGGTCTTATCGCAACAGGCGCGCACCCTAGCCCACTGCCACACGCACACGTTGTTACGACTACAACACACAAAACATTGCGTGGCCCTCGCGGCGGTATGATTCTTACTAACCACGAAGACATCATTAAGAAAATCAACTCAGCCGTATTCCCTGGCCTACAAGGTGGCCCACTGATGCACGTTATCGCAGCCAAAGCGGTCGCATTTGGTGAAGCGCTTGGCCCTGAATTTAAAACTTATATTGATTCGGTGATCAATAACGCAAAAGTCCTAGCGGAAGTATTGCAAACTCGCGGTTGCGACATCGTAACTGGTGGCACAGACACGCACCTAATGCTGGTTGACCTTCGTCCGAAAGGGTTGAAAGGCAATAAAGCAGAAGAAGCTCTAGAGCGTGCTGGGATCACATGTAACAAAAATGGCATCCCATTCGATACAGAGAAGCCTATGATTACATCGGGCATCCGTTTAGGAACGCCTGCGGGTACAAGCCGCGGCTTTGGCGCTGAAGAATTCAAACTCATCGGTAATTGGATTGGTGACGTACTGGACGGTTTAGTGAACAACCCTGAAGGTGACGCAGAAGTTGAAAAACGCGTTCGCAAAGAAGTAAAAGAACTTTGCAGTCGCTTTCCTCTATACCAGTAAACGATTTTTTTAAAATCATAATAATTCCTGACAAGTTATTCGGAGATTAAGCAATGGACAAAACACTGAAGTTTGCAGATAGCCACGAGTGGGTACGTGACAACGGTGACGGCACAGTAACAATTGGTATTTCTGAGCATGCACAAGAAATGCTAGGTGACGTGGTATTCGTTGACCTACCAGACGTAGAAGACGAAGTTGAAGCAGGTGAAAGCTTCTCTCTCGTTGAATCTGTAAAAGCAGCGTCAGACATCTACGCACCAATCACTGGTGAAATCGTAGAAATCAATGAAGAACTAGAAGACAGCCCAGAGCTAATTAACGAAGAGCCGTACGAAGGTGGCTGGATCGTAAAAGTGAAGATGTCTGATGTATCTGAACTAGATAACCTGAAAGACGCAGACGAATACCTAAACTCTATCGAAGAAGAGTAATTAGGATGTGACGAAAGCTGTTCCCTAGCCTGTTTAGAGAACAGCTTTTTTTCTAGGTTCGGACGTATAATTTAATTTATCAGTAACGCAAATCCGTTACCCGAACCAAGGAGTAGGTAAAGGACAATGACTGAATTACTTCAAAGCCTCAGCACACAAAACGAGTTCGTTGCTCGCCACAATGGACCAAACAAATCTGACCAACAGAAAATGTTGGAAGCGATCAACGCAGTTAGCCTAGATTCGCTTATCGACGAAACCGTACCAGCACAAATTCGCCTAGAGCAACCAATGAGCTTGGCAGAAGCGAAAAGCGAAGCAGACATGCTGGCAGCAATGCGTAAGTTCGCCGATCAGAACCAAGTTAAACGTACATTCATTGGTCAGGGTTACTACAACACCTTCACGCCGAACGTGATTCTACGCAACGTGATGGAAAACCCGGGCTGGTACACTGCTTACACCCCTTACCAACCAGAAATCTCACAAGGTCGTTTAGAAGCACTTCTAAACTACCAACAAATGGTGATGGATCTTACTGGTATGGAAATCGCGAACGCGTCATTGCTCGATGAAGCAACGGCAGCAGCAGAAGCGATGACACTTTGTAAGCGTGCGGGTAAAAGCAAGAGCAACGTATTCTTCGTTGCTGACGACGTTCACCCACAAACCATCGAAGTAGTAAAAACTCGTGCGAAATTCATCGGCTTTGAAGTCTTGGTTGGTTCTTTAGAATCACTACCAGAGCAAGACGTGTTCGGCGCACTAGTTCAATACCCAAGTACAACAGGTGAAGTTCGTGACCTAACGGACATCATCGCTAAAGCGCAAGCAAACAAAACACTAGTGACTGTAGCAACGGACCTTCTTGCTTCTACCCTACTTAAACCTGCTGGTGAAATGGGCGCAGACGTAGCAATCGGTTCAGCACAACGTTTTGGCGTGCCGATGGGTTACGGCGGTCCACACGCTGCCTTCATGGCAACACGTGACAAGCACAAGCGTACTATGCCAGGTCGTGTTATCGGTGTTTCTATCGATACTAACGGCAACCAAGCACTGCGCATGGCAATGCAAACGCGTGAACAGCACATCCGTCGTGAAAAAGCGACATCAAACATCTGTACTGCTCAAGCACTGCTAGCGAACATGGCGTCTTTCTACGCGGTTTACCACGGCGCAGAAGGTCTACGCACGATTGCTCGTCGTACGCACCACATGACAGCCATCCTAGCCGCTGGCCTAACTAAAGGCGGCTTCGAGCTTGCTCACAACAGCTTCTTCGACACCATCACTATCAACACAGGTGCACAAACTGAAGACCTATACGCGAAAGCACTAGCCGCAGACATCAACCTACGTAAGTTGGGTACTCAGCTAGGTGTGAGCTTCGACGAAACCACAACCGTGGCAGATGTAGAAGCCCTATTCGCAGTATTCGGTGTGAAAGAAGAAGTCGCAGCACTATCAACTGAAATCGCAGGCAACGAGTTTGCAGCCATTCCAGAAGCATTGCGCCGCACAACAGAATATCTAACACACCCTGTGTTTAACACGCACCACAGCGAAACACAGATGATGCGTTACCTAAAACAGCTAGAGAACAAAGACTTCTCACTCACGCACGGCATGATCCCACTGGGCAGCTGTACGATGAAGCTGAACGCAGCAGCAGAGATGATCCCAGTTACTTGGCCTGAGTTTGGTTCGATCCACCCGTTCGCACCAGCAGAACAAGCAGCTGGTTACGCAGCACTCGCAAAAGACCTTAAAGAAAAGCTATGTGAAATCACTGGCTATGACGCATTCTCACTACAACCAAACTCTGGTGCATCGGGTGAGTACGCAGGCCTTATCGCGATTCAACGCTACCACGAAAGCCGTGGCGAAGGTCACCGCAACGTATGTTTGATCCCAAGCTCTGCGCACGGTACTAACCCTGCGACAGCATCTATGGTGTCAATGAAAGTGGTTGTGGTTAAGTGTGATGAAGAAGGCAACATCGACATCGACGACCTAGCAGCGAAAATCGAGAAACACAAAGACAACCTATCAAGCATTATGATCACTTACCCTTCTACGCACGGCGTTTACGAAGAGAAAGTGAAAGAAGTGTGTGAAATGGTTCATGCCGCTGGTGGTCAGGTTTACCTAGACGGCGCTAACATGAACGCGCAGGTTGGTCTAACATCACCAGGCTTCATCGGTTCAGACGTTTCTCACCTAAACCTACACAAAACCTTCTGCATCCCGCACGGTGGTGGCGGTCCGGGTATGGGTCCTATCGGTGTGAAATCTCACCTAGCTCCTTTCTTACCAGGGCATATTGAAGACGGTGTAGAAGGCGCAGATTTCGCAGTATCAGCAGCAGATATGGGTAGCGCTTCTATCCTGCCTATCTCTTGGGCTTACATCGCAATGATGGGCGAAGCTGGCCTAACAGATGCTACAAAAGTAGCAATTCTGAACGCAAACTACGTGATGGAAACACTTCGCCAACACTACCCTGTTCTTTACCGTGGCAAAAATGGCCGCGTAGCGCACGAATGTATTATCGACATTCGTCCGCTGAAAGAAGAAACAGGTATCAGCGAAGAAGACATCGCGAAGCGTCTAATGGACTACGGTTTCCACGCACCAACTATGTCGTTCCCTGTAGCGGGCACGCTAATGGTTGAGCCAACGGAATCGGAAGATCTAGAAGAGCTAGACCGCTTCTGTGATGCGATGATCGCTATCCGCGAAGAAATGGAGAAAGTGAAAAACGGTGAATGGCCACTGGATAACAACCCACTTGTTAACGCGCCACACACACAAGTTGATCTTTCAGCTGAAGATTGGGACCGCCCTTACTCTCGCGAGATTGGCTGCTTCCCGTCTAAAGCGACCAAATCTTGGAAGTACTGGCCAACGGTAAATCGCGTAGATAACGTATACGGTGACCGTAACCTAATCTGTTCATGCCCAAGCATCGATAACTACGAAGATTAATTTTTGTAGAATCTAAATAAACAAAGGCGAACCGATTGGTTCGCCTTTGTTTTTGGTGTGCCGCCGTAACATTTGTTGATACATCGAGAAGGAATGATGGCTAGTTATTGTTTGCACAAAAGTGATTTAGAAATACAGTGACTTCTGAGAACCTTTGAATTAGCACTAATATCTCAGAGCCTTAAAAGCTTGTTGGAAACTCCTCATGAACACTATGTTATGCAGGTGCTATGTAGTTTCTAGTTCAGTTGCAGTAAGTCCCATTTATTACCATAGAGATCTTGGAACACCACCACTGTCCCGTATTCTTCCACACGAGGCTCTTCATTAAATACAACACCATTTTTCTTCATCAACTCGTAGTCACGCCAAAAATCATTAGTTTGCAGAAACAGGAAAACACGGCCACCTGTTTGATTTCCTACTGCATGCGTTTGCTCCGGTGTACTCGCTTGAGCTAAAAGTAGGTTTGTACCATTGGAGTTTGGAGGAGAAACTTGAACCCAGCGTTTACCACCACCTAGGTTGGTATCTTCAACCAGAGTGAATTGAAGTTTTTGAGTATAGAATTCGATAGCATCGTCGTAATTTTCAACGACTAGAGCAATGTTTCCGATTTGCTGCTGAACAGTTTTGGCCATGATGATTTCCGCTGTGTCAAAACGCTAATTGTACGCTATTTTGAGACTTTTCTAGAAAGCACGTAACGCCTTGCAAATGTTTAAGGCACACAATACGAATGTTTACGCACAGCGCCTTTGCCACTAGAACCGACAAACAATACAGCTACCACAAGTGTCGAATCTTGATTGAGCAACTCATCAAAGCCTTAGCTATAACTCAAGAGCAAATCTCTAACCTAATAACGAAGGCTGCTCGTATACCACGGTATTATAGTTCTTCTAGTTTTCCCTTAGCTAAATCTTCTTGTTGCTTAAGGAACATGAAGAAGTTTGCCTCACTGATAAACGGGTTACCGCTTGTACCGAGCTTCTTCCTATTTTCAAAAAGGAAATTTTTATGTGGATGGTTCGAAAGGTTAACGTTCACAATAGGTGCCTGTAGTGAAATTTTTCGAATTTTCTCCATGCTAGTCAGGAACTGGCCAATAACTTCTGGATCATTGCTACTTACGCTATGCCCACCAACGATAAAAGCACGATATTGTTCGCCATTATCTTCAACAGTGAAGTCTAAGGAATAATCACCTTCCGTGTGGCCAGGTGTGAGATAGAACTTAAACTCATGTCCACCAATAGCCATAGAGCTATCGCTTTTTATCTCTATGTCTAAATTTGGAGGAAGGAACTTGTTCTCACCTTCGCTTTTGTTTGATTGCTGTATAGATAGTTCATGAGCGCTTTTGGTCATCACGACTTTGGAACCATACTTCTCTTGAAGTAACTGGGCGCCCCCAACGTGGTCAGAATGCCCATGAGTTACCAATATGTGCGTTATTGGCTTATCTTTTAGCCCTAGCTTCTCTAGGTTGATAGGTATCCACTCAGAGTAAGGGAAGTCAAGCGTATCAATGATAACGAGTCCGTCGTCTGTAGCAATGGCATATGATGAGACCCACTTGTCTCCTACATAATAGACATTATCAAACATCTGAAATGGTTCTACATAACCGTTCTTATCATTCATTGCTGGAACATATTGACTTAAGGAAGCAAAAGACGAAGCACTGAAAAGTAAACCTACAATAATTTTTTTCACGAAATCACACACAAATATATCCTTAATAATTTCTTATAGAACCTCGCGGATGAGAAAGCTCTAAACGATTTTCAGAGGCAAATACAACTGCAAATACTTTCTACTTAGCTTGAATTTTAGCTGACCGAATCACTTGTAAACTCGAATCCCATTAACTGCCTATGTATTCATGATTCTTTTAGAGGTTAAATAAATGAACTCAATTGAAGCAGAGTCATGAAGCTTCACTTGAGGTTACCGGCACAGCACAATGTGATAAACCTCTTTCAAGCAAACATTTGAATGCGATTTTTCCAATTTAAGACATGTTCAATAAATGCATCAACTCTTGCAGGCCTTTTATCGCGGTCTCGATACATAATGAATACTTCTTTACCCGAGCATTGCCATTCCGGCAACAAAGGCAGCAGGTTATGTTGATCATGATTTAGCTCATGAAAGTAATAGGTTGGAATCCACGCAATTCCTAAACCATGGATGACGGCGTCTCTAACTAGTAGTACATCATTTGAAGTGAATTGAAACTTTAGCGGATGATCAAATGTTTCATTGGTGATTTGATTAACTAATTTCCATTGGCTGTCGTTGTTTACCGTAATTAGGCGATGATGAACAAGTTGTTCTGGATGGGTAATCGGTTGGTGTTGTTCTAAATAGCTTCGTGATGCACAAAGCGCAAATGGAATCGACCATAATTTCTGAGCAATCCAGTCTTGTTCAATAAGATCACCAAGACGAAAACTAACATCGACACGGTTAGATACAAGATTGATTTTTTCATTCTGTACATCTAAATCGATACATATCTTCGGATGTTGCTCTGCAAATTCATAAACGCACCGCTTTAACCACATCTGTGTCATGTTAATTGGCGCTGATAGTTTTATCGTTCCGCTTAAAGACTGACGCTCAGTCGCAATTCTCGATGTCACATTATTTAAGCTAAGAAGTAATGGCTCACAGAGTTGATAATATTTTTCGCCATCAGTTGTTAACGCAAAGTGGTGTGCACTGCGGTTAAATAGTCTGCAATTTAAGTTTGTTTCCAGCCTTTTTAACTTCCGGCTTAGCGTGGCTAACGGGACATTAAGACGCTCAGATGCTTGTGTTAGGCTTTGATAACGAGCAACAGAAACGAATAACAAAAGGTCATCCAAAGAGTGACGTTCCATATTTGGGATTAACCCTCTTAAATTTGGCTATTAAAAATCAAATATGAAATATATAGCATTATCGCGTCAAGTTAATTTTTATCAGGAAGATCTATGTCTAAGCATTTATCAATTTGGTGCGGTGTTGTTGTCGCTATCTTTTTTTGGTCTAGTAATTTTAACGTAATAAAGGCTATTAATAGCGATGTCTCTCCTTTGGATTCAGCGACGTTACGGTTTTCCGTTGCAGCTTTAATACTCTTGTTGATAAGAGGTACTAAACGCTCTCCATATGGAGCCAAGCTCACACGAAAAAGTATGTTGTCGTTGTTTGTTATAGCAACCGTGGGTGTAACTATCCAAAACTTCTCTATTTTCTCTGCAATGAGCTTTACTACCCCAGTGAACGCAGCGGTTGTTCAGGCAAATCTACCACTTGTCACTATCTTGTTGTCGGGCTTTATTCTCAAAACTTCCATTTCGGTTAAAACTATTTTAGGTGCACTAATCAGTTTTTGTGGAGTGGTAATCGTCATTACAGGGGGAAATATTCATTCTATTAGCAGCAATAGTAATATTGGTGATCTATACATGTTATTTGCTTTAATTAGTGGGTGTTTATACACAATTCTAGCGAAGCGTTTAACATCTCATATCCCAGTAACTCAGCAGTTACGTTGGGTGTTAAGTATTGGTGCCATTCAAATGGTCGCTATAGCGATGTACCACGGCGACTTTAGCCGTAGCTTAAATGCCATAACATTTAAAGACCTATCACTAATAGCGTACATGAGCCTGTTTGGCACTTTGATCGCTTATTACTTTTGGATGAAAGGTGCTATCGTTCTTGGTCCAGATAAAATGTCTCCATTATTTAATATTATGCCGGTATTCACTCTACTGATTTCGTTCATTTCTGGTGAGCAGGCTCAATGGGAAAATGTTTTAGGCGTCTTTATCGTTGCGGCTGGCGTGTATATAGGTAACTCAGCACCTTTTGCTCGTTTACGGAAGGTGGTGGAGTAAAAATAGACGCCAACCTTAAGTCGCATTATTTAGAGCAATACTTTGTTAATTGGCATAAGTTTTCTTGGTTTCCAATAGGTACACTTTTCGCTTTCGTCGTTCACTCTTTTATCTAACTTTATTGAGTGCATGTCGAAAATCTTCAATCTTTTGCTAAGAGCGTTTTTTACTATGTAAAAAACAGAGGAGAATGACCATGAAAAAACGACTCAACTATATTGAAGTAGCGCCAAAAGCAATAGAAATCCTATACGCTCAGGAAGCTTACTTCCATGAACAATTTAGCCAATCAGAAACTATGAACATGATCATATGGGAACTGGTTAAGTTACGCATATCGCAAATCAATCAATGTGCATTTTGTATCGACATGCATAGTAAAGATGCGCTTAAGTTAGGTGAAAAGCCGGAACGCATATGGGGGCTTAGTGCATGGAAAGATATGCCATTCTACAGCGATGCAGAACACGTTGCACTAGGTTGGGCTGAATTACTAACTGCTGGCCTACCAGTAGATGATGATAGCTATCAGCTGACCTTGAATACCTTTGGAGAAGAAGCTATGGTCAACCTAACAATTGCGATCAACGCGATCAATAGTTGGAACCGAATAGTTAAGGCATTTAAGCCAAAGGTTGGAGTCTATAAACCTCGATAATTCTATTTGACGGTTCTTACTTGTAAGCCACTGCTTATACCTCAACTTAATAGGATGAAAAGTACATGTGTATCACTTTCTCATTTAAGTTGAGGTTAAATAGGATGATTCATTTGAACTTAGAATTTGATATTTTAAAACCTCAAAAGGCTTTAGCTGGCTATGTTCAAGCCATTTGGTCAGCATCCGTCAAACCTGATACGACGCAAACCGTACGTAAACAATTACTCAGTGATGCTGGTACAGGTGTGGTATTCATTTTACAGAATGAAGTACAAATAGATGGTGAGTGGCAGACGCCGGGGGTTGTCCTACTGCCTATAAGCATTCTGGCACATCAGGTCTGCCTACCGCCAGGCGCGGTGATGACTGGCGTACGCTTTCATCCTGCTGTTGGTTATCAACTATTTGGTAAACGTCTAGAACAGCTATTGCGGATTCAAGACGACCACCCTTTGGCTTCTTCTGCACTAGCAACATTTGAGTCTCTGCAAACAGCTCGTTCGGCATATGCAAGGATTTCTACGTTATATCGCTGGGTTCAAACACTGATTGAGGAATATGAACCGCAGTATGTCGGCCACATTATTGAACAACCTACAGGGACCATCAGTCAGCGCCAGAGAGAGCGCAATTTTCAGAAATGGTTGGGGATTACTCCTAAACATTACCAACGCATTAAACGAGTGAAGCACACTTTAGAGCAACTCCGAGCGCAACCCGATCTTACTTTATCGGAATTGGCGCTGGAGCAAGGCTTTTCCGATCAAGCACACATGACTAGAGAGTGTAAGCAGATTGCGCGCATGACACCGAAGCAGTATGTCCGAAAGAGAAACCTCTAAGCCTTATTAGCTTTCTACATCAAACCCAATTGATTCAGAACCGACGATATACTTGCTACAATGTTCGATCATATATCACCTACTTTTTAGAACGCTCATTCCAGCTTGATATGAGCTGGTTAGCTCGCTTTTGATGCCGCGTGCTGCTCTACCATAAACGCGATCACTTCTTCGTTTAAGCAAGATTTGCTGATGTATTGGCGTTGTTTACCAAGGTGAAGGATAAAGCCCAAATCAGTTTGTTCGAGTTGGTCGATTTCATTCCAAGCGAGGCTGCGGTCAACTTTACCGCTTTTGTAGCGCACGCCATCTGCATTCACTTCAAACACCACTTTACTGCCGCGGCTTGAGCTGATGGTTTGACGCCACAGCCACCAAGTTCTTTTGAAGTAAACGCTGCACGCTTCAATCACACTCAATACGATAAAGAACCAACCGACGTAACCGTTAGGTAGCAGTTCAAACTCCAATAAAACCACACCAAAAATTAGAAAGAGGATCCCTTTCAAATACGCTTGCGGGAACTTAACTGGCTGGCTAGTTTGATCATAACACTCAGCAAAAAATGGCTTGTCGAGTGTGTATTCTGTAGTGAATTCGAAATCTTTAGACATGTATGGTTACTTCAAGGCTTCTGTAAATGAGTATTCTTGGTTGCACTCTTGCAACGCGAGCATTGTAGCGCTTCTCTGGCTTTATCTTTAGCCCTTTTGATGCTGTTTTGTAAATCAATGATAACGAAACATTAGAAGACCTCGGTGCACTCGCCAAGATCAAACAAGGCGAACCATTTGGCTCGCCTTGTTAATTAATGACCTATATGACTTATGAGGTTTTCTACTTTAGAGGGTCGTTGTCTGGCAATGCACTGTGTATCCAGACTGCCAGTCGGTGTTTGATGCTTGCGCCGTCTAGCTTGCTTTCCGGTAATGGGGTGATCTGTTTGGCATCAACCAAGAATAGGTAAATCGCTTTTACTCTTAGAGGTTGTGGTGACTGAGGAAGGTCAAAGCCTTGTAGCTTCGCCATCTTCCCACCAATCTCTAGTGCCTTCTTAACCAGTTTGTCTTCATTGTGAAGTTTGGAGCTTTTTGACATTGATAAATCCTCTTCTTCGCTTCAATTAAGAATACATGAAGTGTCGCGTATGGCGTGTTAGTAAGCTCGCATATTGATAAGTTTATGCCTTCTTACCGAGTAACTGATTGAAAAACGACCTTAATTCGTCATCACCAAGATTGAGCAGGTAGTCACCAATATACCATTCAACAATCGATTGATTTGGATGTGCCGTGACTTGCGGGTTACCAAACCAAATGCCCTTTTCCGTGGCAAACGTGTGTTGGAGTTCTTTCAACTCTTCGCAGCTAAATGGCAGGATAAGGTGCAACATGTTTGCTCGAGGTGCTGCCGAACGGCATTGCTGCAGACACTACATAAGGTGTTCTATTAATGATTTATTTAGAACAAAGATCCTGTTCACCGTAAACGAGCCATTTCGGCAAATATGCGGTTTCTGGAATTGTCCAGCCATACTTATCGTATGCCAATGCAGCAAGACCAATCAGTTTCAAAGAAACATTCCCTTTTGGCGAATAACGAACATCTTCATTCATGTAGAACTGGTAATGCGCCTCTAACGCATCTCTCAGTGCTTCTTGATAATGCGCCTCATCGCCATCGATAATGGCAACAAACACATTCACAAATGGAATAAACAAAGAATGTACATAGGGCACTCTGGTTGATTCTAAGTATTGCGGAGAAGATTTCTCCATCACAGTTTGCAATAACTCAGGTAACGCTGATGAATTGCTAAATACACCGTTAACGAACTCGACTAGCGCAACATCGAATGGATCTTTTAAACGCACTAACGACTCATCCATGATGGTCATCAGCTCTACGCCGCGCCAATCTCTCGCGGCCATCGTTAAACAGATTTCATCCAACCAAGCATCCATCGTTCCCCCTGCAACAGAACGGTTACCTACTTCCGAAAAATGTCGGTGCCCAACGGAGAATTCAACAACTTGCTCTGAATGATTGGCCAGCAAGTACACGTTATTCAGTAACTCAAGCGCCCTTTTTATGTAAGCTGGCGAGGCCTGATGTTGTCCGAATTCGGAAGCGGTGAAGAATGCCTCAAGCGAATCCCAAGCATCGCCTTTCATTCTTTTAAGAGGTTGCTGATAAAAAGATTGTTTTTCATCAAGCATTTTTTCCCAAAAACTATAGAAACGTTCGTCTTCTTCACGAAAAATACGCAATTTTCTTTCTTCAGGTATCTCTAAATAGTGATTTTTCATTGGTTCCATCGTTCCCTAGCCTCGCATTATAAGTTGTTCTAATTTTTGCCGTGATGATAATCATCCTCAAAATCAAGCATTGAATGATGCCGAAGTTGTTTTATGAAATCAATTTATAATCAGTATCTTATATCGAAAAGCAATACTTAATTGAAATGAATCGAAAAGCCGCCTGTGTCCAGTTAGTTGTTTTGTAACAAGGTTTCGGCATAAGGCTACGATGATTAACTGATGTAGCCGATCAGATCGTAACTTCCTGATTTAGTTCCATCGAATTACGCAACAAAGCCCAATGATCTTGTAGATTTGTTTTGTTCGCTCAAACAGAGCCCGCAGCTGCGCCAACCTTTCATCGAACGGCATTGCCGCAGACACTACATAAGGTGTTCTACTAATGATTTATTTAGAACAGAGATCATGCTCACCGTAAACGAGCCACTTTGGCAAATATGCGGTTTCTGGAATTGTCCAGCCATACTTATCGTATGCCAATGCAGCAAGACCAATCAGTTTCAGAGAAACATTTCCTTTTGGCGAATAGCGAACATCTTCATTTATGTAGAACTGGTAATGCGCCTCTAACGCATCCCTCAGTGCCTCTTGATAATGTGCCTCATCGCCATCGATAATGGCAACAAACACATTCACAAATGGAATAAACAAAGAGTGTACATATGGCACTCTGGTTGATTCTAAGTATTGCGGGGAGGATTTCTCCATCACAGTTTGCAATAACTCTGGTAACGCTGATGAATTGCTAAATACACCGTTAACGAACTCGACTAGCGCAACATCGAATGGATCTTTTAAACGCACTAACGACTCATCCATGATGGTCATCAGCTCTACGCAGCGCCAATCTCTCGCGGCCATCGCTAAACAGATTTCATCCAACCAAGCATCCATCGTTCCCCCTGCAATAGAACGGTTACCTACTTCCGAAAAATGTCGGTGCCCAACGGAGAATTCAACCACTTTGTCTGAATGATTGGCCAGCAAGTACACGTTATTCAGTAACTCAAGCGCTCTTTTTATATAAGCTGGCGAGGCCTGATGTTGTCCGTATTTTGAAGCAGTGAAGAATGAATCAAGCGAATACCAAGCGTCGCCTTTCATTCTTTTGAGAGGTTGCTGATAAAAAGATTGTTTTTCATCAAGCATTTCTTCCCAGAAGTTGTAAAAATCTTCATCTTCCTCACGAAAAATACGCAATTTTCTTTCTTCAGGTATATCTAAATAGTGATTTTTTATTGTTTCCATCGTTCCCTAGCCTCGCATTATAAATTGTTCTAATTTTTTGCTGTGATGATATTCATCCTCAAAATCAAGCCGTGAATGATGCCGAAGTTGATTTATAAAATCAATTTATAATCAGTATGTTGTATCGAAAGTTAATGCTTAATTGAAATGAATCGAAAAGCCGAAAAACATTTGAAATATAAGGCTACCGCACAAGCCGCGATGGGTAAGCCAGAACGTACCTGTCCATAAACAGTGGACGACGAATACTGACTTTGTGGAGTAAAGATAGACAGATATTCACCATTGTGTTCGCCTTTCTTTTTCTGTCGCTTTCGATAATACTCTTGCGCAATATTACTCAGCTGGAAATTTTATGCCTCAAGCAAACTCTGTGGTCGTACTCGACTTTGAAACCACAGGTCTCTCTCCTACTTTAGGTGATCGCGCAATAGAAATTGGTGCAGTAAAGTTAGTCAATGGCGAGGTTGTCGATAGTTTTCAGCAACTCATGAATCCCGGTTTCAGAGTGAGTTCTTTCATTGAGAACTACACCGGCATTACCAACAATATGTTGCGATCGGCACCAAGCTGCGAAGAGGTAATGGCGTCATTTAGTGAGTTCATTGCTGGCGAGAACCTTATCGCTCACAACGCGTCCTTCGATAAACGATTTTTAGATGCAGAGCTTGAACGAATCAACTGTGGTTATTCGGGTGAGTTTGCTTGCACCTTACTGGTGGCAAGACGGCTCATTCAAGATGCCCCATCACATAAGTTAAGTGAACTTGTTCGCTATAAAAATATCGACAACGACGGCGTTTTCCACCGTGCACTAGCCGATGCGCAAATGACAGCCAAGCTTTGGCTCTTAATGGTCGAAGGGATAGAAAACTCAGGCGTCGAAAAACCAAGTTTTCAGTTGATGCAAACGGTCAGTAAAACAGCCAAAGGAAAAGTCGACCTGCTACTCGCCAAAAGCCGTGCGTAACCCCCTCCGAACTAAAAGCTGATTCTAGCCTCTTAGACGTTTAAGTGATTTTCGATATACATGCGATATTGGTTATCCCAGTTAATTTCCTAATCCGAAAGCGGCAGTTCGCTGGTCTCACCAACCAAACTGGCTTACTATGCCAGGTACCTAAAACGCTTTGTGAGTCACTCATGAGCAGAAAAAATAACAAAAATCTCAGCATTCTTCTTAAACTCAACACCTTTATTGCACCTTATAAATGGCGGGTTGCGGCAGCCTTGGTTGCCCTTGTCGCGACAGCAAGTTTGACGTTATCCGTTGGCTATGGAGTGCGCATTCTTATCGACCAAGGCTTTGCTCAGCAATCATTGCAAGAGCTCACCAATGCGATTCAGTTTATTGTCGGTGTCACATTGTGTATTGCCATTGGGACTTTCTTTCGCTTTTACCTTGTCTCTGCCGTAGGTGAGCGCGTTAGTGCGGATATTCGCCTTGCGGTGTTTAACCATGTGATTACGCTGCATCCGAGCTATTTTGAGACTAACAGTAGTGGCGACATAATGTCGCGCCTGACTACCGATACCACATTGCTGCAAAGCATTATCGGTTCATCGTTCTCAATGGCGATGCGTAGCGCTTTGATGTGCTTTGGTGCCATCATTATGTTATTCGCTACCAACGTTAAGCTCACGCTGATTGTGCTTGCTTCTGTGCCTTTGGTTTTGGTACCAATTTTGTTTTATGGACGACGTGTGCGTGCGCTCTCTCGTCAAAGTCAGGACTCAATGGCTGATGTTGGCAGCTACGCTGGAGAAGCGATAGAACATATTAAAACCGTGCAAAGTTTTAGCTCAGAGTCGCATGAACAAGCGGCTTTCGCTGTCGAGGTGGAAAAAGCTTATGAAATAGGCAGACAGAGAGTAAAACAGCGCGCGATCCTGATATCAGGCGTTATTGTGATTGTGTTCAGCGCGATTTCAGGCATGCTTTGGGTAGGCGGCAGCGATGTGATTCACGGAAAAATGTCTGCGGGTGACCTAGCCGCATTTGTGTTTTATGCCATTATGGTTGCCTCATCGACTGCAACCATTTCCGAAGTCATGGGTGAATTGCAAAGAGCCGCAGGTGCTACCGAACGGCTGATTGAGATCCTTCAAGTAGACAGTGATATTAAAGCGCCAAGCAACCATTTGCCTGTCCGTTCCGACATGCCTGCTGAGATTAACTTTAATTCGGTGAGTTTCAACTACCCTTCTCGCCTAAATCAACCAGCAATCAAAGAATTAAATCTAACCGCTGAACAAGGAAAAGTACTGGCGTTAGTCGGCCCTTCTGGTGCAGGTAAAACAACACTATTCGAACTGCTGCAACGATTTTATGACCCACAGCAAGGGCAAGTGTTATTTGGTGGTGAAGATATTCGACAGTTCGACCCAAACGAACTTCGACGTCAAATGGCGCTCGTACCACAACAACCAGCGCTGTTTAGCCATGATGTTTTCCATAATATTCGCTACGGTAATCCTAAAGCGACGGATGAACAAGTTATCGAAGCCGCGAAAAAAGCCCATGCCCATGAGTTTATTGAGAAGCTTCCCGAAGGCTATCACAGCTTTTTAGGCGAGCGCGGCGTTAGGCTATCGGGCGGACAAAAGCAGCGCATTGCGATTGCTCGCGCGATTCTAAAAGATCCAAAAATCTTACTGCTAGACGAAGCTACCAGCGCCCTTGATAGTGAAAGTGAACATCACGTTCAGCAAGCACTTGAAGCTCTAATGAAAGGACGCACAACGTTGATTATTGCTCATCGTCTTTCGACTATCCAACATGCGGATAAAATTGCGGTGCTCGACAATGGCGAGTTAGTCGATGTTGGTAACCACCAATCATTAATGCAAAGCTGTGAGTTGTATCAGCGACTTGTGGCATTGCAATTTAAGCACTTGGAGTAACGCCTAGTTAAGCGTTCAAAAGTAAGCAAAGGCGGACCAAATAATTTAATAACAGGAGTTTAACGATGTTTTTGTGTCAGTCCAGCGAGCCTTGGCGAGACTAAGAATCTAGCTCTGAGTGGTTAATGAGATAATTTAGACCATGAAGAGCTAGGATAGAAGATCCCACATCATGTCCCATCGTCGCTGTACAAGGTGACGAAATACAAAAGATGCCACTCGCAGTTAAACGAGCGGCATTAAACCAAGCAGCTCGCCTTTTAACAAAGGAATTCCAGTAAGAATCCAGTAACGAGCGTATTCTCCCTTCAACTAGAAACACTCGTTCACAACTACCATATAAAACCCAATCAACTTCATTTGTAACAATTAAGGTTTCAAAAATAGGAAATCATTACTGAAAAAGTTTACCGCGTTTTGTGTTGCTATCTATGGTTACAATGCTTGAGACATCAATGCCTTCAAACCAAGCAACACAAAAGCGGCACCGATATGAACAGCGAAGCGAAACAACTATTTTCTTATCTATGTCAGCGATACGATGCGCTTTCTCAAGAGCTTGAGTCTCGCCCTTTTCCTGAATTTTCTGAGACTATTACTCATCCTCTTGGGCACTGTTTAGTCCGTTGCCCAGCAGGTAGCCAACGCTTTTCTATTGTAGCAGTCAACTTTGCACCCTCCGTTCGCGGGCAAGGCGTGCTTACTGCATTTATCGACTACATCAAAAGCAATCCTTACCACTACCAAGGTGTTGAGGTTGCAATCATTGAAAACAAGAACTTAGCTAAACGGCTTTTGTCTCTTGGCTGGAAGTACAAGTCCCTGTTTGGCAAGATTTTCTTCGCTAGCAAGCCGACCCTAGTAAAGGACTTTCAGTCTGCGTAATAGTTATTACGAAACCGCATCGACATCCAAAGTAAAACCATCACTCAAAATCCGTAAGCATGTTGAAAAAAACTTGGCGATCTTCTGCAGTACTTCCTCGATGAGCAGTGTATTCAACGTGCGCGTCTGCGCTGGCTTTTGGGGATAGATTGATGCCCCATAACGCATTAATTTGGTTTGGTACGATGGAATAACGCATATCAACAATTCGCATTTCATTATTCGGATCCGTCGCTACAAAACCGTTTGAAAACCAACGGAAACGTTCGATGTCTCTTGCTTGTTGCGATTGCGGGTTTAGCCACGGAAATTGCTCTTTTATATTTAACTTTGGAGTTGATTCGCCAGGGTAAATTTTTATTGAACGCCCCACCCTTACGGCATCTACATAGTAGCTCTCTTCCGTTTCATAAATTAGTTTCCAAACCAAAAGATTGCTGAAACTTGGTTTGGCTTTTAATTGTATAGCGTTGTGTTGTCGCTCTTTGACGATTTCCCAACCAGCTACTTCTGCTCTATCTCGTTGTATCGTTCCAAGACTTAGGTAAGCCAGGCACCATAAAAATGCAATGCGGGCATAGTTTGGGCTTCGCTTCAGTGCAACAAACAAAAGCAATATTAAAATAGGGAGTGTGAACGCGGGGTCGATTACCGAAATAGTGTTCCAAGCATAACGCGTGTTGCTTATCGGCCATAGAAGCTGTGTTCCATAACTGGTGCATGCGTCTAATAACGCATGGGTACTATAACCAAGCGCGCAGTAAAACCAACTCTGCCGGAAGCTTAGTCCTCGCTTTTTTGCGAACAATGGATACAACAACAAAGCACAAATGAAACTACCAAACGGGATAAACAAGAGCGAGTGAGTAAATTGGCGATGGTATTCCAAATACAGCAAAGGATCAGTTGAAGAACGGATTAGCACATCTAAATCCGGAGCCATCCCAGAGACCACGCCCAACACGCCAACAACTGCAAGGTTTCGCTTGTTGCTCACCGCCAGTGGCAAAGCTGCACCCAATAAACCTTGCGTTAACGGATCCATCGTTCACTTCCTTTAGATAGATGAAGCTCAGCTGGAAAGCGTACACGCTCAATAGTCGGTTCCAATTTAAAAACCAGAAGGTTCTTCGACATAAATTATCCGCATTTAAGTGGAAAATAATACACGACTTAGTCATGCATTTGCTTGTTTAGCAACAAACACCTTGATTTAGTGTAAGAAGGAATCACGCCGTTCGCTAGTGAACGAACAAATCTGAGTCTAGGCTTGTTTGGTATTTCAAACCCGAAGGTTTATCTGACGCGAAAAAACAAGGCGATCCAAATGGCTCGCCTTGTTTCTAATTTACTGAACGATAAACGACAGGTGTTTAGTCTTGAGGATTCTCTTTCGCGTTGATTTCAGCGTAAGTGTGCAGCAGCTCCGTCAATGTTTTTACCCACGCAAAAACATCCGAAGGTGCATTTTCGATTAGTTTTTCCACTAGCGCACAGTGTGTTTCTAGCGTGATGGCCTCTTCCAAACGGAATGAGATCGCGTAGAAATGCCAAAGCACCAATCGCGTCATTCGCTCGCTATTTTGCTTTGCGTTGTCTGAGTCATCAAACGCTTGTTGAATTTCACTCAGTGCGATTGCTGTCATGCGTAGCATTGCATCAAGACGTGCAGACAACATGCGGTCTTCACTATCCACTTCTTCTTGATCAAAAGTGAACAGCTCATTCATCACGTCTTCTGGCACCATTTTACTGATCATACGAGCACTAAACTCTTCCAGCTCATGGCGAGGCATAGTTACAAGACAATCGAAGGTGTAATCACGAAGCATAAAATCACTCTAGGTTAGAAATCAATTTCAGCCTCGCATTCTAAATATTGAAATTTCAATTGCCAGTGTTAATTTCTATCCATCTACGAAAAACTACAAAACACCGTTGATTGCAATACCAACACCAATCCGCTGCTGATTATGATCATAGTCGATCAAGCTCTTACCATAACCCGCTGAGTATTGTGCGTACCCCTGAACTTTGCCCCAAATCGGAAATGACACACCCAGTTCTGCAAAACCCTTATGTGTTTGAAAGTTCTGGCGACCTAAAAAGGTAAACTCGTAACCATTCCACTTGTAAGCACTCGATAGCTCAAAGTGTCCCATATAGTCTTCGATATCCGGGTTATCATCACCTTTGGGATCATTAGGCGATGTCTTTTCATCTTCAGGTATACGCCACCAAGGCTGGATAGAAACCGCAAAATTGTCTTTTGCAAAGGTTAAGTTGGCATAGACACGGTTCCAACTGCGCGATAGCTCCTGTCTCTGACCGTTAGACTCATGTTCAATACCAAAACCTAACCAAGTCGAACCATCAAGTGGTTTCCAGTCTGTTGGGGTGTAGTAAAAAAGCTCTGGACGATAATTGGTTTCACGGAATGGACGAGATGCTGCACCCGTGTATACCTGCCAAAATGATTTAAGAGTCATTCCAAAAAACAGACCATCTCCATCAAACAACAAGTCATCATAGTTCATTGGTACTTTAAAACTGATTTGGAACTCCGCCTCTTCCTTACGCAGTTCATCGCCGTATTTGGTGTCGGCATACGCGCGTTTATTTACACGATCACTGTATGTAAACGGAAGAATATAGTTAACGCGATGCGCGACTAGGCTAAACGGTTCGAACGCGTTTTCTCGTTCTGATTCCAAACGCTTGTCGACCAAACTTTCCTGAAGTTCTTCAGGCTCTTCAATTTCTGGATCTGCGGGCACTGTGCTGGTTACTGTGTCAAGCTCACACTGCGCGCGAATGCTCTTTATGGTTTCTTCACCTTTGCTTTGCTTTATTTTGTCTAGCAAACATAAATCATAAGCACTGGCTGTTTCTCCCATCGCAACTGGCGCTGCCAATAAACTCAGTATTGATATCCCTGCCACTTTTGAAGCCATCTGAAACCCTTAATATTCTTTATGTCAAACCAGATAATTTTAGTTTTTCTTGGTAAACCGCTTGCCATTCTGACGTTAAGGCAATGTTAAATGTCCGCCGACTTTACGTCTTGGATAAATGCAACAGACTTTAGACATATCGGTCAACTATGATCAAAGCGCAAAAAACAACCAAGAGTTGAGCATCATAGATAAAAGCCACTCGTTTGCATGATGCTCATGTTCTCTATGCAAAATACTGGCTCGTAACTTTGATTGCAAACCCGGCTATGAATAAACCCAAACCATAACCCAAATGCGCCAATGTGCTAAGAAAACGGGCTTTCCAAGGTGTTGGGGTTTTACTCGCAGCAAAACCAAATCCTAGACAAGGTTGAATGACCAAAAATGGGAAGATCAACGTTACCACGCCTGTAATTAAGCTGGGCATTAGACTGGGCTCTACCAACCAATGATGACCAAAAACAGTAACGTGAGCCAAAGCGAAAGTAACGCCGATGGCATAATGCAAAAACCAGCCAAGTGACTTTTCTCCCGGCATCGCCTCTGACGCCATAATTGGCGCATGCATAAGCTTTCCTTGGGGCATGTACAAAACCCAGCGCGCAACCAACGCATAGTTTAATGAAGGAATACCAAACACTCTCCTTTGTAACCATGCCCATAAATCCATTATCAAAGTGGCACCAATCCCTATTAGCACCGCTTGCAATCCCATTAAAAGCAGCATTTTTCTCTCCTCAAGTTTTTGATTTGTTAAGGTCTTAGTTGCATGCTACAACTTAAAGCCAACTTGAAGTCAATGGGGAATAATATGGATATTGCAGAAGTGGTTAGAAAATCAGGATTGCCGACTTCAACGCTCAGGTACTACGAACAGCTGGGGTTAATTCGCTCGATAGGAAGGAATGGATTGAGACGCCAATATTCACCAGAGGTACTCAATACACTCAATTTAATTAGTTTGGGGCGTATCGCTGGAATATCGCTTAACGAAATGGCAGAAATGTTGAATCAATCAGAAGTTTCAAAGCCATATATCGATCGTGACTTACTAACGAAAAAGGCACTTGAGATTGATGAGCAAATAAAACGTTTGAAAGCGGTGCGAGACAGCCTAAACCATGTTGCCACCTGCCCTCATGAGTCACATATGGACTGTTCTTCATTTCAGAAGCTTATGAAGGTCGTAAAGCGTTATGTCCCCCAAAAGCAGAGATAAACCGCTCTCCCTACCGTCCTATTCTTGATTTACAAGGAAGTAACTCGCGGTTGTGAGTTACTTCCTTTCATATTACTTAGCTTGCGATTTTACGTACTTCTTCACTTTTTTCATCGCCATTTTTTGCTTCAGCGGTGAAAGGTAATCAATAAACAAGTTACCCGATAGGTGGTCAATTTCGTGCTGCATCACAATCGCCAAGAACTCACCGCTCTCAATTGTAATCGGGTTGCCATCACGGTCTAGTGCAGAAACAACAACTGACGTGTAACGCTCTACATCTGCGTAGTACTCAGGAACAGATAGGCACCCTTCTTGACCAAGTGCTTTGTTTTCTCCGCTCACCACTTCTGGGTTGACTAAGATTAAAGGATCATTGCGTTCGTCAGAGATATCGATGACAACAACCGCCTCTTTTCTGCCCACTTGGGTTGAAGCTAAACCGATACCATTGCCCGTTGCGTAAAGTGTTTCTAGCATATCGTCGATCAACGTTTGTATTGTCGATACATCAGTGACTTTTTCTGCTTTTACTTTAAGCCTTGGATCAGGAATTGAGAGAATTTCGAGGACTGCCATACTTACCTTTCATATCTATAAATCGTAATTCGTGGCGAATTATACACACGTTTCTCGATACATAAACCTGCTAAGCTATCTTGCGCACAAGGCATAAACCATTAACTCAAACGACAACACAATAAATGGGTTTGCCTTTTAAACAAAAAATCCTACAAACAGGAAACTAAAACGCCAGCACATTATGGCTGGCGTCTTGTCATGATCCTAATTGAATCGTTTGTTGTATTTTATCTACTGACTTTCCTTGGCTTTGAGTAACACTCTAATCGCCATTTTCTCACCACTTTTTAAAATTAAGTAGGCGATGCCAATCGTTAGTAGCATTATGATAGCAATAAAAATACTTACCCCACCGAGCTCAGATAATAAATAAAACGGAGAAATATCTAACGACATTAAGATAAGAGAGAACACTACCAAACTTGCTAAAGTCCACAGTAAAACAGCATACCATCTTGTTTTTGATGGCATTACATCTCCAGTCTTGTAGCCGAAGTAATAACCAACACTCATGGCTGGGATTAACGTGCTAAGAAAGCCTGTACCACTCATTTCTATCCCAACAATATATTCAATGGCCAACAGCAATGCAGCCCAACAAACGGACGCCAAACACAACAGAGACGTAACAAGAAGTACCGATGGTGGCTGGTTCATTTCTGATTCTGAATAGTTACTTTTTAATTCCACTTTCATTTCTTTCCATTTATTTGAATAAAATAAGCGTTTTAGATCATGCTTCCGCTTGGACAACCTAGAGAAACAACACCGCCATAACTCGTTGTTGGCGTAACTACCATGACTAAATCAACAGGAAGAAACACAACGTCCGTTGCTAACGACAAAGGAATGTCAATCAATGATAGTGGGTATAACGCGATAGAAGTAATATCAGATCTTAAATAGCAAGGTTGTCGTGCGACTGATAACGCGGTGCCTGAAAACGGCTTTCCGTATCCGCCACCAGCATGCGCATCTATAGATGAACACCCCACCATTAAAGATGCTGACACCACAAGAAATACAACTTGTAGCTTTTTAAATAGTTTTATTTTCATTTAACCTAGATTCCAACTAACTGTTATTTTTTAAAACTAAACCCTCTCTCTCAAATTGTATATTCAATAAGTTTACTCATATGGGCCCAGTGCAACCATGTTAATACGTTCTATGTATCAGAAACAATTCATTTATTTCCAATGACACTAGTGAGACTATGCGACGTGATTGGAATCTCACTTAAGTTTTCATGGACCTATCGCGCTGAAAATTGAATCCTCTACCTGTCATAAAATAAAAAGCCGTCAAAACCAGTGGTTCTGACGGCTTTTTATAAGCGCCCAGGGGTCATTACCTACACAATTACTGCTTGAAGCTTATCTAGTGACAGACCTAGATAGCTAATAGTCATCCTTGCTATCGGAGGACTTTATTGGCTTTTACGCGGACTTTAACTAACACATCACCATCGACCAACCTAAGGTCGAATATTGGTGAATGTCGCGGTGGCGACTCCATCACTTTGTGACGACAACGATTTTACGTCTGCGCTAAAGTAATACGGATTAAGTGGCATTTTATTCTCTGCTGGTCGCGCGTAGTAAAGCTTGGCGGGCTGTTTTGCCATTTGTTGCGCGTACAAATACCCGACCAACGCATGTTCAAACTGGTGGTAACCATTTCCCCAATGGAACGCTTTGGTTGATTTAGGACTCAGACCGACTCCTCCATATTGATGATCCACCCATACGTCCATAAAAGTGGGTAACGTGTATTGAAGCGTTTCTTTCATCGAACCATCGACAAGAGAAACTGTCATCGCCGCTTGATCGAGTTCTGCCCATTCCCAAGACGAGCTATAGTGCTTGTATGGTCTTGATTGCCAAGCAGGAATGCTCTCTTGTGCCCATTTACTCTGCCATTCTGGTGAGAAAAGTGCTTTGACTTGCTCAAAGTTTTGCTGATATTGCGCTTGCTTAAGCGTGTGTTTCATTCCTTTGAAACCAAACTCTGTCCAATTGGAATTTTCCAACAACTGACCAGTCAGATACGTCATCCAATACGCCTTGATGGTGTGTCCAAAATCATTGTGTTTCGCATCTGGCATCATTACCGCTTTGTGGTGTATCGCGCCATAAAAGCGCTGCTCTTTGACGGAATGGTAGTTATCTAGCATCACTTTCGTCAGCCATTGCAGATCTTGCTTCCACTTGGCTTGCGCTGGCGCTGGTAAAAGTGGCGCCGTTAACAACAGATAGCCATTGATCTGGTCAAGTTGAGCGACTAGCTCTTGCTGCTTCGCACTTTCCCCATCACCGTCTTTCAAAACCCAAGCCAGACCGCGATCATCGCTTCGTCGGTATTGTTTAAATATAAACGCTTGCTGGTCGATGAGCGCTTGTTCGACCTTTGGATCTTGAGTCAAGTAGTAGTACATCGCCAAACCCACCAAGGCGTAAGCTTGGTCTTGAGAAGTTCGTTGTTGCCACTCCATCCCCGGTTTCCCACTACGCGTAAAGCTCACAAAGCCGCCGTTTTTCTCATCTTGTAGATGATCAATCAGGTAATAAGCCCCTTTCTTTGCCAGCTCTAATGCTTGCTTGTCACCCGTAAGATGAAAAAGCACGCCATAAGCGTAAGTTTGGCGCGATTTCATGCGGGTGTATTCGCGATCGAAGTGCGGGCTAATCCACCCTTTGTTTAATTCTCCACACGGCTTTTGTGGGTCGAGAATGACACCGTTATCACAACGAAAAGTCGGAAAATTCCCCGCAGGTTGTCCATGCGCGCTTTCCATCATCCAATATGGGGCTAGGCCATTCGTCACATGGTTTAACCAATCATCCCCCGAAGGCAGGCCTACATCAGCAAAGCTGCTCATGCTCGTCGTTGCGAGCAATAAGGTAAGATATTTAAAAGACATAACACTCAATTAAGTTATTGAATTTTATCCAGTATAAATAACTCCCTTTACGCATATTGTTGTCGTGCTCACAATCGCCTTACGCATTTGTTTGCATCAATCATCTTTCAGCCTTGTTCGATGACTGAGCCGAGAATAAACGCTACTCTGTCTTCGACTGACATTTTGGGCACTTCGATCAATTGATAACCAAATTTGTGATAAGCGTTGACCATCTGTTGATACGTAGCCACCGCTTCAGAAAAATCTTGCTTTCGCTCTTCGTCGTTGCTGAATATCGACGTCCACGGTGGAAAAATGAATACTTGAGAATGATAACGAAGCGTCTGGCAATGCGTGATGAGCTCATGCGAGATTGGCAGTTGTTCCAACTTACTGTAGCCATATACGTCCACAATACTGCGATCAAAAAACACATTCCCTTGGTGGACATTGAAAGCTCGGTAATTGCTCACTTCTGCCTTCATCATTTCGTCTCGAAAAGCTTGTTTGTCATTCCAAGGTAATGCTGAACCGTGATTGGCAACCTGCGTTTGTATTATTTGACGGCCGGTTTCTGGCGCGCAGATAAAACCTTGTGTTTTTAGCTGTTCGATTACCGAAGTTTTCCCTGCACCGGGACCACCAGAGAATACGATAAGTTTATTCAAAATCTTTTCCTTATTTTTTGTTTGAGTGAAGTAATGCGTGTACAGCCAGGAAAATGGGCATCATCTGGCGTTTGAAATTGGCATTTGGCACGCCAGCGTTAAGCGAGATCGGTAGTGGGAAATTTGGGGAATAGAACTGGGCAGTGAAGAGATATACAAAGTAAGAACCGAAACGACGTGTTCATCGGTTATGGAAAACGGAGGAATGCTGAGTGAAGCAAGCTCGCCCAAAATACTGGGTTGGGAAATGGTGCGATTGGTTCTGCTAGTTAACGCGTCAATTGGATATTTATATCAAGAAAATGGCACCTAAGCCTAAGAACGCAAAGAAACCAACGACATCGGTAACGGTCGTCAATACTACCGAGCCAGCCACGGCGGGGTCAATGTTAAACTTTTTCAACGTGAATGGTATCAACGTACCCGATGCCGCGGCCGCCAAACTATTGAGGAAAATGGCACAGCAAATAATAAGCGCCAATGGCAAAGAGTCAAACACCATGTAAACGACACCCGCGATCACCAATCCCATAATTAAACCATTAATGGTGGCGATTTTTAATTCCTTATTCACCAATAGCTTCAAGTTACTTTGGTGCAAGTGGTTTAGTGCGATACCTCGAATGGCCACCGCTAAGGTTTGGCTACCCGCGATGCCGCCCATACTCGCCACAACGGGCATTAAGATCGCAAGCGCAACGACTTGCTCGACCACATTATCAAAAAGCCCAATGATGGCGGAGGCTACGAAAGCGGTCAGCAAGTTAATCACCAACCAAAGTGCTCTTAGCCTTGTCGCCACGCTTAATGGTGTGAACAAATCTTCTTCGCTTCGTACGTTTTCTGCCACTACAGCTTGTAGGCTGAGTTCGCGCAACGTAATCGCAATGGTCGCCATCGACAAGACGCCCATAATTTTGCCACCAGCCATGATAGGAAACCAATGTGCTCCACCATCAATCGAGACTTGTTTGCTGACGCTTTGAATCGTTTGAATATCTTCTAGAATTGGCGTAACTACGGTCAAGTCGGTAAGTTTGATATGATTTTCGTGCAGCAACAGGGTATGCGGCTCTATCGTACCAATCACACCACTTGCATCACGCACAATAATCAACCGCACAGGACTTTGCCCGCGTTTTAGCAGCTCGGTTTTGATGCCTCCTACGCTGTTTTTAGGGTTTGCGACCAGAAAGTGAGGCTCGGCATAACGTCCAACTTTGTTGTCTTCATACGACAATGCTTGTTGGATATGCGCGACCGACTCTTCATTTTGGTCGATAAGGTACTCATCCACAAACTCGGTCGGTAGAAAGTCCGCAAAGATGATCAGTTCTGAATCCGTTATGTACGCCAAGCGTTCATGTTGTAAGTCTTTATTGAGTGATTGATGAATGTGCTTGGCGGTGTCGTATCGGAGCAAATTTAATACCGTCCAATACTTCTCAGGCGGCACTGCTTCTATGACACGCTTACGGTAAGCAATGTTGACCGATTCCAAAATGTTCGCAATCTGTGCTTCTTGATAGTCTTTCAAAAAGCTCAAGTCTTCGGTCGATTCTATCGCTTTAATGATCTCAGCAAGCAAATGTGGCACTTTGCGGTTAATTTGCAATTGGTTGGAATCTATCATTACTTTTACCTATAGCTTTCACTACCACATTCGCCGTATTGACGATATGTGCTATCCGAAGGCATGAATTCTTGATGTTAAAATTCTAGGCGATAGTTGACTTAATTGCGGAATTTATATTTCGCTCGCAGAAACAAAACGCCTCTGCATCAGTTCATGGTATAGACTTGAATGTGTGTCAGGCTCATTCGCCTTGTTTGATAATGGAGTAATCAATGGCACCTGTATTTTTTCTGACTCAGCAGGCCGCCTTACCAAGTCGTAAGGTGCTTCGTAAAGTGATTCAATTTTCGACAGCGCTGGCTCAGCCTATTGTAGTTTTAGTGGAAGACCATCGCCGAAGTGAAGATCACGCATTCGCTCATTTTCTCAGTTTCAACTCTGACCATATAGAAAAAAGACAAGCTGAGTTTGAAGCTTGGACCTTAAAGTTCAACGCATTAATTGTCGAACTTTGTGAAGAAGAAGAGCTTGAAACACCAACGCTCTCTTACGAGCATTTCAAAGGGAGCCATTGGGTTGAGCAAGTTGCGAAACGACTTGTTGACCACACTGACTTACTGCTCGTGGGACACTTTAACAAACACGAGATTCAAACGATGCTCACAGAACTAGCACAACAAGATTGCGACTTGTTGCTACTGAGTGAGCGGTCATGGCCTTCTCACGCCAACATGCTTTGTGCAATCGACCCACTTCATCGAGGGGATGAAAAGTCGATAGTAGATAAAGCCATCGTCTCGCGAGGCTCAAAATTAGAACAAACCTTAAGCGGGAAAATGACGCTCGTTTACTGCCGATACGTCGCGCCATACCTCTCTCGCTATCGTGCAGAGATATTAAGCAATCAAAAAGCAGGCATTACAGATTTTATTACTGCGCAAAAGTTAACGCGAGTTCCATTACTATTACCGGAAGGAAACCCTGAAACGGCGTTACCAAAAGCAGTTAAGCAATCACAAGCAGCGATTTTGATTATGGGTGCATGTAAACGAAGCATGTCATCCCAATTTTGGTCTGGCAGCACTGTAGACACGTTACTTGACCAACCACCTTGTGACCTACTGTTGGTCAACAGCTCCAAGGGCTGACTAGGTATTCCCTATTAATCTATCCTTTCAATACCAAGCGCAGTTATTGGCTCTTTACATCTTCTAACTGCGCGACTTCATGCTCTGCGTTCAAGGCTTGTTTCTGCTGCTGTTTTATTTCATCCCAACTGCGTCCCGACTCAATCGCAGATACACGCTGATCGTATTTGTTGCAGGCTCTTTCGAGTACTTTCTCAGGATCTATCCCCTTTTCTCTTTCCAACGCTTTTAATACGTTAAGATAGTTCCACAACACATCGCCTAACTCGTCTTCCAAATGACAAAGGCGATCCTCACGAATCTCTTCGCGGACTTCATCAACTTCTTTGCCAATGGCCTCCAGATAAGTCTCTACACCTTTAAACCAAGTATTGGTTTGGTCATATTGAGATTTTCTCGTCGCAATTGCATACAGCTCATCAAATTTCTTCATTGCCTCTCCGTAGAACACGTTTTTATTTATGCCTTTTTAGGACGAATAAACTTCCCTTTAGCCGTCACTCTAACTTCGCTTTCGACCCGCAATTGAGCCACCAGTTGATATATACCGCGTCGTTCACCTTCACAGTGTGCAGTAATCGTGACTCGATCATCTAACTGAATAGGTTCATGGTAGCGCACATCCAACTGCGCCGTAAGGGCTTGAATGTCTTTAGATAACAAACAATGCGTCATTGCACCATCGAGAAGCGAACTGGCAATACCACCATGCAACAGGTCTGTGTAACCTTGATGACGCGGTAAAACGTGAAACTCTCCGACAACAGAGCCATCGGCTAGGTATTGGTAGTTCACGGCCAAAGAGTTCGGATTCACATTAATTGAAGAACAAACCGCACATTGATGATGAGATTCGTGAGTGTAATGACAATAGCTGTTTGTAGACATGATAGTAACTCGGTTTCTCAAAAGAGTAATTAGCATATGCCAACAATTAAAAAGAAACGGCGAGTAATCTTTGTTTGCATGTTGCAGGGCCAGCAACCTCGCTTTTCATAACACTAAATAATCATTTTAATAATTAACGATAATTTCCAGTTTATTTAGAGTGGCGATATGGTTTGCATAGTGATTACGCAACGTTATGAAAAGGCGACTTATGAAGTTTCTCCACACGATGATCCGTGTAGCTGACCTAGACAAATCTATCGAATTTTATACAAAAGTTCTGGGAATGAGTGTTTTGGATCGTTTTGAAAACCAAGAATACCGTTACTCACTGGTGTTTGTTGGTAACCCTGATCAACCAGATGGCGCGACCATCGAGCTAACTTATAACTGGGATACCGACAGTTACGACTTGGGTAACGCATTCGGACACATGGCACTGGGGTCTGAAGATATTTACGCCGCTTGCGAAAAAATTAAAGCGCTTGGTGGCAACGTTACTCGCGAGCCAGGTCCAATGAAAGGCGGAGAAACTCACATCGCGTTCATTAAAGATCCCGATGGTTACCAAATCGAACTTATCCAAACTCAAAAATAACGAGGTTTCCTATGACAGACGCATTATTTCAACCCATTCAACTTGGCTCTCTCTCATTAAAAAACCGTATCGTTATGCCTCCGATGACGCGCTCTCGTGCTTCTCAACCAGGTAATATCGCTAACGACATGATGGCGACCTACTATGCTCAACGTGCTGAAGCGGGCTTAATCGTTGCTGAAGGCACACAAATTTCGCCAATGGGTCAAGGCTATGCATGGACACCAGGCATTTACAGCCCAGAGCAAATTGCTGGCTGGAAAAAAGTAACTAATGCGGTGCACGAGAAAGGCGGCGTTATCTTCGCGCAATTATGGCACGTTGGTCGCGTGACTCACCCTGATAACATTGGCGGTGAGCAACCTATTTCTTCTTCTGAGCTAAAAGCAGAAAACGTGAAAGTATTTGTCGATAACGGCACAGACGAACCGGGTTTTGTCGACGTGGTTGTGCCACGTGAAATGACCAGACAAGACATCAAGAACGTTATTGAAGAGTACCGCCAAGCCGCACTAAACGCGATAGAAGCCGGATTCGATGGTATCGAGCTTCATGCAGCGAATGGCTACTTGGTTAACCAGTTTATCGATTCTGAAGCGAATAACCGCACCGATGAATACGGTGGCTCTATTGAAAACCGTCTGCGTTTTCTTGGTGAAGTGATAGAAGCGATGACGCAAGCTATTGGCGCTGAGCGTGTTGGTGTTCGTCTTGCACCATTCACTTCGTTAAATGGCACCGTTGATAGTACGCCAGTCGAAACCTACACCGCCGCTGCAGCGCTGCTTGATAAACTCAATGTGGTTTACATTCACATTGCAGAAGTAGATTGGGACGACGCGCCAGACACTCCGCACAACTTTAAAACCGCAGTTCGTGAGGCGTACAAAGGTACACTGATTTATGCCGGTCGTTACAACGCAGAAAAGGCGCAACACGCGATTGAAAGTGGTTTAGCTGACATGATTGGCTTTGGCCGTCCGTTTGTTGCAAACCCAGACTTACCAAGCCGCATCAAGCATGGCTATCCACTGGCAGAACATGACCCTGCCACATTGTTCGGCGGCGGTGAAAAAGGCTTAGTGGACTACCCTGCGTACCACGCGGGTTAATTCATCTACGTAAAGCTGATTCGCAACTCGCGACAAACCAATAGCTTGCCCAAAAGAACCTTGCTCTTCCCCCTGTGACGCCAAGATGCAGGGTTCTTTTTAGGCAAGCCACCAGAATTAACGTCTTTGACAAGATGTACAACCTCGACACGCAGAGCGCGTCTTTTTACTGAGCAAACTGCGTTGTACTTTACAGTAAGCATTCTTTAAAGCACGACGACCTGAAAACCAATCATCCGGTTTAGTGAGGATTAAGTAGCCGTGAAACCTCTTAACCAACTCGGTTCGATTGTTTTCGATAAATCGGCTATCAAACTCGATGTCGAAGTAATTCAAAGCCTCTTCGATACAAGTAAAGCTGGCAATTGTTTCCTGAATCGTATTCTTTGTCATCGTTTCTTTAGCGTAATCATTTTCAATGAAGTCTAAGTGCCTCGCGCTTTACGTTCTTTGATTTAGCGCTTCTTAAGATCATTCTTTATGGGGTTTCCATATTGAAATTCAATTTGGGAATTCGTTAACCCACCTAGCATTTTCATTTTGAAAATCACTTTAAAGCACTAATTTAAATAAACATTATTTCTGGTTCATATTTTGCTCTACTTCATTAAACGGAATGTTGGAGCAACACGATATGACTTACAGAGCAGAAGTAGACGGATTAAGGGCGATTGCTGTCACGTTGGTGATTTTGTTTCATGCAGGAGTTGAGCAATTCGCTGGTGGCTTTATTGGCGTCGACGTATTTTTTGTGATCAGCGGCTATTTGATCACTACCATCGTGATTAACGACTTAGAAAACCAGAAGTTCAGCCTTGGTGATTTTTATGAGCGACGCATTCGTCGCATACTCCCCCTCTTACTGGTGGTGATCGCCGTCAGCTATTTGATGTCTTGGTGGCTCTTTTTGCCGCAAGCACACAAAGACGTTGGTCAATTTGCGGTGTCTTCCATTCTTTCGGCATCCAACATTCTTCTGTATTTGAAAGGCCACAATTACTTCGGTTTAGAAGATCAAGCCAACCCGCTGTTCCACACATGGAGCTTGGGCGTTGAAGAACAGTACTACATTGTCATTCCTTTGCTACTCATGCTACTCGCTCGTGGTAAAAACGCGTTTTACCTGACTTTTTTCATCGCGGTATTTGCGCTGAGTTTGATGACTATTGTCTATACGAGCAACGATCCTGATTTCGCCTTCTACATGATCTTCTCTCGTGCTTGGGAACTGGCAACCGGTTCATTACTCGCATTAGTGATGAGAAAAGTCCAAGTTCAATCTAACGATACTCTAGCAACCATTGGCATCGTTTTGATATTGGCTTCCGCGCTTTTGTTTGAAAAATCGCAAGATGGCGCGGGCATTACGCTGCTGGTGCCGGTCATCGGTAGCGCGTTGGTGATTTTGTTTGCCTCTAAAGACAATGTCTGCGGTAGATTACTGAGCCTAAAGTGGGTCGTGTTCGTCGGCTTAATCAGCTACAGCTTATACTTGTGGCACATTCCATTATTTGTCTTTTACCGCTACGTGTTGGACACAACACAAGACATCAATATCCCACTTTACGTTGTCACTCTTTTTGTACTTTCTTACTTCACTTGGCGCTTTATTGAAAAGCCGTTCCGTAGCCGAAAAGCCATGAGCATGCGCACTGTGTCCGCGGTTATTGTGTTGTTGACGTTGCCCTTGCTAACGCTCGGCGTTATCGGTCATCAAAACGGTGGTTTTCCAGAAAGAAGCGCATTTTTCGAGGCCATGCGAGTTAACAACGGTTATGGTTTAGATTGCAACGGCAACACCAACGTTAACGATGTGTGCTCGTCTGCGCCGCAGCCCGCCATCGCTGTGTTAGGCAATAGTCACAGCATGGTTTACGTGAAGCGTCTATCCGAAGTAACACCAACTGGCGTGGTGCAACTTACTCAAGATTCCTGTGCGGTCGGTTATGTCGACATCCTAGAAGCTGCTGGCTCAATTTCTTGCCGACAGTTCTTCAATGAGGCTGTCGATACAATTCTAAGTACCCCTTCCATTCGTCGCGTTGTTATCTCTTCTAATTTCAATAAAGAGCTTTCACAAGCCGATTATGAAGCATCATTAACCAAATTATTGAATGAACTGAAAGGAAAGGAAGTGGTCGTTTTCGGTCCAACCCCTTCTGCACCTTTTCCGGTAGGAGAATGCCTTTGGAAAGCGCGTTTGTTTGGCGAGACAGAAGAGTCTGCCTGCGACTTTTCTCCCAAACAACATCACCCTCAAAACGTGGCGAAGTTAGTGAACTACTTTGAGCAATTTGAGCACGTTGAGTTTGTCGACTTGACCGATGCCATTTGCAGAAATGGCGTATGTCGAATGAGAGTTGGAGCAAACAATGCGATGTATACGGATGACAGCCATTTATCTTACAAAGGTGCTGAGTTGGTGCTTGGGCATTACCTCAACACTACAAATGAAGCGCAACAGTTCACTTACGACCGACAATAACCAAGGAAATAAACTTTTATGCTTCAGCGTTTATCTCAGGTAAGCGCTGAATGCTTTAAAGCAAGACAAAGCTAGGCGTCTATTTGAAAATGCGCGGATCAAACGCGAAATCGAGCTTTTCGGCTTTCTTGATGATCTCTTTCATTTTGGGATGATTTGGATTCACCACGTAGTTTTTATCACGAGGTGAAATCGTTGAAGGCACTTGCAGCGCGGCAAACTCTGGATGAGGATCATTGAGAAACTGATCACCAATGTACTGTGTAGACTCGCTCGCCGGTATTGCTCGCCACGTCACAGGGAGATCTTCTTCATCTAAGGTGGCGATGAGGTATTCTGGCATTTCAATACGATATAAATCGTAAAGTTTGGTGATAGCAGGATCGTTGTTTACGTGAACAAACACTTCCAACGAGCAAAGGGATTCCGATTCAGAGAAGTAGAGGGCTTCGGTTCCTTTTGAGTTCCATCGCCCTCCAAATAACTTTGCGCCAACGGGGCTGAATGGCGTGTCAGCAAATTTCTTTTGTGTGAGACGATAGAGCTTCATATTACGAGAATACCCCGTGCTCTAAACGGCCGATCAAATCTTTTACGATTTCAAAATCCACCGTGGTCGAGACCATATCAAGTGGACGTTTTCCACCTAAGCCATACACATTCTCTCTCATCCATTTTAACGCGCGCTCTTCGTCGTCAAACAGTTCTGTCGCGAGTTTCAATAACATCGCTAATCGATAGATTGCGTCACTTTCTTGCGTATTGAAGCGTTCATCGTTTTTTAGACGACGCTTGACCGTGCTGACAGGTATCAATGTGACGTTTTGAAACTCACTCTGAGAAAGCTTCACACGCTCAACAATATTGCGATACACCTTTGGCTCAAAGCCTTTGTGAACCGCATCAGTGCGACCTGTTTCAGCGTCTTCAATACCCAACATAAACCAGAAATTGGCTTTATGAGGTTGTTTCGGTTTGAAGCTTTTTAATGCTGCAGTTGCCATATCAAGCTCCTGTGGTTCATATGGTCCAGTTATTATGGTTCAAATGAGCTTAATTTTCAATCAAAGTAACAATCAAAGTAAAAAGATAGGTAAAGAAAAAGGCGAGCTTTTCGCCCGCCTCTCTTACTTATTCATCAACTTTGTTTACGCATCTATCGATGAACATCGTTTCACTTATTGCAAGTCAAAACGATCCGCGTTCATGACTTTCGTCCATGCGGCGATGAAGTCATGGATGAATTTTTCCTGATTATCATCTTGCGCATACACTTCCGCATACGAACGCAGGATCGAGTTTGAACCAAAGACAAGATCCACTCGAGTAGCCGTCCACTTCACAGCGTCGGTTTTACGATCACGGATTTCATATTGATTAGCACTCACTGGTTTCCACGTATATGCCATGTCAGTAAGGTTCACGAAGAAATCATTCGACAAAGTGCCGACTCGCTCAGTAAATACGCCCTCTTTTCCACCGCCGTAGTTACTGCCTAGAACGCGCATACCACCGATAAGTACCGTCATTTCTGGCGCCGTTAGCCCCATAAGCTGAGCACGATCTAATAAAAGCTCTTCTGGCTTAACCGCGTAGTCTTTCTTCAACCAATTTCGGAAACCGTCAGCAACAGGCTCAAGTACTTCGAACGATTCCACATCCGTCATCTCTTGGGTGGCATCACCTCGGCCTGGCGCGAATGGCACGGAAACATCATGACCTGCGGCACGCGCAGCCAGTTCAATACCTACGTTCCCAGCAAGCACGATAGCGTCTGCAACACTACAGCCCTCTTCTGCTGCTATTTTTTCTAGCACAGCAAGAACACGGCTTAGACGTTCAGGTTCGTTCCCTTGCCAATCTTTTTGCGGAGCCAAGCGAATTCTCGCGCCATTTGCACCTCCTCGACGGTCAGAGCCACGGTAAGTACGCGCGCTATCCCACGCCGTACTGACTAACTCACTAATGGATAGGCCACTTGCTTCAATTTTTGTTTTCACTAAATCGACATCGTAGTCTGTCTTACCTGCGGGCGTTGGGTCTTGCCAAATAAGATCTTCGCTTGGCACATCTGGGCCGAAATAACATGATTTTGGTCCTAGATCGCGGTGTGTCAACTTAAACCAGGCACGAGCAAAAACGTCATCAAAGTACGCAGGGTCATTTTGGAACTTTTCTGCAATCTTACGATATTCAGGGTCCATTTTGAGCGCCATATCGGCGTCGGTCATGATTGGATTGTAGCGCTTAGAACCGTCTTCAACATCGACAGGCTTGTCTTGTTCTTCAATGTCGATTGGCTCCCATTGCCATGCGCCGGCTGGGCTCTTTTTCAGTTCCCAGTCATACTTAAATAGTAGGTGGAAGTATCCGTAATCCCATTGTGTAGGGTGTGTTGTCCAAGCACCTTCAATACCACTCGTTACCGCGTCACGGCCGATACCACGTGTTTTGTGATTAATCCAGCCAAGACCTTGCTCATGAACGTCTGCTGCTTCGGGCTCTGGGCCAAGGTTTGCGGCATCACCATTACCATGACACTTACCCACCGTGTGACCACCAGCTGTGAGCGCGACGGTTTCTTCATCGTTCATTGCCATTCGCGCAAAGGTCACTCGCATGTCATGTGCTGTTTTGAGAGGATCTGGGTTACCGTCTACCCCTTCAGGGTTCACATAGATAAGACCCATCATTACCGCAGCAAGCGGGTTTTCTAAATCTCGCTCACCAGAGTAGCGGCTGTTATCAGCGTCACTTGTGGCTAACCATTCTTGCTCAGAGCCCCAGTAAGTGTCTTTTTCTGGGTGCCAAATGTCCTCTCGTCCAAACGCAAAGCCAAAGGTCTTAAAACCCATGGATTCGTACGCCATGTTACCGGCAAGGACAATCAGGTCTGCCCAACTTAGTTTGTTGCCATATTTTTTCTTGATTGGCCATAAAAGGCGTCGAGCCTTATCGAGGTTGGCGTTATCTGGCCAAGAGTTGAGAGGAGCAAAGCGTTGGTTGCCTGTAGCAGCACCGCCACGGCCATCCGCAATACGATAACTGCCCGCTGCATGCCATGCCATTCGGATCATTAAACCACCGTAGTGTCCCCAGTCGGCAGGCCACCAGTCTTGGCTATTAGTCATTAAATCTTTTAAATCTTTTTTAAGTGCTTCGACATCTAGCTTTTCCAGTTCTTCTTTGTAATTAAAGTCCTGACCAAATGGGTTGGTTTTGGAGTCGTGTTGATGCAGGATGTCTAAGTTCAAGGCATTCGGCCACCAATCCATCACCGACTTATCTGTAGATGTTTGCCCACCATGCATAACTGGACATTTACCTACCGAACCGCCGTTTGCTTTGCTCATATAATGCTCCTTCGTGTCGTGGTTGTGGTAACCACTCTTTGTTATTCAATAAATCGAATATCCACCTCAAACAGCGTAGTTCATACACTGTTTTTTTAGTTAACGCCAAGTCAAAATTTCAAACATTTCAGCGAATAAATAATTGTTATCAAACATGTACCTATATGCAGAAAATATGGATAGAGATCAGTTTAAGTCCATACCTGAATACTTAATCCCAGACAGCCTCGCCATGTTGTGATCCCAGGTAGCTAAATCATGATGACTAAATTCATTCAGAGCGTGATGACCACACGCCCTCGCCATGACTTTCATGAGCTCAACCGAAGATTCGAAGAAATTTTTCAGTTGCTGGGATGACTTTTCAACGTCGAGACGCTGCCTCAAATCGGCATTTTGTGTCGCAATGCCTGCCGGGCAATTATTGGTGTTGCAGATGCGAGCCGCGACACAACCGATCGATTGCATCGCACTGTTTGCTATCGCTACTCCGTCTGCTCCAAGTGCCAACGCTTTGACAAAATCCGTAGGAACTCGCAACCCACCGGTGATGATTAATGTGACGCCGTCACTTGCACCTTTTTCATCTAAATACTTACGTGCACGAGCTAATGCAGGAATGGTGGGCACACTAATATGATCACGGAACATAGTTGGCGCCGCACCCGTGCCACCACCGCGACCATCTAAGATGATGTAATCAGCCCCAGCATCAAGCGCAAACTGAATGTCTTGCTCAATATGGTTGGCACTGAGTTTAAATCCAATTGGAATACCGCCTGTGATGCCACGAACTCTGTCAGCAAACTTTCTGAAATCGTGAGTAGTGTGAAGATCTTTGAACGTTGGTGGTGATATCGCTGGTTGTCCCTCGGGGATGCCTCTCACCTGAGAGATCTTACCTACATTTTTATTTGCAGGCAGATGACCACCCGTGCCCGTTTTTGCTCCTTGCCCGCCTTTGAAGTGAAACGCCTGAACATTAAGAAGCTTAGATTCGTCGTAGCCAAATTGAGCACTAGCAAGCTCATAGAAATACCGTGAATTAGCGGCTTGCTCTTCCGGTAACATGCCACCCTCACCAGAGCAAATCCCAGTCCCTGCCAACTCTGCACCTTTTGCTAGCGCAATTTTCGCCTCTTCAGAAAGTGCGCCAAAACTCATGTCCGACACCAACAAAGGAATAGCGAGTCTGAGCGGCTTACGCGCATTTGGTCCCACAATCAACTCGGTAGACACAGGAACGTCTTCCAACAACGGTTGTGTCGCCATTTGCGCCACCATGATTTGTATAGCATCCCAATGTGGTAGCAAATGCCTAGGAACCCCCATTGCAGCCATCGGACCATGATGACCGAGTTTAGAGAGTCCTTCTCTCGCTAATTGGTGGATAAACTCGAGGGTTGGTTCTTCTTGAGTAGCAGACGCCGTTGGTTTGTCTCTTTTCTCTCGCTTTTGTTCCGGTCCCTCTTTACCGACTTGCTCTGCGGTAAATCGCTTGTGTGTACCATCACAAAAAGGAGCATTGGCGGTATGCTTACATTGGCAGAGATAGGCATCTTCGTCTTTTTCCGCACTAAAGCTCATTGGCTTTAAGCCGGTTCCCGAATGAGACCCATCGCAGTAAGGTTGTTTTTTAGAACGCCCACATCGGCAGAAGTAATATTCTTGCCCAGCTTTCAACTCTACTTTGATCGGCTTGTTATCAGCGATGATTGGCTTGCTCATGTTGCCCCCTATTTATTATTGTTAACCATGCTTTCTCGCTGGCTTGCAATAAGCGTAGAACAGGAGCGTAAAGAGCGTCAGTGTCGCCGAGTAAAATGCGCGATTGTCGCCCGACTAACCTATACTTTTTATGGGTCTCATACACGTGGAGGCTATATGACGATTGCAACCCGATTAGATGAATATTTGACTGAGCATAACATTCACTTTCAAACCGTGAATCACAGCCACAGTCATAGCTCGCTACAAAGTGGTGTTGCAGCAGGTGTGCCTTTAATGAATATCGCAAAAGGTGTGATTCTAGAGGATCATGAAGGGCGTCATATGATGGCGGTCTTACCTGCCAACAACAAAATCAGTTTGTCGAGATTAAACGACGAATTTAATGCCACCTTCCACTTGGTGAAAGAGCGTATGGTTTACCGACTCTTCACCGATTGTGAACACGGCGCTATTCCACCGATTGGTAGCCCTTACCACATGTCGACAGTTTGCGATGAAAGACTAGCAAACTTGGAACATGTCTACCTTGAAGCTGGCGATCATGAAACTCTGATTAAGCTGGACCGAAAGGCGTTTAAAGAACTGATGAACGACTGTAGATATCTAAGATTCAGCAGTGAAGTTCTGCATTAAACTTGCCAAGATCTCTCGACACTTCCTGAACAAGGCTCTTTCAACAAGAGCCTTTCTTTGTTTTGTTGGTAGCACGCGATGGAAGTTTCTCGGACTTTGGTGCTCAGCGTTTCAGAGCATATAGAAACAAAAAACCGCCTATTCGGGCGGTTTTTTATCAATCAAATCATAATTATTATCGAACAAAGATCTTTTGGATCGCTTTTATCGCCATAGCCCTACGGCGCATTAATACGCTCGTTCTTGGCAACCATTTCGGTGTGTGAAGAATGGTTTTCGCATGACTAAAAGTTCTGAATCCTTCCTCTCCGTGATAATGCCCAATACCCGATTCACCAACGCCACCAAAAGGCGCATCTTCAGCGCCAACATGTAAAACCGTATCATTAACGCCGACGCCACCACTGTGGGTGTTGCGTACAATATGTTTGATGGTCGATTTGTCGTCCGACATAACATACAGCGCAAGTGGTCTTTGGCGCTGATTAATGTAGTCAATCGCTTCATCAACGGCATTGTAGGGCTTAACAGGTAGAAATGGCCCGAAGATCTCCTCTTGCATGATTCGCATATTCGGCGACACATCCGTGACCAAATGAGGATACAGAAGTCGTTCCTCTTGGGGCGACGCTTCAACAGTGTGAAGGTTAGCACCTTGCGCTTTTGCATCCTCAAGTAGCGCAGTCAAACGATCATATTGTCGTTGGTTGACAATATGGGTCAGCTTTTGATTCTTGTTGGATTTTAAATAGAGCTTTTCAAAACGTTTTAAGAATAACGAAATGAACTCTTCGACACGTTCTTGCGGTACAAACGCGTAGTCAGGCGCGACACAAATCTGGCCTGCATTAATGCATTTACCAAACAAGATAGCATCAACGGCTTTCTTCATGTCTGCATCTTTTGCAATGATCACCGGGGACTTTCCACCCAACTCTAACGTCACCGGGGTAAGGTTTTCCGCTGCCGCTTTTGCCACTGCGCGACCAACACTCGTAGAACCCGTGAACAAAAGGTGATCGAATGGCAGTTGGCTGAATGCTTGTGCGACGTCTGCTTCACCCTCAAAAACTTCGACATACTCAGACAACCCACGGCAAATATCGACGATGACTTTATTGGTTTTTGGCGTAAATTCGCTGAGCTTCATCATCACGCGGTTGCCAGCAGCCAATGCTGTCACTAAAGGCGCAAGGCTCAAAATCACAGGAAAGTTCCACGGTGAAATGATCCCGACGACACCTAACGGTTGATACTGAACGGTGACTTTAGAAGGTGCGAGCAATAAGCCGGATTCGCGCTTGCTGGGTTTGCACCATTTTTTTAGTCGTTTGAGGGTATAATTAATATGCGAGACCGTTGGCAAAACGTCGGTCATGGCGGTATCAAATTCTGAACGATAGCCAAAATCGTCACTTAACGCTTCAACCAAAGCTTGTTTGTTCTCAAGCAGCGATTTTTTTAACAAAACGAGGCGCTGTTTACGTTCATCCAAACTAGGATAAGGCTCGGCTGCATATGCCGCTTTTAAGCGTTCGAGGCTTTGCTGTAACAAGTTATCTACTTCAACCTCTGTGATTGCGTTCATGATGCTTCTCCTAGCCTAGTTTCTACCAATGACGCTCCAAGTTAACACGAGCGCAACAATGTTACTATTGTAGCGCTCGTGAAGTTAGAGTTCGAACTCTGATTAAAATATCTCTGGGGTGGATACTACATCAAACGTAGTTCATAAATGCCTAGTCGTTGAGAGCGGTCAAGCATATCAAACTCATGATCAACGTATTCTTTTAATGTGGCGCCTGCACGCTCAGCAATATTGATGCTAGCGATGTTATCTTCCATACAATGGAACTGAATGAATTGTGCGTGCCCTTTCTGCTTCAAAAAAGGGATCAATACTGCGAGTACTTGATCAATCACACGATGGCCTCGCCCATTATTGGCAAGCCAGTAGCCAATTTCAGTAACACGTGTATGTAAATCCACACCTTTAATGCCAATAACACCCGTAAGCTGCTCATCAAAATAAATTGCACACCAGTGGGAATCCAGCGCGTTACTGTTCACTCGCAGGGAAATGTAGTTCACGGCCTCTCTATGATTCGTGACAGAATCCGTCCAAGGTAGATAGCCCTCGAGGCTCTCTCGGTGAGTGTTCACAACCTCTAGTAAAGCGGACGCGTGTTTCGTGTTGAGGGGCTCAATTGAGACCCTTTGCGAGACGGAAAAACGCTTCTGTAAGTGATTTCCTTGATACGTCTCTTGGCATGTAACTTCATCCATAGATGTTATTCCTTTTTATTGTGAACGCTCAGCGCAAATCCTAACGCTTCATTTTATGAGAACAAACCTCTCTATAAAAACTAATCAAAGCCGTTGCCGTTCATTTAGCCCTTTTGATCGATCAGCGTAAATGGCGTTAGTGATGCCACATCTACATAATGCTTCCATACATGTTCATAGAGGTGATGCTGATTGGCAAACGGAGCCAGCTGCTTAGCTTCTTCAAGCGTACACCAGCGATACTCTGTATGCTCTTCGTTAAGAACAACTGATTGGTTAGGCGGACAAAATAGCACAAAACATGGGATAACCATGATACGGTTATTTTTTGCTTCGTAGAACTGCTCTAGAAAGTCTGCTGTATGTAACTCAACTTGGTCAATTCGTGTCTCTTCTTTTAACTCTCTTAAAATGGTTTGCCACCCGGCTTCACCCGCTTCGATACCACCTGCAACATGGCACCAATAGCCACCTTTTACGCGTTTGAGTAACAGCATTTTTTCTATGCCATCAATTTTTGAAATGACAACGCCTGAAACATGCGTTGCTTTTATCGGGATCATGTAAGCTCCTTAAATATCGAGTTTTTATTGTTACGCTGAGAGAGGCAGATTAATTGCTACGTATTTTACTGTTTATTCATCTTGTCGACAGAAGTGTTTGAGTTGAGAGGATTTAACCGCTAACTAAGTATGCTAAAGTGAGATCTGTCGCAACAAATGAGCAGTAAAATGTCCAATTCATTCAACACTATGATTCCCATCGGTGTGCGCTTTATGGTGCTTTCCGCGTTCGGCTTTGCTCTGATGTCGGCTACAGTAAAGCACGTCGGCAACTACGGTATCCCCGTTTTTGAAATCGTTGCAGCAAGAGCGCTCGTTTCACTTATCATTAGTTATTTCGATGTAAAGCGAAAACGAATTTCTGTATGGGGCAATAATAAGCCATTACTATTTGCACGCGGTGCTGTGGGCACGATGGCTCTGATGTGTGTATATTATTCAGTGACCACCTTACCTTTAGCAGAAGCGACGATATTCCAATATATTCATCCGGTATTTACTGCACTACTCGCCGTATTTTTCTTGAAAGAGCGCATCCAGCCGTCAACTTTCCTTTGTATTACGTTGTGCTTACTCGGCATCTATATCATGGTAAGCCCAGAAACTGGGCAAGGCTCAGATAGCGCTTTACCAATGTTTAGCGTCATGATTGCGATCTTAGGCGCATTTGGTAGCTCAATTGCCTACGTCATTGTCAGAAAACTGAGTCAGACAGAAGACAGCTCAGTGATCATTTTCTATTTCCCGTTGGTTGCTCTCCCCGCTTCACTCTTACTGATTGGCGACGATTTTGTAATGCCCGATCTATATCTGACTTTCATGTTGGTTCTAGTTGGTGTCTTTACCCAAATTGGACAATTGGGGTTAACCAAAGCGATGCAAACTCAACAAGCGGGTAAAGCCTCCGCTTATTCGTATATCCAGATCGTATTTTCTGTGTTGTTGGGCATCATTTTCTTTGGCGAGGTTCCGATCATTTGGACGTACGTCGGTGGCGGTCTGATTGTTACAGGCGCATTAATTAATGCGTTTGGTCATCACTTACGGTTACCTTTTATTAAGCGCAACGCTTGATATACCTACCCAGAACCGTAAACACGACATTTAGAAAAACAGCCAGAGTGACTCTGGCTGTTTTGTGTTTAGCCTAACGTTAAGCTGATATTTTTAACCCTGCGATACCAGCGACAATCATTAGCAAGCTTAAGGCTTTGATAAGTGTTGCTGGCTCATTGAACAGATAAATACTCACGACTGCCGTGCCTATTGCGCCAATCCCTACCCATACGCCATAAGCAATGCCTAAAGGCAAGGTTCTTAACGCAATGCCAAGCAACCAAAAGCTCAATAACATAAAGACAATAGTGAATGCCGAAGCACCGAATTTGGTAAACCCTTGTGAATATTTAAGACCGACAGCCCATGCGATTTCACACAAGCCCGCAATGAAGAGAATTCCCCAAGCCATGTCACATTTCCCAACGAGATGGGGTCGTCCCCGAGAAAAGATAGAGCGGTGAGGTCGTCCTCACTTCTGATTGACTGCTTATTATATACAGAAATTTAAACATAAAAAATAAAACACGGCGATAAGCATACAACTCAAACATCTCATGCACGCTTAAATTCTACGCTTTTCTTTTTAACGGTGGCGGACTCTCTATTTCGCATCAATAACGACACCGTTTTTTAACAATTTACATATAACCTTCTGGTGTTGAAAGTGTTGCATTTATTGCACAAATCACACAAAAACTAATTGAACATGTAAATATGAAAACGTTTGTGTGACTAATATCGCTTAAAACAATGACTGATGACTTTAATATTCAGCCGAATTAATTATAAGGTATGACGTACCCATGAAAGCAATCAAAACCTCTATCGCTGTCCTTGTTGGCGCCGCTCTACTATCTGGATGTAATGACGATACTGAATACGTCAATGTTCAGCCTAAAGAAGTAAAAATAGCGACTTACAACCTCTCTTTTGACCGCGCTACCTTCGAAACTTTGGTAGATGAAATGAAAATTGAACCAACGCAGCAAGCTGCGTTGGTCACCTCTTATTTAGACGGTTCAATCGCAGCCGAAGACAAAACCACTGCGGAAAAAGTCATTCAAATTCGTAACGTTGCAGCAATCATTCAAAAGAATCGTCCTGATGTTCTCATGATGGCGGAATACAACAACGATGGAACAGGTGAAAACAAAGCAGCCATTGAAGGATTCCAGAAGAACTACTTGTCTGTCGCGCAAAGTATCGATGGCGCGGGCGGTGAAGCAAACCTTGAGCCTATTGAATACCCTTATGCTGAATCTTATTCAACCAATACAGGGTTGTTGAGTGAGTTTGATCTCGACAACAACGGAACCGCAGGTCAAATGCCAGGTGATGCATGGGGCTTTGGCATGTACCATGGTCAATATGCATTTGCCCTTATGTCTAAGTATAAAATTGACACAGCAAACACACGTACATTCCAAGCATTTAAATGGAAAGATATGGAAGGTGCGACAATTCCAACCATTACTATCTGTGACGGTTCGCAAAAGATTCCAGACGGCATGAAGTGTGGTGATGAATGGTACTCAGCGGAAGAGTGGGATCAAGTGCGTCTATCTTCGAAAAATCACGTCGACGCGCCAATCATCATTCCAACTCGCAATGGCGAGGAAGTTGTACACTTGTTGATGTCTCATCCTACTCCACCAGTATTCGACACCGGTAAAAACAAAGCGCAAAACGCAGCAGAAGTGGAGTTTTGGCATCATTACATTCAAGGCAAAGACTATTTTTACGACGATGCGGGTAAAACAGGTGGCTTAACGAACGGCGCTAAATTCGTAATGATGGGTGATCAAAACCTTGATCCAGTGGCTGGTGACGGCATTAGCTCTGTAATGCAGAAGCTGCATAACGATCCATTGGTTAACCAAACCGTGATGAATGGTGAGCTTTACCCAACAAGCTTTGGTGCAGCTGAACACGCTGTTGACCGCAGTTCAACTCACCCATATCCGAATCGCATCACTTCAACGTTTGGCTTAGGGGTAGACTATGCCTTGCCTTCAGCAAATTTGAATGTAATAGACTCTGGTGTGTACTGGTCAGCGTCTTATGAAGAAGGCCGTAAACTATTTAACGATGCACGTATCGGTAAGTATGGTGATGGTAAGGATGTATCTTCCGACCATCGCATGATCTGGATTAAAGCACAGTTCTAGACTGCATAAAAAAAAGCCAACCACAAGGAGTCGTGATTGGCTGTATATATTTGTGAACAAGATGGTTCACTAACAACGTCAGTTGGCTAGGTGACCCTCGGCTTAGAAAGGGTCACTCATACTAAAGCATGAGACGTGCCAACTTTTCAGCGCACAAAAACAGGTTGTTATTTAATCACTTTCATTAAAACTTAACCAATAGCTACTGTTTGCTCACAGAATAAATTGCAATTTGCAAACTACCATTGGCATTTCGCAATAAACCTGATCTTTAGCTCTTGCTTTTATTGCTTCCTAGCTAAGTCGCGTGCAAGGATTAACGCAAGTCCGAATACTTGCAAGAAGAGTCCGATATTCTTGTACCAAGCGATCTTTTCATCCTGCTTTGCCATTACCTCATTGAGCTCTACATTCTCAATGTAGTAATTATCGATGCGGTCTCTATACGAAGCTTGTGCCTGATTTATCTTTGACATTAGTTGAGGAAGTTGATCAATTTTTATTTCATCCGACTCGTTATGAACCCAAGAAGATAAATGCCCTGCTAATACCTCTTCTAGCTCTAAAGGTATCGCTACGCTCTTACTTATGTGCACATGCAGCAGTAAAGCTTCTCTTTTCCTTTCTAGGGTTTCCACACTGTTCCATGCGAGTTGGATGGAATACAAGTTTTCTGCTGTTTGCTCTGCGAGCTGCGAGTGCTGTTTACCCAACTTATCAAGGACTAAGCTAGTAACGATGATCGCGCCAATATTCAGTACTAATCCAATCAGAACGAGTACCCAAGGTGGTGGAATGTAACGTCGCAGACTTACCATAACTTATCGTATGGCAGGTAAATCATATTTAACACAACCAATGAAAGTATCACCAGAAATGTCACCTGCATCCCTCTAATGCGCTTTTTCAAGTCTTTTTTCAATATGCCTTTAGCATGAATAACTCGACCAATTACAAAAATAATACCGGTGAGATGTATCCATGTTGGGTAAGCACTATTGAATTCTAAAAGTGCCATTAAAATCAGGGTGATGGGGATATATTCTGTCGCATTACTCTGGGCACTACGAGCAATTTGTAGAGCCTCTACCTCACCATCTGCATAAGCAATTTGATTTAAGCGACGTTGCTTAATTACTTGAACAGCCAACCAAATAATGAGTATTGCGAGAATGTTGGCATACAGAGCTGTGATCATATGTCGTCCTTCTTGATCTGGTTTTCACTTATATAAGCGTGTCACTTGGCTATAACTATAGCGGTATCATTATGATAATGCGTCAAATAATCTCAAGTTATGATTTCTATTCGGGCAAAAAACGAAAGCCAATGCTTCATGACATTAAAAATGCCCTCGAATGGAGGGCATAAGAATAAAGAAGCTAATATGTGAGAATATTGAAACCACTATAAGGGGTGTTTGACCAGCTTTTTGCGCCGATGCCCTTTGATAATACTTTCAAAAATTGTGAATAACAGCCCTACCCAAATAAATGCAAAGGTCACCGCTTTCACTTCGTCAAACAACTCGCCAAAAAACATAACTGCCAACACAAACTGCAAGCTTGGCTCGATGTATTGCATTAGACCGACGGTTGATAAATTAGTTATACGTATTGCGATAGAATAAAATACGAGTGGTAAAAGTGTGATAGGTGCACTGCCAAAATACAAAAGCAATGTTGTGGTATCTGTGCCCGAAGCCATTTCACCAGTTGCCCATTGTTTATAGAGCAAATATGCGAGTGCAACTGGAGTCAGTAACAACGCCTCAACAAACAAGGTTGTACTCCAGTCATAATTTATCTTCTTCTTGTACAGCCCATACAAAGCAAAGAACAACCCCATCGTTAGTGCGATAACGGGTAGCTGACCATAGTGAATCACTTGATACATAACACCAATTGTTGCCAGCACGATTGCAATAAGTTTGCCTTTTGAGAGCCTATCCCCAAGAATAAATACGCCCAGCGCAACAGATACTAATGGTCCAATAAAGAAGCCTAAGCTGGCATCGATGACCCGATGATGGGTCAAAGCCCAAGTGAACGCACTCCAAGAAATACACATCAAACTGCTCGCCACAAACGTGTACCACAAGGATTTTTTATCAAGCCAGATTTCTTTCCAATTCAGCCCTCGACGGGTTATCCCAAGTACAATTAGAAACCCGACAGGTACAGACCCAATGATTCGCCATGCTAGCAACTCATCCATAGAAGCATTCGGTAAATAACGATAATAAATTGGTAGCAATCCCCAGATCACAAAGGAGAATGCTGCCATAAAAGTGCCATAACGAGTGTTATTCATAAAACTATCGCCCATCTAAACGACCAATTTGGCGTAAGTAAACAAGTCCGCCATACATAAAAAGGAATGCAATCCCGCAGTGACTTTATGATGCAGATGGCATTATTGGCTCAACGCTTGTACGACGGCGGTAAAGCCACTCACAAAACACAACATAAGTGCCCCAAACCGAATCTTTTCTTTTGGTAACGACTGGGTAGTTTTCATTGCTAGCCAGTAACCAAGCGCCGCAGCAGGTAATAGAGGAATAGTAATGACCAAATGATGCAATGTGAAGAAGGCCACTGGGATTTGTACTATTAGTGAAATAATCGAACTGAAAACAAAAAAAGCCGATAAGTTGCCGCGTAACTGATTTGCTTCTTGATGCTGCAACAATAACGCCATCGGAGGGCCTCCAATCGCAGAACTGGTACCAAACAACCCAGAAAAGAAGCCAGCACATGTCATACGCGAAGGCGTAGGCTCAACCCGAAACGGTAAAACACTCACCAAGACTGCAAACAGCACCAACAAACCAATCCAAAGCGTGAGAGTTTGTGTAGATACAAAAAAGAGTAGCAAGCCACCAGCAATTGATCCCGGCACTCGCCCAATCAACGCCATCTTTAAGCCGCCGATTTCAACACTACTGCGGTGCTTCATCGCATTCATCAACGAAATAAATAACGCGACTAAACAGATTGGCGCAGGAACATATTCTGGCGCCCAAAGAATCAGTAAAGGTGCGGCAACAATAGCCAAGCCAAAACCGATTGCGGTCTGGACATAAGAGCCAAGAAATATCAAACCTATTGCAAGGAAGTTTATCGAATCGAATTCCATTTAGATTATTCTTATATTTGAAAAATAAACACAAAACCAAAGCACATTCACATGGTGAATACCTCAGGCATACTGCGATATGAATTCCGCGTAGCATTCATCAAAGTGAATAAAAAGACAATCCATTTGTGCGGTTCGCCCTCATTTGCATTTTGTATTTCATTCCGCTGATGTACATGTTTGCTTACATCGAAGAGGATTCATGCTCGCCTGTTCACGCAGCATTTCTTCAGCGGAATTAATGACCTCTTAAAATCTAGCAGAATTAGACCCGTGAATTCTCCATTGCATTTAATGGATTCAGTCAATTAGTGCGGCGTCGGTATAGCACTTTACAACTCACCTCTTTATACTACTGATCGATTTATCATTACCGTACTTATTTACACAATAAACAAGTGTACGGTCAGTGTTTTTCTACCTTTAACTTGCTGTGAAAATAATATGAAAAAACAAACGGGATTTACTCTAATAGAGTTAGTCGTAGTTATTGTCGTGCTCGGTATTCTTGCTGTCACTGCCGCGCCACGCTTTTTAAACCTTCAAAGTGATGCACGTGAAGCTCGTTTGGAAGGAATGAAAGGCGCTATTGCGTCAGCATTAGGCGTCGGTTATGGGAAAATGGCGATTGCGGGATTGGAAAGCAAGCCTTACGTTTCAAACTTCGTAGACAGTGCTTTAATGGCAGATTTACCATTTGACGGCTGTAATATTGGTGGTTCAAAGCGCTGTGTTTTTTTATATGGATATCCTGATTCTGATAGCGAATCGATGAAGTTACTCGTGCAAGGACTGAACGAAGAAGACTCGGATTGGAAAACATTTCATCACCCGGCTGGTTCAACAACTCGCGAAATGGTCATTGCTGCAGCCGACGAAAAAAGAGCTAGCCTTACACAATGTGGAATTTTATATGGGCCACCGCAGACTCCAAACGAGAGTTACACCTTAGATATTCTTCCCTGCCCTCAATAAAAATAAGGCTGCCAATCGGCAGCCTTATTTGTTTCATCTGATCGGTTTTTTACGCAAAGTTAAACACGTATTTATCCATCATATTCACCATGCGGCCAATCTCTGGCTTGGTAATCGTATCATTTGCGCCAAGAGATAGTGCTTTCGCTCGGTTATCCTCACTCATCAATGACGAGAACATAATGATCGGCATTTCATGAAACGCTTCGGTATCTCGTAGTCTCTTCACTAAGTGCATACCATCCATTCGAGGCATTTCTACGTCCGTAACCACCGCATCTAATAGCTCTTTAACTGGCAAGTTTTCTTCTTTCGCGACCTCGATCAAGCTCATCAACTTCTCATGCGCCTCACCACCGTCTTTACATGTGATCACATTGTAACCTGAAGAAGCTAATGTATCTTGGATCAAAGAGCGAATAAATGCTGAGTCATCCACCACCATGATCGTTTTAGCATTACGCTTACCGACCATTCTCTGGTTGAGATCCACCGACTTGTCCCCTTTCACATCGTATTTTTCCATACTCAGTTCTGGGTTGATGTCTGCGATGATTTTTTCAAAGTCGAGAATCATGATCAGGTTGCCTTCTTTACGGACAACGGCTACTACACAATCTTGTTCGCCCGCTTCCAAAAACTGACTTGGTGATTCCACATCATTCCAAGAGATACGATGAATACGCGAAATGCTGTCAATTAAGAAGCCATTGGTCATTTTGTTGAAATCCGTAACGATTACAAACTTGCGCTCCAGATCTTGTCGTGTTGGCACACCTAACCAACCAGCTAAATCCACTAAAGGCGTCAGTACATCTCTGGATGAGAACACACCAATCATATGAGGTTGTGCGTTTGGATAATCGGTTGTTTCTGGCACGCGAATCACTTCTCGTACTTTCGCAACGTTAATGCCGTAATAACAAGTTTTTGTGCTGCCATCTGGCAATGTTTTTTCTAAATGAAACTCGATGATTTCAAGCTCATTGGTACCACTTTCTGTCAAAATGGTGCTGGTTACGTTACTCATAAAGCCAATTATCCAACCAAAAATACGCATCAGAAAAGTTTGATGCAAACGCCATGAGAAGCCGTTCTCTGGCTAAAAATCCAAAAGTCCTTTGTAGTCGTTACAACAAAATTTGTAAACCATCAAAAGGACGGCTAACGCACATTTCCATACCAAACCATGTAAAATTGTCTCATTTTTGAACACGACATTATGAGTGGCCAAAGTGCGAATTAACACCTCCACTTTTAGCGGCAGAGTCAATGAAAAGTTTAGAAATAATTTGAAGTAATGTTCAGCGTCAATAGCCAAACCTATCTAACAGATATCATTACAAAGTTGGCTAGCGTGCTCATGCCTGGTGTAGAACACGCTCTCTTCAAGTGGCTTGGTATAAAACTGCGCTTGCTAACACACGGGTTTAAATCGAAGCGCTAGAGGCATCGCAAGAAAATCTGAAGGCATAGAACACTGAAAGAACACTTTCAGTTTGTTAGTTTTCTGTCAGCGTAAGTTTTAAGCAATCATCCTATCACTAGGTATTTCAATACCTGACATCGTTATTCCCATAATCAAGACACTGATTTTCACTTTTGGAAAGAGTCATTTTCCTTCCTCTTAGCAAGGTTTTTCCTACAATCCTATTCATCCAATTGCGCTGTCGCCTGACAGCACACTAGTTGATGTATTAGGTGAGGTTAACTTTGAATAATGTTCTTATTATCGACGCTCAACCATTGTATAGCGAAGCACTTGCTTCTCTAGTTGAATCTATAATCAACGCAGCTGAAGTGATTCAAACCACTGACAGTGCGGAAGTGATGGATCTTGTCCGAGGCCAAAAGATTGATTTGATTATTTTAGACGTAGTGCTTGGCGACCGCGATGGTATGCGTTTAGCCAAAAACATTTTAGCGACAGGATATCGTGGCCGACTGTTATTTGTTTCTTCACGTGACTACTCGAGTCTTTCTAAAGCAGCGTACGAAATGGGCGCAAATGGCTTCTTAAGCAAACATGAAACAAGAGAGACCATTATTGACGCAATTGTGAGTGTTTCACGCGGTTACTCAATGTTTAAGTCGACTCACACACCATCGTCGGGTAACGTAACACTTTCAAATCGCGAAGCCATGGTGTTCCATTATCTTGTACAAGGCTACTCAAATAAGAAGATTTCTGAACAACTTTCACTCAGCGCTAAAACAATCAGCACCTACAAAACGCGTATTCTGAAAAAGTACCATGCGGACACGTTGATTGAACTTCTGCATACTATTCCTCAGTCAGAAAACATTGAGTTTTGCCGCTAAGCGCTCATGTATTTTGCAATAGCACCGATTAACAACTGGTGCATTGCATCATGTCTTAAGCTTTGCTTCACCTGTACAACCACTTTTGGCCAGCCATCTGGGTAAAAATGCTCTGGCACTCTTATAAATCTATATCCATCAATTGGCGCCTGATATTCAAGTAACACGGTTGCGGCGCTTTTTTGCTTAATTAGCTTCAATACGCTGCTTACGTTGTCTAGAGCCGCAATACGGTTGATGACCATACCGTGGCTTTCCATTGCACGCTTAACGAGCTGCTCTTTCTCTTTCCAACCGATAATCTCTAACATGATAAAGGGAAGTTTGGCCGCTTCTTCCAGGGTGGTAATTCCCAGCTCTTCAGGGACAACTACCACAGCAGGCGCATAGCCGATGAACTTCTGATAAACAGATTTCGGAACATCCTCGTTGAAGTAATGTAACTGCGCATCCACTTTGCCTAGGATTATCTCTTCTATCGTATACTCTGTAATCGTTGCTATCGAAATGTGCGCCTTGGGAAACAGCGCCATTAAATCCATTGCAAGTAAATGCCCAAATGAGTATTGAGCGGTTTGCGGCAAACAAATGGTGATGTCTTTTTCGTAATTTTCCGGTTCAAACTCATCTCTAATTAGACAAGTTTCAAGCTTCTCGAGTGCATCGGAAATTTTAGGTAATTGACGTTTTAAATAGTCCGTCGGTTCCATGTGGTGAGGATGCCGAATAAACAATTCATCGTTTAGCTGGAGTCGCAATCGGGCAAGGTATTTGCTAATTGACGCTTCGCTCTTCCCCATCGCTTTCGCAACGGGCTTGAGCTGACGGTGCTTATCCAGTAAGACAAGTATTTTAAGTAAGTTTAAGTCGAGATCTTTGTTCACGTGCGACACCAGATGTAAGGTCGAGAATAAATAGAGCAATCACTATTTGTTGACTGCTCTAATATAAAAGACCACTCATTCTGTTTGGTCAAATTAATCAAACAGTTATGTCATGGTTATGTTCCGTAACTTTGCATTTAGTCAATACCAGACCTGCTTAATGGGACTTTTGTCTGTGTTTTTTCATCTCATAGAGATCTTCATCTGCACGTACAATAACGTCCTGAAGCGTTTCGTGTAACTCATTCGCCGCGATACCAGTACTCACACTAACTTCGATATCCAAGGTCTTTAGTCGGTTATCTTTAACGACACTACGAAGCTTCTTCGCCAATATTGAAGATTGGCTGATACTGCAACCTGGCAGAATCGCAACAAACTCATCACCACCAGTTCGAACTAGATAATCACTATTTCGAAACACTTTAGACATAGCATCAGCAATAATCCCAATAACTTCGTCCCCTACATGGTGACCGTAATGGTCATTGATTCGCTTGATCCTATCGCCATCTATTGCAATGACGGAATATGGCGCGGTTTCCAAACGACGTTTGAATTCGCTATCTTGAAAGACTCTGCGGTTAAACAATCCCGTTAAATCATCTTTCGTCACGTTCGTCAGTGCTTTCGCGAGGCGAAGTTTGCTCTCTTTAGATTCATAAGCTTTGTTGTAATACGCTAAAGTTACGAAAAAGAAGATGATAAACAAGAACACGTAATCCAGTACAATTTTACTGAATGGGTACATGTAAACAATGAGATTGTTGTTGTCTGCGACATATGATTGGGTGTACGCGAATGATGGAAAGGGGTAGCCAGCGAAGTAAATCACCATTTGCTTGTTCCCATTCGCAATTTGAACATCCACCGCTTTCCCATCATTATAAAGCGGCGAGAGGTACAATTGTTCCGAAAACTCTCCCACTAACTCACCTTGAAAGTAAACCGGACTCATGATGCTTATCGCCATGTCATCGGAGTATGTCGTTTTAAATGGTAGGGAAAACAATACCCGGTCCGTTAGTTGCTCTTTCCACGCGGCTAACACACAAGAATAGTTACTTTTACACCAATCAACATCAAATGTGGCTTTCACTCCCTCTAGCGCTTCAATCGGTCTCTCTAAGATGAGTTTGTTTCCAGTATAAGAACGAAAATACATAACGGCATTTTGTCGATTGAACGCATTTGATAAATACGCTTCAGCCTGATGAAGCGATTTCCGTGCAACAGCTTCAACGTAATTGAGTTTTTCATAAGGTGACAGGGAGTAAATCGCATCTTGAAAGCTCAGCTCTGTTTGCGCTTCTACTTCACTCACGCTCATGCCTTTGTATTGCTCGAGCTGCGCTTCCGTCAATAGCCCCATGAGAATTACTTTTTGTTTTATTTTGGCTAAATTATTCGCGTAAGTGTTGAACTGCTTTACTTCATAAGAAATTAACACCGCACCAATCATTGTGACAGAAGTGACGAATAGTAATGTTGCGATGAAAAGAGACAACGCGATACTTTTAAGTGTCATGATGCGGTCTTACGCCCCCGCCACTCTTGTTAGCTCAACAATGTTCTTTACGTTAAATTTATCCAATAGACGGCGTTTGTATGTGCTGACTGTTTTGTCACTTATTGATAGCACTGAAGCGATTTCTCTATTGGACTTTCCTTGTAGTAAATACTTCATTACTGCACTTTCTCTGCTTGAAAGTTGTGGCATTTCTCGAACGCTGTTAACAACTTGCTTAAATTTGAAGAAGGTATACCCCTTCTCTACCGCTTCTATCGCGTCTTTAAGAATGTCGTGATTTTCCGATTTACACACATAGCCATCAGCGCCAGAACGAAAAGCCATTTGGCTGTACATTTGGCTAGTTTCAGCGGAGAAGAAAATGACTTTGCCTTCATAACCATGGGATTTGATACGTTTGTAGAAATCAAACCCATCGCAATCTGCCAAGTTCACATCTAAGATCAACAGTTGAATTTCTTCCTTTTTCAATATTTGTAATGCCATCTTCGCTGATGTTGCAGTAAATACCCCATTTGTTTTCCCTAACTCTTCCAACAACGACTTGATTGCAACACAAACGAGAGGATGATCGTCAAAGATCAAGTAATTCAATTTATTCATATCTTTCATTTAGTATGGTTATGGCTTCTAGTGGCATGGGTTTATCAATGTAGAAGCCTTGGCAAAGATCAATCCCATACTCACGTATCGCTTGCAGTGTGACTTCGTCTTCAATACCTTCCGCGACCAGTCGTATATTCAAACTTTTCGCTAACGCGCAAATAGCAACAACGATGTTGCGTTTTTTGATGTCGCATTCGACACCTTGTACAAACGAACGATCGATTTTTAACTCGTTGAATGGCAGTTGAGCCAGTTTTTCAAACGTTGATGAACCCGTGCCAAAATCATCTATTGAGACAGTGACACCGTTCATCCTCAACTTGAGTAAATTCTTGTACAGGGACGCGCTAGTCTGAAATGTATCTCGCTCTGTAATTTCAATGGTGATTTGTGATGGGTCAATCTCGCTCTCTAAACATTGCTGTAAAAAGTAATGAGAGAACGCCGTATCTTCTAAATTTTCATGGTCTACATTGATGGATACGTTTTGCGTCAATCCGCGGTGTTTCATGTCATAGATAACATTACTCAATACAGCTTGAAACAACTCTCCAGAAAGGCGGCAACGCTCTACAATTGGCAAAAAATAATGAGGGGGTAACACACCATAAATAGGATGATTCCAACGCGCGAGCGCTTCATACCCAAGCACTTCCCCACTTTGCACATCGACTAAAGGCTGGTAATAATTTTTCACTCGCCCTTCAGCCAGAGCAAACAGGAATTCTTGATCTTCCACTTCAATAGGTTGAGCAAAGCTGACTTGTTTCGCTTTTTCATCTTTTATTTTACCCAACAAATCAACGACTTCATTTTCATCGTATGGCTTAGGCAGCTTCCCTAATACTTCAAAGCTAAATCCCTCGCACATGGCTCTTACCGCAGAAATAATGGTCAATTCCATTGCACTGACCAGTACAACTTGCCCCTGGTACTGGACTTTATCGAGCATTTCCATCATATCGATGCCGTCTTTTCCGGGCATTTGGATATCACAAAAAATTACGTCAAAATGTTGTTCCTGCACACTCTGAATAGCGGCATCCACACAGTTAAAAGGGATGACTTGCGCGCAATAGCGATCCAATATTTGCGTAAGTATTGTGGTTTGTAGCGGATGGTCATCAATCACCATCACATTAAATTGTGTATTCATTTGTCTCTACCCAATAGTTTATGTTTTCGATCTCCTGCTCGATTCGTAAAATTAGCTCCGCTGTTCGCCTGTCAAACTCCGCAGCAGTAACTCGTTCTGCCTCAATGCAAAGCTCAGTCAGCATGCTTACCCCTATCGCCCCAACCGCTCCTTTGATGCCATGAATGACCCGTTTTTTGTCTCGCTCAGTCGATGCGGCGTTTAAGTTTTTTATATCTGTAGACATTGATTGACTAAACACGCGCGCAATCTCTTTTGCGTCCTGTGCTTTGAACCGTTTAATCCAGCCGGGCAGCCTACCCCTCTCTTTTTCGCCAATAAATGGAATCAAAACGGTTTTTAATTGATTAAGGTCATAGGGCTTGTAGAGCACATCATCAATGCCGATATCCTGTGTACGTTCAATGGCAAGACGAGCATCTTCTGCTGTCACACCGATGATTGGAATTGCTTTAAATTCGGAGTTTTTCACGTGCCTAACAAGCTCATAGCCATCCATTTCTGGCATATGAAAATCGGTCAGCAGCAACACAACGTTTTCATCTTGGTTGATGTATTCCCATGCTTCACGGCCGTTATTCACAATGACAGGTTCGATTCCAAGTTCATGAAGCTGCATTGCTATCACACTTTGGTTAATGGGATTATCTTCTGCGACCAGTACCGTGCCGAGAACCCAAGAAACCACTTCTTGATTTACGTCACTAAGCTTGGTTTCTTGCTGCGTTTGGCTGAGCAAATTGAACAATGTATCTGGATATTGAATCTCTCTTAGCGTAAGACTGCCAAGTACCCTTTGTTCGTCACGCAGCATTAGGCCATTAAAACTGGCATCGCTGTCGTGTATAGGGTGAAGGTTCGCCACCATTGTTTTTAACGTCGCTGGACGCATTTTCCACGCGTCACACCACTGGCGAATATTAAGTGGTAAGCTCTCGCTATACGTCCAGTTCAAACAAACGTCTGGCTCAGAGTCGCAATGCTCAATTGGCAGTCTGACAGTAATCGTCGTGCCCAAGCCAAATTGTGAATCGATGCAGAGCACGCCGCCCATGCAGTCGATCAATCGGTCAACAATGCTTAGCCCCAATCCAGTACCGCCATATTTACGCGTAATAGTGTCATCCGCTTGAACAAAAGGATTGAGAATGCCTTCGAGTTGGTCATCCGTCATGCCGATACCTGAATCCGCCACTTTCAAAATAAGCTGCTTTTCATGAAGAATGACACTGATTCCAACTTCTCCTTCGGCAGTGAATTTCATCGCATTGGAGAGTAGATTGGTGGTAATTTGCACCAATCGCAGCGCGTCGATTTCAATGAAAGCATTCGAAAATGGTTTGATTGTCACTTTGTAATCCAAACCTTTCGCAAGCGCTCGTGGTTCAAAGCTTCGAAACACATCGCACAAGGTTTTAAGCAAGTCGGTCTTAACTGGGGCGACGGTTAAGTGCCCTGCCTCTAATTTTGAATAATCCAGTACTTCGTCTACTAGCGTATTCAAATGATTGAGCGAGCGTATGGCTTGGGCAATTAACTCGCGATTTGAATCTGTCGTCACTTGGCGATTTAGCAAATCGAGGATGCCGTGTGCTGCCGACAATGGCGTTCTTAATTCGTGACTCATGGTTGCCAAAAAGTTTTCGCGCGCACGTACCGCGGTTTGCGCTTCTTTTTGCGCATCGATTAACGCCTGCTCACGTTCTTTTTGCTGGGTAATATCTTGAATAACAGTCAGTACAAACTTGTTCTTACCGCTAGGAGAAGCGATGACTTTGCGTTCTCGATATACATGTTTAATATCAAGTTCACAGCCCGACGAGGCAACCTCTTCTGAAATACGCTTTCCAGCGATAACAGTGGTCAGTTCATCAAAATTATTCACCAGAGGAGCGTGCGCAGAATCACTTTTCAACTTACATTGTTGGCACTGTTTACTGTTGTAGTTGGCACAATTGCTCATCTCCATATGGTTATTTTCACTATGGATAAAAACCAAGCTATTGATCTCTTTGATGATGTCCATCAGCCATTGCTTTTCCGCTTCCTCATTGTCAGCATTAAATTCGGCTAACCTCACTTTAAGTCGCATGTGAGATAAGATGAAATACGCCGCAATTAACATGAGACAGAATATGAATGAACCAGCAACAACAAATGTAGCGATCTGCTCCGCGTCATAGCCATAAGTCAGTTTGAAGCTTCGGTGAGAACGCAGCAGTTTTTCGATCTCGTTAGAATCAATGGTTTCGATGATGCTGTTCAACATGTGTTGAAGTTGTGTATTGTGGTTTGCAACCGCAAATGCATTAGAGAACGTCAAAACGTCCTCCGCATTGATCACCAAGCCATCGACTTGATCTTGTGCAATCATGTTGTGAACGATGTCGTCAGGAATGTAAGCCACATCCAAAACGCCCGATTTCAAATCGGTAAGCAGCTTTTTCAAATCATCATAATGATCAACTTGGCCTTGCTGCCAAGTGCCCAAATGAACTAACCCTTGCTTTTTCAAAGTGAGCAGAATACCCGCTTCTTTCAGTGCAGATTTATCGCGCTTGCTCTGCTCCGCTTGGATAGCCACGTAATTACTGTGCATGAATGGTTTAGTGAACAACCAATCTGACTTAGGTAGCTCACCCACATAAGAGATGGGGACTATATCGGCATCAAATGCCGTTAATCCATTTGAAAGGCTCGACGTCGGCTTCACATACTTAAAGCTCAAGCCAGTACGAGACTGCAATAAGTCGACAAAATCTGGAAAGAAGCCATCTAACTCGCCCGTTTGCGAATCTCGGTAGAGAAACGGATAAACTTCGTCACTGCTGCTGTAAGTTATCACTAGTTTGTTTTGATGATTACGTCGGTAATCTACCAATAACTTATCACTGATATGGTAAGGATTTTTCGAGGCGACGGAGCGAATGTTTTTTCCATTTTGCTCCCACTGAAGGATTTTGTTGATGTCATCGATCAGACTCTGTTTGTCCAACGAAGCGATAAAACTCACCTCTTCGTTTTTCAACCAACTGGGAATATCGACAACCCCTTTTACAATGTCATTCAAATCCAAATATTGGGTAATACCAACATAAGTGTAAATCAGCGCGTTCGCTTTACCTCGCTTAACTTCATTAAACGCCTCTAAACGTGTTTTAACATAATGTATCTTATCGATACCACGTTCAGTGAGGTTGTCACAATACACACTGCCCTCAACACACACCCATTTAAGATCACGCGCATCACTATCTCGGTAAGTGGCATTCCGATACCAAACAGCGATAGTGCTCGAAAAGAAAGGCATCGAAAACAAGAAACGCTTTTCTCTTGCTGCTGTTTTACTAAATCCAACCGCACCATCAATCTTCTTGCTTTCGACATCCGCAAGTAAAGACGGAATATGCTTGTAAGTCCGAAGTTCTAACTCATAATCCAAAGCTTTAGTAATGTTAGACAAATACTCAAGACTAATTCCGTACGAAGGACCAACGCTACCGTCAAACGAGTCTTTAGCTTCGTCTTGCGCAATAACACCAACGATGACCTTCGGTTTAGGACTCTGTTTGGCAGTTGAGCAAAAAGAACTCGCTAAAAAAATTAAGGCGACGGACGATACCGTAATACTTCTAAGAATACTGAGCATGACTGCTTCCTCTGAATGGAAGCTCAGACTAGTTTTTGTCAGATAAAAGTCAAACTTAGCTCAATAGTGAAATAAAAATAACACTCTGATATAAAAGTAAAAAACCAAAATTCGTCAGAACAATCTGACAACACAATCCACCTTTGACTACACAGCGTTTGCGTTCGGTCTCTCACCCAGACGGATATTCACTGCGAGTCGGTATACATAAGGGATGTGTGCTTTTAGGTTTGCACGCCATAGCTTTTTACTTTCATCTTGAATGATTCATCATCATTCCATGATAAACTGGCGTATTAACATGAAAGAAAGCTCAACTCCGCGGTTTCGAGCAGCTTGAAGTAAACACAGTTTTAGAAAATGCGTTCTAGTATTGTATTACTCAAGACTCACATTGCTACTTTTACAACCGCTGGAGCATTAGAAAAATTAAGGTATTAAATTCAAATGGTTAATAACTCAATCCAGTGGTTTCCTGGACACCCGCATTAAAATCCCACAACTTACCAACTCATCTCATTTATCATTTAGTATCAATAAGTTAAACAGCACCTAAATTCCAGAACGTCCCACAAAATATCGCTAAAAACCATCATTTTGGTACCCCACCTGGTACCCCACCAAATCAATTTACTATACAATGATCTTCAAGTAGTCACCTCAAAGATCATTGGCCATGGCAAAACGAATCACTGATACAACAATCAAAGCTCTCGTTATCAAAGACAAGGAATATACATTCACTGTTGAAGAGGGTTTACAGCTACGTATTCGGCCTAAACGTTCAGATAAAGGGATAGGCACTAAGGCATGGCAATTTAAGTACCGTCACCCTGTAACGCGAAAAATAACCAAAATTTCAATGGGCACCTATCCTTCACTACGGCTTGCAGCAGCGAAACTCGAAGCAGCCGAATATCGGAAGCAAATAGCCGAAGGTATCGATCCAAAACGATTCAAAGAAGATAAACGAATCGAAGAATTACGTAAGCACAATGACAGCTTTCTTGAAGTTTCAACCATGTGGTTTGATAGAAAACGTAAGTCAGTCAGCGCATTTCATGCAGAGCGAATCTGGAGAACTCTGGAAAAGTACGTATTTGATAACTTAGGGCCCCTTCCAGTAAGTGACATTACTCGACGTGATGCAATTGAAATGCTACGCCCTATCGAAAAAGACGGAAAACTATCCACCATCAAAAGAATTTGTCAGAGCTTAAACCAAATTATGGAGTATGCGGTAGCAAGTGATGTGATTAACGCTAACCCACTAACCAAGATGATCAATTCATTTGAGAAGCATAAAGTAGAAAACATGCCTACCATACGCCCCGAGCTGCTAGGTGAATTTATGACTCGTTTACGGCAGAATGAAAACATTCAAGATAAGACTAAACTACTTTTGTTATGGCAGTTGCACACTATTTCTCGCCCAAAAGAAGCAGCTAGAACTCGCTGGAAAGACGTTGACTTCCATAAGCAATGCTGGACTATACCTGCCGAAGAGATGAAGCGAAGACAAGAGCACAGAGTTCCTTTAACCAAACAAGCGATCGACATCCTTGAAAAGATCAAAGTTCAAAGCAGCGGCAAAGAGTTCGTTTTTCCCAACGAACGTAACTCTGATAGCCATGTGAGCGTCTATACGGCTAATGCTGCCTTAAAACGTAGTTTAGGATTCAAAGATGAACTCGTTGCACATGGTTTAAGAGCTATTGCATCTACCACCTTACACGAACAGGGCTTTGATACACTGCACATCGAAGCTTGTTTATCACATATGGATAAAAATGTGACTAGAGCAAGCTATAACCGCTCTGACTTCTTCGAGCAAAGGAAAGAAATCATGCGCTGGTGGAGTGAGTTTATTGCTAAAGCTAAAGCACAGGATAACTAATAAGTTAAGTTGGTGTAAAAGCAAAAGCCACTTAAGGGGGAGGAGCAAATCAGCACTCCCCCTTTCATTTCATCTATTACTACGATTTCGGATTAAAGATGTACCGGCCACATCTCAAAAAGGTTTCATGGGAATTTGGTGAGTAAATAGACAACAAACCTTGTTCGTTAGCTACCATGTTTTGCCAGTAACCCTCCTCAAGAGCCAGCTCTTCAAAACTTTCCCCAGTCTGGCTTACATACAAAGTGTCGCGGCCTCGACGCCCCAAAAATAAGCTGACATCATTCAGATGAACGCAAACATCAATGCAAAAATTCTTGTTTTGGAGTTTCCATTCGTAGCCATTTTTATCCGATACCATTACTTGATTTGAGTAAAAACACATCAATTTTTGACTCATAGGCACGATGATTGGCGTATTGTATTGGTCATCTTCGCTTTCCCATGTACAGTTACGCCAACCCTTCCCATCAATATAGTATCGGACAAACGAAGTCACATTGTTCTTCTTTTTCGACCTAGTATAGAAAGAATCGTACTTACAGAACGCGAGCACAGTATTTCCACCAGGCAATGGCAACAAACTATCAACCACCATGCCTTCGGAAAGACTTGGTTCCTCTTCCCAACGTTTCCATTTATCATCGAGGTTAGCGGCACAAAAAACAGCAACCTTGTCATAATAGCCCGTCTTATTTGAATCAAAAATAAGACCTTTCTCAACGTATTTGTACTCACGTAGTTCTGTAAAGCGCCACAGCCATAGACCATTGAAGTAAAAAACATTTTCTGTACTAGTAAAATCGTAACCAAGATCTTCTGGGAAATGGCTTTGTTTCCAGTTTTGTGCATCTTGAGAATAATAAAAGCCCTCGTTGTGCCCGACAAAGGCTATCCACATGCCACTAACACAAACAAGTTGGCGAATGTGCGGTGTTCTTTCACTAAGGTCTATCTTATTCCAGTTTTCACGGTCTAGGCTGTGGTACAACTGGTTACCATTAGCAACGATTAGCCATGCTGTATCGTCTGTTTTTATATCGTTGATCGTTTCTGGATCACAAGGCGGATGCTCTATTTCACTCCACTCAATGTGGAATAAGTGTTTTATACCTTGTTTTTCGATAGTAACTGACTGTTTAGCAAGTTTTTCCTGACGCTGCCGTTCAAGCTGGTCAGCACGTTGTTTTTCTCTCAGCTCAATGACTGACTCCCCAAACTGGCCTTTTATGAAAAGTTCTAATTGTTCAGATACCTCAGTACAAGCGTCTGAAAAAGACGTGAGGGTATTGTCTAACTGACGCTCGAAATGGCAGAACTGGTCGTGCCATTCTTCATTGGCAACAGAATTATCCAACTCAAAATCGCCAAAGCCTGATTCATCCTGGAACGCAATCGGTGGGAATCGCCATCGCGCCAGCTCATGATTCCCCTGTTTCAACACACTCGAATGCTCAGAGATAAACTTACTGACCTTCTTACGTGCATCATTGAGTGAGGATAAACAGGAAGTGCGGCCAAGAGTATATGCCGCACTCCCAACTTTATTTCCAATCTTGCCCATAAATGAGTCGTCTAGTGCATCCATGAAATATGCATATTCTATAGATTTCATTGTCGTAGACGTCAGATCTATGGAGATATCTATTGCCTCCGAACTCGCACGAATCAGCTTAGCTCTTAAGTCGGCGAACACTTTGTCGAAGTGGAGCTCACGATAGCCAATGACATTTATCCAACCACTGGTTTTATGTTGAAGTCTCTCTGCTATCGCAAGTACCTTCTCTTCATCTTGCTCAGCAATCATCGCCAACATATATGGAAAGTGCTCCTTGAACTGAGCAGGTTTTAGCGAGTTTAAGACACGTAACATATTAGGTGACTCAATTGGTGTATTACACAAGGTCAACAAATAAAATGCATCAAGCAACCAAGTATAGGCCCTATCGTCCTCTTTCAGCAGTTCTTGCAGGGTTGCCAAGTTGTCTTGCACTTTGTGTGGACTGTTCACCAGGGCTGCAACTTCCGCCATCACCTGCGGGCACCCCGCTTTATTAGCCAACAACTCAATAAATGCCTGGCCTTCTTTAGTCAACGACCCGAAGCCATCGATACATAATGAGAAAAGCTGCAAATAGTTGTAATGAGCTTCTTTGTCGTCGATGCCGTCAAAGAAGGTATGGACGTTGATATCAGGTAATATCGATATCAGTGCCACAGGTTCAGTATCTTCGATAGAATTATTAGACAAGGCATCCACACCGTTTTCCGACTTATAGATCTCCAAAGTCAGTAGGCTGCCTCCGATGATTTCCTCAATCAGATCTCGCATGCAATACTTTGTTTCTAAACCAGAAAACTCTCGGCCAAAAAATCGGGAGACAATGCGTTCTCGCTTCTCGTCACTGTCGCAGACTTCAGTGTCTGAGAGAAGGTCGATGATTCGGTGATATTCATCAGAAAGATAGTAGAGCGAATTGAACGCCAATCCCGAGATATTCTTCTGAATAAAGTAGGAATCAGCAAGGTGTTCGTTGTATGACAACTCTATGAGCGAGCGGTAGCACTCAATACTGCTTGCTTCAATTTGATCTATCAATTCGAGAATAAAATCTAGTAACTTAACTTCTTGATCACAGTCAACTTCCAGCTTCTCTAGGGTAACGATAAGGTGGTTGATGTCCTGTGATGTGAGCATGACTCCAGGATGACTTCGCATAAAATCATACGCTAGATTCAGGACCAACAACGCCTTAGGCATCGACCTAAACCGACGCTTGTTCACTTCAATATTCAATGACCATTGATAAAAACTGGCATTGTTCTCTACACGAATAAGGCGGCGGTTTATTTTATCGACCGCTTGGAAAAGAAACTCGCGGGTTTCAATGATGTATTCATTCATCGTTCCCAAGTTGTTGCGGATGACGGCAATACCTTGCGCGTTAATCAGGTTTTGTTGCTGCAGTTGCTTAAGGTAATGCCAAGCGAATTTCTGCATTTGTAGCGCATCAACCTGATTCTGCAACTGGTTCTCACGGTTTTGACCACTTAACGCTCCGGAAAAGCGCTTGAAAAACCCACTTTCGACCTGTTGTTTCAAGCGCTCTTCACTACAAGTGAAAAGCCGAGAGGCATCCATTGCGAGTTGTTGGGTCACTACTGTATTATTTCTGTGTTGCGCAACAAGCGCCTCAACCATTTCCTGCTCTGCGTTATTCAATGGCTGTTGAAAAATTTCTTGGGGTACAGCTTCAATTATTTCACTCATCGAAAATATGCCTTAAAGATTATCGATTAGGTTCTTCAGTTGTGTACTTTGGTCTGCCATCGTTTTAACTTGGCTAGTAAAGTGACGCTCAGACAAATACAGACCTTTATGGAACTCTGCATAGAAAGCTTGAGACACCTGCAGATACTCCAAGGCCTCATGCATGATCATCGCGTTACTTACGACACTCTCTGTCGCTTCAAGTGTTAGACGGAAGTTTTTCTCAATATGGTTGTCGATGGCAATGCTCATCGCCATTGTCGTGATCAGCCCGCCGATGATCGCACCAACCAATGCGCCAGCTGGTCCACCTAGGGAACCAACCGCTGCACCAACAGAGCTACCAGCAACTCCCGCACCAGATTGCAATAAGTGTTGACCAGATCGAGTTTCGAGTTCTTCTCGGGTAATTTTGCCTGCCGCGAATAAGACGACGTTCTGAACCACATCCACCGCACAGACAGCCGCTGCTGCTACACCATTGTTCGCAAAAGCTCGCTTGAATGCGGAACCTGCAAACAACATCGGTAAGTTTCTTGCTGTCATGCTGACCGTAGCCGTGGCAACACCCGCTTTCAGTGCGCTATCACCAGCAGCGATGGCCGTATTCTGCAGAATCTCGAAAGTGGCTTGCTCAGCCGTAATCTCCCCATCCCTCACACGTTTAATCGATTGAAACGTGTTGACGCTACCTGCAATGACAGTGGTGATTACCGCAGCCGATTTCGCGGCGCGCAAGCTCTGTTGAACAGTCGACTTATTGAGATAATCCTTTTGCATGCTTTCATGCAATTCCTTACCTTCCTTGTTTCCTGTACCCAAACGCTCTGCGTCGCGTTTGCTAAGTCGCGTTGACTGGACACCATCGTCATCAAGATTTCCAGTTGTCTTATCGCGCACTGCTTTAGCCGCTTCAGCTACCTCCGGACGTGTTTGACTATTTCTGTGCATATCTTTTTCTGCAGCAGCTTTGATCTGGTCAATTTGGTCTGAAGGACCAATAAACGCATCACTATCTTTATATTTGGCGATGCCATCTTCTGTAGCTCTGAACGCCTTTTGAGTCGATTCGCCATCTTTGAAGTATTTAAGTTGTGCACCAAGTACTTGCTCGTCCCCTTTCATAACAACGATATCGTGGGTCGAATGGTTTTTGGCAAGGGGAGAGTTGGCAAAATTATCAGTAAAGGCTCGAACCTCCTTATCTTTTAGAATAGCGTCCAAATTAAATGATTCAGCATGCCAAGTCTCTGCAGCGAAACCGCCTTTAATTGCGCTGTTCTGGGCTGTACTCGCAATTTTATTAATAATCGCGTTAGCCTGATTTATCTCTTGTAGCATTTTGCCAATTTGTTCTGATGCCTGATGAGGCCAAATTGGGCATAGGCTAACGGCATTGTTTAATGCTCTTTTACGTTCATTATTCATTGTTATTCCCTAACCAAAAAACGATATCGACGCTATGCAGATATAGCTACACAAAACTCCATGACACCAATAACGCTACAAACTTTGTCTTCTCTAGACCCTAGAACCAAATTTAAAGACCAGCCACTTAGTGCAACGGTCAACTTAATTTGGAGACTAGTTTAGGCACTTTGTGGTCAAGTAAAACTGGCCACGGTTTTATAAGGGAACCAGAACTGTTGTTCTGGCTCATTTGATATTAATCCACCATTGTATTGGTGTGGACGATGCTGGTTGTAATAACCAACTAGGTAATCGGTTACTGCTTGGTGCGCCTCTGTAAAACTTCTATAGCCATTCGTTTGTACCTCTGAACACTCGCTCCATAGTATCCCAACAGTTCCCTCGACGAATCGTACTTTGAGTGATTCGGTATATCCATAGCAACTGACGATATTTCTTACTCGTATAATGGCAACCTTGGGAGTGAGGCAGCACACTTAAGAACTTAAGCTAATGATTTAATTAAATATACTAAAAGTAAATATCGATAAGTATTACCCTGGGTATTACTATATACATTGCATCAATGCCAAGAGGTTAGTTCACCACCACTTCGTTAGCGTCGTCACCATATGTAGCATTTGTGCTCACCTCAAACTCTTCTCTATTCTTAGATCTATCCATGTGAACATAGAGAGAGTGTTCAATAGCGTCTACATCATTCAAAGGGTTCTGCAAAATACTCAAGCTATATTCACCAGATGATGACTCATTGAGCCGATACAAATAATACTTATTGGCATACTTACTGGCGGCATCCTTTTCATTTCCTCTAAGTTCGATGGATGCTCCTCGATTTCGTCTGCCCTTTACCTCAATAAATCGCTCTACTAAACATAAGTCACGACAATCATTGTTCTTGAAACGGTCACGGTCTTCCTCAGAGCTAAAGCTTATAACATCACAACCGAGCCCTTCATATCCCATATACTGCCCAACTAACAGCGGGAAACGTGGCGGTTCGAAGCTCTCTTCTATCTGCATGATTTTTTGTTCCGCAATATCTCCATTCACGGGGGTATACGACGTTGAACTTTTTCCTACAGTTGAGCTTCTAGTTTTTTTGACTCGTAATTTTTGTCTAACTGGTGACGACACAGCTTCAGCGTCAACTGATGTTATCTGTATTGGACCGCTATCGTTACCAGTGTTACCTACTTTATCCATGGTAGTCGGAGCATCTGAATGCTCCTTTGGTACATTTAATTCCATACCTTTACCTTCCGTAACGTTGGTATGTTTTGGCTCTTCCAGCACTGGAATATCTGGCAAGACAGCATCACTACTAATATCCCAATTGTCTGTGCTAGCGTATAGGCTCGTTAGCTCAACATCTGTTACTTCCTCTCCTAAGATTCGACTCAAAAGAGCATGTCGCTCATCCTTATGGCACCGAAATAACCTAGCAAAATCACTACCATTGGCAATACGAAACAACGACGCTAACGCCTCTCCTATAACGTCTGCTAGCATATCCGAATCGTGCCTAACTACCGAGTCTGAGCCTCTAACATATAAGGTTTCACCATCAATTAGCCAGCCCCACTCTGAGAGCTCATAAGAGCAATCAACATCTTGAAATTTCATTTGAACATGTAAGCTAGAACAGACCTTTAATATCAACTTGTTCAATTGCCCTATGTACTGAGCTTGCCCTGACTGAGATTTACGCAAAAACACGAAAAATGGCTTAACTTGCTGGAAATATATGTTCAGGTCAGAATTTGTCGCCGCAGCTGCAAAGTGATCAACTGTCTGTTTGATAGCACTGCGATCTATCGTTCGAATACCAAAGGCACTCTTGACTTTGTCTGCTCCTACTCGATTTGGCAGCTCAACTATCGCAAGATGCTCTAACAACTCAACTGGTAAACCATCTGAATCATTATGATAAAGCTCATCAACAGAAAAATACTTAAAGTTGTTCGCTTTTTTACCCCACATTTGACCAGAACGAATGAACCTAGGTTTCATTACTGACTCTTGGCCGCTAGATGAGTCAATCGCATTTAACATCCAACGATATAACGTTTTAGCCGCGGTAAGTACTGGCTGTCTTTCTGGTAACTCAAGCAATTTGCTGTAAATATCGTCCAGTGAGAGTTCAGCTACATTCGTCGCTACTCCTGACTTGCGCCAAGACTCCACGACATCTCTCAAGTCCATACCGTACTCTTTCGCCTCGATGTCGCTGATTCTTGTAGGCTGCGGAAAGATAGCTTGATTCGAGATGTCAGTGATAACACAGTCTTTTGGTCTCAACGCTGTTTTATTAGTGCCTCTCACCCACCTCGTATTTTCTAGCTTCCATTGGATAAAGCCGTGTACGTTCCCTCTATATGGGCGATTATTTCGGTCCCATTGTTTCTTGGCTTCAATAGTGGCATAACGCTTATCTTGCTTAAGCCAATGCACAGCTCGTTCATCATGAGTTAACCAAGCAAGGATCGCGGTATATTTTTCGGATAACAGGATGTTGTCTATTCCATCTAGTGTTACGTAGCTAACAAGAGAAAGATTAGCCGCCATTAGCTCTTCAGAAGAGTTAAAAAAGTAATCATGACCAAATTGCACAGGAAATCGAAGATGCGTGATTACCATATCTAGGTAGCATTCATTTTTGTCGTTGGTCACTAGCTCACGCGGCCACTTTGCAACACCTATCCATTCTAAAAAATCACCCCAGTCATCATTAGCCTTTAATTCAATACAGAGCTCGCTTGGTGGGACGATCAGCTTGTCAGGGCTATTGGTGTATAACTGTTGAGTTATTTTTCCACTTAAGCCATACCCGTCACCCATGTAGAGATATTCAGATTTAACCAATGACCCCGACTGGCTCGGCAGTTCAATACTAGTTTTGTCGGGAAAACTGGGTCTTTGCTTTGATTGCCCCTCAGAATGATAAAAGTCGTAAACCACTTTCAATAGCTCACTCTCGATAATCTCAGCTTGCTCTGGATACGCTTTTTTATGCTTATTCGCTTGTGATCTTAAGTCATGGATGAGTCGTCCAAAGGAATACTCTTTGAGCCCAAAATCCTTTAACTTATTTTGTAAGATACGAACATCTGATGCATCGAGTCTCTCAGTTAATCTATCCTGCATTCCCGTATCTAGAAACCATAACTTAACCCAATCAGGTAAGCCTATTGGAGCTCCTCCGGTTGGGGATATATATACCATTTCCGTATCTGGGACGCTTTCCCCAAAAGTATCTAAAAAAAGAGATGGAGTATAAGCACTATGGCGAACATTGTTAGATCTTAAACCTACAATTAAAGCGACCCTTTCTTCCTGGCTTAAACTATGATGTGCACAGATTCGTTGTCTAATAACATCACCAGATAATTCACTAACCCCGAGATCTCTCAGCCACTGAAGCTGCACTTCCCCTACTGGTACTACATCATTAAAGCTGTCAGCAGGTAGCCACTTAGTCGATGCTCCTTCTATAGTGAAGGCCTCATTTGGTTTTACTGCAATACCACGAAGGGTTGGTACTATCGATTTAGATCGACAAAATTTTAGTATTTTGGCTTCTAAATCAAACCTGTTTAAAGACTCTGAATAGTGCTCCATCGGCATAGCGACCCGGAAGCCAGCGTTGCTTCCAGTTGAATTGTCGGCTGCACACTCTTCTGCAACTTCAGCTAAGAATGCTGCTAATTTTGTAAAAACAAAATGATTACTTTTACAATTAGTTAGGTGGTTGCGGCTTTGGTCTAACTCTAGTGTTGCATGGCAAACAACCGGAAGGGGTAAAGTAATTTCTGTTGGAAAGTAACTAAACAGTGGTGACGTCTTAAGCTCTGAACTCTCTACTACTTCAGGCACCGCAGTAATCAACTCATATTTGAGCTCACCGCTTGAGCTATTATCAAGATGGTCAGAATCAACCAACCCAGATGAACGAAATACCCTCCATATCCCTATAGGAACATCATTGGCTAAAACCATAGCCGCTAAGTCATCCCCACTCTTTGACCAAGTGAGCTCCTTTTCATCCGGTAAAAGAAATTTAATTTCATCTAGATGGTCAACAAACAGCAGCATCTCCGGACGTAGGGATTTCAGCTGATTCAAAGCCACACTATATGACTCGCTGTTTTCAAAAGGAATACCAACTACTGTCTCATAACCATGATCACGCCAATAGCTACACCTTTCTTTGATCGGTAGGGTTTCAGAACAGAAATACTGGTCCAAGTCATTCGATTCCGAATAAGCAGGAAAAGGTAAAGTAGGCAAAATTGTTGATGACGTTACTGCTTGTTCTTTTTTGACAAGTTCTGCTAACTCCGGAGAGAGTGTTTTCAACTCTTTTAGCTTCTGTTTACTGTTTTTGTCAGTGTACGCAAGAGCTAAGGATCCACTTAATATGATTGGTCTATTTGTCCAGTTCAAAATGGAGCGAAAGCCGAGTCCTTTACAGCCGATAAATCGCCCTTCCCGCAACCTCTTCGGGCTTAGATGAGCATTTTGAAGAGACTTAACACCCCCAACTGAAAAAGCAACACCATTATTAGCAATCAATACCCCTTCTTTAAAAAGCTCAATTACAACTTTACCGCTAATATCTGCTTCTCTTGCTTGGTCAGCTGCATTTTGTAATAGCTCTAAAATCTCTCGACCTTCATAATCATTACTTGTGGCGGTTTCACTTCGGAAATCACGGATAAGATTCGATGGTTTAGCGACATATGAATCCTTAGTTTTTTTCTCTTCAGATACTAGAATTTCAAACCACTGTTTACTTGTTGAGGGTATTAACGTGTCATTCATGATTACTACCTAGGTAATATAGTGGCTACGTTCCCGTTAACTGTTGGTGATTTTAGCACGAGGCACCTAACACTATGATTTCGTTGAAATGAGTGTCTAATCTTAGAATGCTAATAGCATTGGTAAGCTTTTGATTTTTAATCGTAAATTATTCTAAAAACATTTAAAGGGAACAGAGCCAATATAGTTTACAAAACAGGCTGCCAAAGCAGCCTGTTTTTACTATGAGTTAAACCGAGAAAAGCGTTAATCTTCGTCTTCTTCTACAAGCGCTTCTTCTACGCTTTTGAACTCTTCTAGCGCTGCGGTAAGCAGCTCAACAATCTCATTTGCGATGACTGCTGGCGGCTGAAGATTTTCCGTATCCTCCAGTGACTCGTCTTTCAACCAAGTGATATCGAGATTCGTCTTATCTCTGGCGATGATCTCGTCATAGCTGTATTCACGCCAACGACCATTTGGCCCGGCGCCAGTCTCTTCGTTTTGTACTTCAGCCCATGTCGCGACACGCGCTTTGAGGTTACTCGGTTTATAGAGCTCGACAAACTCATCAAAGTCACTACGAACGAGTTTGTTCGTCTTTAATGTTTTATGCACGTTGGTCCGATAGTCATAAACCCATAGGCTCTTAGTCCACGCTTCTTTTGAAGCAGGCTTAGCATCGAAGAATAATACGTTTGCTTTCACACCTTGAGCGTAAAAGATACCCGTTGGCAGGCGCAAGATAGTGTGCAGGTTGAAACGAGTAAGCAGCTCTTTACGAATTGTTTCACCAGCCCCCCCTTCAAACAACACGTTATCAGGTAGTACGACAGCGGCTTTGCCAGAGTCCTTTCCGTCAACTCTTAACATATTGCCGATGTGTTGAACGAAGTTAAGTTGTTTATTCGAGGTTTCTGCCCAAAAATCTTCACGAGTATAAGTCAGCTTTTCTTTCTCTAACTTACCAGTTGAGTCGTTAATGATAGTTACTGAGCTCTTTTTTCCAAAAGGAGGGTTAGCAAGAACCATATCAACTTTGTTAGATCCAACCTCCTTCGCCAATGCATCTGATGTAGATATTGGGCACTCTTCAGCACCAATGCCGTGAAGATACAGGTTCATGGCACATAGACGAGCCACCGAATCTGAAATGTCGTTACCACTTATCGCTTCATTTTTCAGGAAACGGTTCTCTTTTTTAGTCAGTGCTTTTGGTGTTCTTTCACCTGTTTTTCTATCAATATCAAAAGCAACATAGTCGTGCGCGACGGTTAAAAAACCACCGGTACCACAGGCTGGGTCAGCGATCTTCTGCATTGGCTTTGGCTGCATTACATCGACGATTGCTTCAATGATTGGGCGCGGAGTAAAGTATTGACCTGCACCTTTCTTTTCACTTTCAGCACCTTTTTGTAACAAGCCTTCATAAATCTCGCCTTTGACATCAATACTCAACGATGACCATGACTCTTTATTGATCATGGATATCAGGCGCTCAAGTTTCGCTGGGTCTTGAATTTTATTCTGGGCTTTTCGGAAGATCATGCCCAGTGTACCTTTTTGGCTACCTAAGCTTTCCAGTGTATGGCGATATTCCATCTCTAGGTCTGAGCCGTCTAGCTCAATAAGTTCGGCCCAACGCTTCGCGGCTAAGCTCTCCCCCTCTTTACCACCTTCTGCTCGCTCAGAAGACATTTTTAAGAAGATCAGATAGGTGAGTTGTTCCACGTAATCGCCATACCCTACGCCTTCATCACGCAACACATGGGCATAGTTCCACACTCGATTTACGATATCACCAGTTGTTAATTTGTTCATGTTAATCTCGGTCTAATATTTCTTTAACCCACGCGTTCTCTTCAAACTCTCTTAAATATAGTTTTGCCGCAGTGTTAAATTTCGTTGTCGTACAAGAAGGTCTAATCATTTTTATAAGTTCCTTTTTATTCGACTTGATTTGAATCGATCTCATATCCACACCATCTTCTAATAGCTTATTGGTGTTGGCGATGATTTGCTTAATTCTCTGCCTAATTGCTTTTCGGGCTTTTTTCGTAGGCTCATGATTCAAGTGATATTTATCGATCGATTCTTTTGCTTTTTGGTAATCTTCCGAATCTTCATCGCTACAGTTAGGACAAGCTTCACCGTTTTTATTAAAAGTTAAGAGCTTGTAGTCATCTTCATCAGATGGGTCTAACAGCTTAGGCTTTTCAGCATTATTATCATCCTTAGATCTATTCCAATCTGGAGGAGTAAAAACTGGAAAATGGTCTTGCTTACCTCCAGCAGTTTCCACTTCAACTCGCCTGGAATTACAGTAAGTACAAGCATATCGATAATTTGACCATTCGAATGCAAGCCACCAGTAACCCGGATGATCAGGACATTCAGCAACCTTTCCTTTTGGCCTAAAATGATCAATAGGGTTGTCAGACCGCAATTCGTTACTTTCGCAATACCAACACTTTCCATAAGAACGCTTTGCCAAAATATCACTTAGCAGTGACCACACGTTACTTTTTGCTGAGATGGCTTTTTTACGAGCTTTTACTTTTTCAATCGCTATTTGCTCAGCTCTTTTTTGTGCATCCCAACCTTGTTCATCAGCCTTAGCGTTAGTAGCAATTTCTGCAGCATCAATTTTACCGTTAACGTATTCCCAAGCATCTTCGACGACTTCATCCCAATCATCGGGAAGAGCTAGGTCTACCTCATCTATATCGATATAGCGCATTACTCATCAGCCTCTTCAGCATCAAGCTCAGCAAGAATGTCATCGGTCATATCTGCCAGTTGCTGTCTATCTCTATCTGACAAAAAGGTCTGCGTGAATAGCTTATCACCATGCTTTCTGCCCCATGCTTTAACAAAAGCAGAAAAATATGGGTCTGAGTAAGCATCAAGAAAACCTGATTTATCTAACTGCTCTTGCAGTTCTTGATATCGAGACTCTTCTTCATCTGTACGCTCATCCTTTGCCAGCAGAATTGCATGTTCATCTAGCTTTTCTAATGTTTTAGGGTCCAAATCAGAGCGTAGCCCAAACATGTCACTCATAAGAATGCCTGAGAATCCCATACCTTTAGGCTCATAGAGCGGTGACGCAGCAAAAACTTGCAAGCTATCTTCGTCACGCTTCATGATTTTGATTTGTTCTTGCTTCAGAGTGGAAATGACAATTGGATCATGTGTCGCCAAAACAATATGGCTGTTATCCACCGCCCCAAAGTCTGCCTTCTCCTTGGTAACATCCAAGTTGAAGCCTGCAACCTCTTTTAAGAAGTTGATGTACTCCATACTCCACGCAGGGTTTAAGTGCGTGTCTGGTTCGTCTAGCAAAAATAGGGACTCATCATCACGAGTAAAACGCAGTAAACCAAGAACGGTAATCAGTTGTTGTTCACCTTCACTCAGCTCTCTAAAGGTTAACGACTCATCAGTACCATTCTTGTTCTTCACTTTTACTCGAATACGTACTTCGTGTATCAGGTTGGAAAAATAGATACTTTCTAATAACTTAAAGAAATCTTTATCCGAAGTTTTGTCACCCACCTTCTTCAGAGCTTCCAAATCCTTTAAGTACAAAAAAAGAGCCTCAATATTGTCGGCATTCTTTTTCATCGGATGAGGAACTTTCATCGTTCTACGCATTGGAGCTAAAGATGCTGAGAACAACCGATCTAAAAATGGTCTCACAACACCTGATGCGTTCCAAAATCTTGAATCGCCTTTCTTACTCGTCCAATCCGGCTTGTTAAGCACAAATAGCACTGATTCAATGCCCTCTATAAAAAGCTTCTCTTTTAGAAACTTTTTAACTTTTTCATCCGCACCTAGAAAGAACGAGAGTAGAACAAAGTTACTGTGTACTTTTTGAGCATAAAACAATGGTCTTAACGGAAGCGTTGTTTCGTTCAAACCATGCTTTTCAGGGTAAAGCAGTTGATCTCTAAATTTACGCTGGTGGTCATAAAAATGCATGGCTAGCCGGTCACTAGGTCCCGAGTAATAACCAAAAACGTTCGAAGGTAAGAACTGACGAGTTTTATCCTTAAAGAAATCCGTTTGTTTGTCGGTTATAACCTCCTCAGGACTACCTTCAACATGCACTAGAACCTTATACTGGTCCTTTTTCACTGCCGCTTCATTAGCTTCGACAATGACGCGGTTGCCACGACACAAATACTCTAGCTTGTAAGAAAACGAAGGTGCTTTGTGTAAATCAAGGTCACGAAAAATTATTACCAATGCTTCAATAACATTCGATTTACCCGCGCCATTCCAACCAATGACGACTGTCACGAGTTCATTTTGGTCAAAGTCAATCTCAATATCTTTAAGATTCTTGAACTCACTGATCCAGAGTTTATCAAGCTTCATTTGGCTTTATTTCCTTGTATTCAAACAGATCGCCTTGCTTAACATTATCCACTTTAACTGAAGTAACATTGACACCTTTCGTCGAGGTAACATCCTTGAGCTCTTGGTAAAACTCTTCGACTGTCTCGGGTGTAACCTCACCATGAAATCCTGATAGTTCAAACAGCTCATCGACGTTCAATGGTTTCTTAGATTCCATAAGCACATCAATGATCGGGCGTCTTTTCATTTTTTTTGCTCTCGCTGTAGGTTTCTTTTTTGCAAGCTTGGCTTTTTGCTCCGCCTGGCCTTTCTCCAAATGGATCTTTTCTAACAGTTGCTCAGCAGTTTCTTCCGTAGCATGGTTTTCGACTAGTTGGCCAGAAAATGCCTTTGATAAGATAGATGACTTTAACTGTTCACTATGTTTAATTTTCTTCGTTAACTCATCTTCGGTTCGTTGCGCTGCCTCAAGCTTATCCGTGACAAGCTTCGATATTTCTATAGCCTCATTTATAGAAGGCAATGGAATTGGTAACCCCGATATTTTCGATATACTCAGTGTATATAGACCCGAGGTAGAGCTCGCTACAGATTTAATTTGTTCTCGACCAGGTAAAGACATCAACCAATAAACGACAAAGTCACAAAGCTCTTTATCGATTAACCGAACTTTAATTAGATGGTTTTGATGTACACATGGACTGATCGAATCATCCCATACAGCCAATCGACCTATTTGATCAGGGCTACCGTTACCCTCTACAATGAGTAGATCTTTATCTTCTAGCAAGACTCGATCTAATTCTGTATCAGTAACCCCTATTTCTTGTATATCTTCTAGTCGCAGTTCATTGGCATATACGTTTGCTACACGCAAATAAGGTAGTTTCTTCTCAAAGCTTTTCCTTTTACTGTTCTTTGTTAAGCCTCCACTAACCACGCCTAATGACTCGAAATAACACCATTCCCAAGCACTTGGAACAACAAGGGGTTGCTCTTTCTGATTGAATGACTTCGGAGCTTTATATTTATCCTTCCATTTATCGTTCTTAGGTGTCTTACCCTTCTCTTCAAAGGCTTTAAGCTGCTCTGCTTCCCAGTTAGCTCGGCGCTCATCGAGAATACGTTCTAGCAACTGTTCCGCAGGCTCTAACTTGTCTGCGTTTTGCGCACGCCACTGTTCTGTTAGTTTTCCTGTAACTGCATCTTTTAGAACGGATTGGCGATAATGTTGCAGCTTAGCTTTCGCTTGCTTTAGCCCTTCGACACCTGCGTCTATGGAGGAAAATAATTCTTCAATCTTAGTGACAATTAGTCTTTGTGTACTCAATGGAGCAAACGGAACAAGTACCTTATTGACAAAGTCTTTACTTATGCCGCCCTGAGCTGCCCCTCTAAAGTCTTTTAAAATTTCCTGCTGGCCCTGCGATGACCAAAGAAAATAGAATATGAACTCGGGCAAAATATTGTCGCTTACTTTGCAACGAAATAAATGCTCGTTGATCACTGCCTTTTCGTAAGGGAATGATCTTGAAACAAACGATGTTTTGCCCGTTGTTGCACCGTCTTTAACTACTAGAATATCCCCAGGTTCAATACGGCCTCGAGTCATACTTTCAGCAAACTCTTCTGGTACAAATTTGATCTTGTCGAATTTAAAGCCTCCATCGGAAGATAAATGCTCTCCCCCTAAACTAGGAACTCCTGATTCATAACCAGATACGCCACCTTTGGGGCGAGTTCCCGCTTCAAATGAGATAAGCAACGACTCTAAAGGTGTAGAACACCATGATTGCGGCAATGTTTTTTTGTCCAAAACTTATTCTCTTTTAGGCTATTAAATAACCATTCAATTCATTTACTACGTTATCCAGCTTGTCACCAAATAACTGCTTTGCTTTGAACACCCCTCCTTGCTGGTTAAACGGGGCGTAATCAAAGTCTTCGATCATCATCTCTGCGTTTTGGGCGATCTGCTGTTTAATCATTTCCAACCATTCAAGCTGGCTTTCATCAAACTCAACACCAGTTTGCTGTTGCTGGCTTAGCCACGCATTAAAGCGCCGTTCGACCACTTCTGGGAATGGTTCGAGTACATCTTTTAAGCCTGTTGCATAACTAACTAGGCTTACGATATTAGTTAACAAGGTCGCAGGTGGTACACCTTTTACTTTGGCTGCTTCGAGCTGCTCATACGCCTTCCACACTTCAATAGGGGCGAGATTATAAGGCGGCGCTTGAATGTTTTCAGCAAGTTCTTCAATCTGATCGTAACTCAAATGTCGTTGTTGGTACGGTTTGCTGTAAATTAACTCAATTGCGGTGAGCTCATCTTTGTTGTCATCCATAAACTGCTTAAAGCTCTTGATAATATGCTCGGCTTTTTCAGCATCAAAGCCAGCATCGATAAGTTCATCAGCACTTTCATCAATGATTTGGTCCGTATTGCGCCTTACCTTTTCCACTAACTCTCGTACATCAGGATTGTGAAATGGTTTAACGGCAGCGTCGGCTAAAGGCTTATAGACTTGATCTCGTTGTTCGACCGTTGGTGCGTCGGTGCCAAACTTTTCTATCGCTTCTTGCTCAAGGTAGTCTTCATTCGTTGCATGTATCAGCTCACCCGCCACAAGCGCGAGTGGTTTGCCCATAAACTTAGTCAGTTCTGCACGTCGCTTGTCATCCAACTTTAGGTCTAAGCGGATTAAGCGGTTACCCAAGCTTCGTAGTGTATCAGCATCTCGATCACCTCTAGCAATTTGCTCCATCAGTTTTTCGGTAGACACTGATGGTTTCTTCTCCATCGCTTGGCTTTCCGTTTTATCTGACTCTGTCACTCCGACTGCGTCAACTAAGACAAATTTGGTTTTCGCTTTTGCATCCGGCGTAACAAGGTGTAGAGAACTGGTATCAATCACTCGAGTACCACGTCCTTTCATCTGTTCATAGTAGGCTTGGCTGCGAACATCACGCATGAAGATAACGCACTCAAGAGGCTTAATATCCGTACCTGTCGCAATCATATCGACGGTCACAGCAATACGTAGCTTTGGGCTTGTACGAAATACTGCAATGGTGTCTTCGGCTTTCTTCTTGCCAACCCGATAAGTTACCTTTTTACAAAAATGATTGTCTTCATCAAATACTTCTCGGACTTTATCCACGATACGGTCTGCGTGATCATCATCTTTGGCAAAGATCAGGGTTTTAGGGACCCAAGAGCGTTCACTAAAGCAATCAGGTAAGCATCTATCCTTAAAAGCGGTTAGAACGGTTGTTATTTGGTTAGGCGCAATAACGCTTCGATCTAGCTGGGTTTTATTATAACTCTCATCTTTATCGAGGATCTCCTGACGCTTTTTCTTAGTCAACCTATCACGGATCTGTACAGCGGTCCCCGCTTCTATTAAGTCCCCTTCCTCTGACTTTTTGGTTTTGATTCGGTAGATGTCATAACCAACATTAACTTTATCGATGACTGCATCTTCATGAGTGTATTCAGAGACCAAGTTTTGATTGAAGAAACCGATGGTTTTCTTGGTTGGTGTCGCCGTTAGCCCGATCAAAAATGCGTCAAAATACTCGATTACTTGCCGCCACAGGTTATATATTGAGCGATGACATTCATCAATGATGACCAAATCAAATGTCTCAATCGGTATCGCTGGGTTATAGTTTACCGTTCGAGGTTGTTTAGCATCGCTACCTACTTCTACTTCATATCCAGAGCGCTCATCAGCGTCATCATCGAGTTCTGAACCTGAAAGCTGTGAGTAAAGCCGTTGGATTGTCGAGATAGTCACTTTCGTTGTATCCGCGACGCCTGTGGTACCCAAAATATTTACATTGTAGTGAGACGTAAATTTTCGACCGTCAAGTGGGGTATCGTATTGCTCAAATTCTTTCTTGGCCTGGCGACCCAGATTACCTCTATCAACCAAGAACAAGACTCGCTTAGCTTTTGCGTATTTTGCTAAACGAAATATTTGCGTAACGGCAGTAAATGTTTTCCCCGAGCCGGTAGCCATTTGCAACAGAGCCCTGGGTTTGTTCTTTTTCAGTGAGTCTTCTATCCCTTTGATAGCATCGATTTGACAATCACGAAGACCTTGCGTGTCCAATTCAGGTAGATCCAACATACGCGCGCGAAGTGTTTTCTCTTCCTCTAGCCACTTTTTCAATGTCTCTGGCTTATGAAAATGGAAGACATTTCGGCTACGTGCTTTAGGGTCTCGATAGTCACAAAAACGAATTTCTTCACTGGTTGCTTCGTAGGTAAACGGTAACTCATCCATCCAACGCTGTGTGAATGCTGATTTTGATAAGCTATAACGTTCACTTTGCCCAGCAACACCACCTAGAGAGACTCCGTCTTTCTTAGCCTCAATAACACCACATGCTTTCCCATCAATGAAAAGCATGTAATCCACTGGACCTGTAGACGTATCCATCTCTCTAATAGCGATTCCGTGGATGCCTTGCTGGCCTTCGTAGAGATTGAGGCGCTTCTTATCCTGGATAGTCCAACCTGCATCCACCAGCTTTTGATCTATGATTAATCTCGCCTGTTCTTCTGGCGTGAGTTCTTTATCCATCGTGGGTTATCCTTCAAAAAACTCTTCATCGATACGCTTGATATGCAAAACCTGCTCATCGCGGCTACCAATGTTGTAGCGCAGCATCAGCTTAGCCAACTCTTTACCATTGATAAGCACTATGCGCATACCTAGGTCTTGGGCTGTTTGGATAGCTGATGAGGTAAATTCGGATGTGGTAATGAAGATTCCTTTTTGAGCTTTCTTCAGATTGAGCGCACCAAAGAAGTCTCGGATTTCTCCTGCACCAACATTGTTACCGTCAGCATAACGCTTGGCCTGAATGTAAACCTGGTCAACACCAAGCGGATCTTGATTAATCACGCCATCTACACCGTTATCGCCACTCTTTCCTAGCGTATGAGCCATACCCTCATTGCTTCCGCCATAGCCCATTGCTAGTAGCAGGTCGATCAGTAGTTGCTCAAAGAAGGCTGAAGACACTTTACGTGTTCGTGACAAAATATCAGCGGCTAATGCGTCGTTAATCTGTTTGTAAGCGGCCCTTAGTACTTCATCTGGCGTCGCATCACTATCAGACACTATTGTCTCTTTAGCTTTGTCTGAATCACCGTTCTTTTGTTTAGTGAATACATTGAAGTCATCAAAACGTTTAAGGTATTGGTTATTGATCTCTTCGCCACTGTTTAGAGCTTCTTTCCCCAAGTCTGTGATCACGAAATGCCCACGCCTTGTTGAATCCAAAAGCCCTGCTTTCGCTAGATAGGTTTTGGCCCATCCAACTCGGTTCGTGAAAGCTGCTTGTCGCCCGCTGGGAAGAAGCTCTGTTCTCTCGTCTTCCGACAGGTTGAATTGCTCCGCTAGCAAGTCTACAACGTTGCTAAGCTTAACTTCTTCATTCTTCGCAGCCTCTAGCACTGGCTTCATTAAATCTTGATAACTTGGAAGCATCTAAAGCACCTACGTTTTTTGTTTTTCGATCCACGCTTCGAGATCTTCACGTTTGAAGCGCCACGAACCACCTACTTTAAAACCAGGCAGCTTACCTTCGCTTGCTAATCTATATGCTGTTTTTTCGGCCAACTTTAGGTAAGCAGCGACCTCTTTCAACGTTAAAATTTGGTCTACCATTCAGAGTGTTATCTCATATTGGTTTAATTCATCAGAATTGATCGTGAGAGAATATGGGAAAATTGGGGAATGGGCAATGATCTGGCACCCAATACGAGACTAAGTACATTTATTTTTACCGACGTTCAATTTGAGACTAAGCCTAGAGAACTAAGTCATCTCCATTTGAGATCTGCCTTATTCGTGCGTTAATTAGCTAAAACTTAAAGTTAGGAGTAATACCTTGATTATTACCAATGGACTTGATGACAAACAAGCCTTTGCAGCGAAGCTAACTAAATTTGGCGACGATTGTGACGAAGCCTGTTTCATCACTGCTTTTTATACTCAAGAGCAACAAGTAAAAATTCTAAGCCGAGCTGGTAAAAAAGTTCACCTTACTGTCTCGCTTAGGCCACCAACATGCCCAAGAGCACTCAGAGAAACACTGTTACTTCCAAATGTGACGGTCCACTTTTTGGGTCGAGAGTTACACTCCAAAATCTACGCATTTGAAAAAGGTGATAGAAATTCACTGTCGGGTGCTGAATATAACGTAGCTATTGGCTCATCGAACATGACCAACGGCGGCCTATACAACAATATTGAAACGAACATACTTCTAGAAGGTAAACAAGCTGAAGATGGATATTTACACGCTCAACAAATATTCAAATTAGGTAGTCCGCTAACCTCAGACGTCCTAGATCGATACGAGGAAGAGTTAGCTACATTTGAAAAACCACAGTTCAATGACATCATCGCTTCACCTGCGGTGCTAGGTGCTGGCTACGAACGAGTGCAGAATGCGGTTAAATATGTCGCTAAGCTCTGCGAGGATGACATCAACCTCAATTATTCTGATGTACCAAAATCATTTGTTATTGATCATTTTTGGCACTTCATTGTGGAAGAAAAGAGAAGTGATAAAGAGTTCCTTAGGCAACAAACTGTCAATGGGCCAAGCGAACCTTTAACTCGAGCCCTCTTCGAAGAGTTTATACAATGGGACCAAGCTGGTGAGCAATATTGTCGCCAGATGCTTGAACGAGCGAACAACCTTAGGTCACTGCTGTCTTTAAGCTCCCTCAACAAAAATCAATTAAAAGAGCTTTACCTTACTTTTCACGCATCCCGTTATGTCGATGATCGGTACACTGGCAAGGCAGAGGCATTTGCGACACGTAATACTTCTAAGCAAGTCTTAAACTCACTTCATCACTTGGCTAATGAAGCCATACCGATTTCTGAGAGAGTGGCCGATTTACAAAGAAGTAGCTTCTCTTTATTCGGCCTCGGGGATTCAGCTATCAAAGAATTTAATGGCTGGTACTATCCTAACAAATACCCCATTTGGAATAAGAAATCTGACAGAGCTTTAGAGATACTAGGGTTTGGTTGAGTAAAAAAGACAATCACCACCAGCTTCTGCTGGTGGTGATTATGTTATAAAATTTTCATGCCACAAGACTTCAAATATCCATATGTTTCCTGATCATCACATTTAATCACTAACCCACTGCGCCCACGACTAAGTAATACTCTATAGCTACCCTCTGTGTAATGTTCGTACTGACGCAGGTCAGCCACCACCAGCTTTCCGTTGCGATAGACCATATCCTGCCCCCAGTTAAACAGAGCAAGTGATAGTTCTAAACCTTGACAACTAAACTCAGTACAAGCCGCATCAAACTGGCAACATGAATTTTCAGAGCTTGGCGGCTCAACGTACCAGGGCCCAATGTGTTTACCTGGTTTGTATTTATCTTTCTGGACTTCCTCAATAAACTTGCCACCTTGGCTGGACATCAACCAGCCTGTTCTAAAGGCGTCTTGAAGCTTGTTTCCTTCGTGCATAGTTTGTTGTACACCCAGAGCATAAGTTTCAGCAGTTTGCTTGTTTTGAGTCAGCCGCAATGGGTAGTCAGCCTGAATATCTAAAGCGACTCGTTGCGCTTGCTCAGGGTTATTAGATAGGACCGCTTCAATCCACTTGTCCAAGCTTTCCGTATAGGCCTGCCGAATGGGCGTTTTAAGGTTATACACGTCTTTCTTAATTGGCGTAATGAGCTGCATTTTACCGGCGTGAAGCGATGGCATAATGGGGACTACTTTGCCGTTTTGTGCTCTTATTGCTGCATCTAGGTCTGCTAGCATCTGATCTAGCTGCATCTCATTGCGATGGATCGCTTGACCATCCCCCACCAAAAGCACCAATACTCCAAACGGTTGACAAGCAAGCCAGTTACAAAACAGCATTAACTCAGACGGTGATTGTGATTCTCTCGGGCTTGCTTTGTCCCACGCTCGCTGCGCCTCATCAAATACAACAAAAGTCTCTCTGCGTGATTTTAGTGAGCGCTTTAGATCCTTCTTGAAAGGGAGCAGATCTTGGATCATCACTCGACCATCAATGACCTTATCTACAATCCGGCCAACTGACTGCTTACCACTATAATCTAACGTATGTTGTAGTACCTGAACGAGAGGTCCATTGCCAGAAAGAAAAATAGGTTCACTCTGCTTTGCGCTCTCACTACGTGCAATTTCCGCAACGGAACTAATGCCCAGTAATGTCTTACCGGCACCAGGGCGCCCATGAACGACAACAACATATCTTTGCTGCTTATCCCTAGCATGCTGATAAAGCTTTAACAGTGCCGCACGTGCCTGGTCAATATTTTCACCGGCCGAGGTTTTTAACGTAGGTATTTTAGCGTCGAAAAAAACCTGGGCAGTACCATGAAGTATGCTCGGCTGACGATAAAACTCACCTTTTGCCCACTGGAGTACATCATAGTAACCTGGGTTGTTTAATGACGTTATAAGCTGTGACGCTAATTGGAGTGCCAAACCGTTTTCTACGATGTCACATACGACATTTGGGTGTTGAAACGGCTTAGCGCCAGGCTTGGTGAGTACAACAAAGCCATGACCGACTAGGTCAATAGATTCACTGTGATAGCGTCGCATTGTTTGCAAATCAGAGTTTGCTCGAAGAATTTCGTATTCAGAGGCCTCTTGCTTATGTTTGAACTCGACTACAAACAATTCGCCAGCTAGAGTAACTAGGTTAACATCCGCCGCTCGTTTTCCGCCTTCACCAATCAATTCTTGTTCAAAAGCTATCCAGCACTTCCCTGGTTTCACTTGGGTTTCTGCAAGGACGTGATTAAGGGTAGACGTCATTACATCGTATTCAGTTTCCCAAGCGTAGTGTTGCGCAGGATCGAGAGCTTGCGTCCAACTCAAACTTCGATGAAATGTCACTAACGACTCTAGAAAACTAGCTTTGTCTGTAGAAAGAAAGTCTTGCCAAGTCCCATCCCAGCCTGCTTTTAGGTCCATTTTCGTTATCCTTCAGAACGTAGACTGTAGTTTTTCAACGGCCGGTATATCAGCCGCAGCCCAATCAACATCCCAAAGTTGGTCTTTGGATAACCAACGAGAGTCAATATGCTCTGTAAGCTCAAGTTCGCGCGTTGGTACCTCAATAACAAAACAATGCATGGTGATATCAAAATCAGGGTAGCTATGCTCAATCGTCAACAAAAACTGTGGTTCAGTAACGGCAATTCTTAACTCTTCATCTAGCTCCCTGGTAATAGCTGCAACAAGCGTTTCGCCTGCTTCTACTTTACCACCAGGGAACTCCCATTTTTTACTAACATAATCGAGTTTCGATGGCGCTCTTTGTACGGTTAGGAACTCGCCTTCATTTTTCAGGACAGCCGCGACGACTTCAATGTGTTTTTTACTCATTGATTCTGCTCTTCTAATAATTTAATGCTACGAGATTTTAAAACCTCAACATCCTTTGCGTCATCTACGATGTGCATTTTCTTGTGGCAATTGGGGCACAATGCGACTGTGTTTTCAGCCGTATCGTCTCCACCTTTGGAGAGCCAAACGATATGGTGCGTCTCGAGATAAGGCTCGCCTTTCGCATTTTTAAATGGCGCAGGTTGTAGACAAAGTTGGCACTGACCTTTAGCTAGGCGTTTAGCCAATTCTGCTACCCAAACATTTCGTTCGTAGCTGGTGGATTGTTGTTGGTACCGTGTAGCGGTTTTTCCACCTTTCGTCGCCAAAGACTGAAGATCCTCAAGCGTCAACCTCTTGGCCTTGCGAGCTCGGACGCTCTCGACGCTATCTCGATCTTCTTTTTTTACCTGGCGCTCACCCGTTACAAGCTTTAGAGGGAACAAATATGCCTTTCTTGGATTACCTTGTTCATCATCTTGCGTTTCCGCGTACGGTTCACCGTCGAGAACGACTTCGCCAACATAGGTGTATTCTTGGTCCTTAAATACCTCAAATAAGTGAAGAGCGACACCATTGGTTCTCGATTCAGCTAGCGTCCTATTCTGCTGAAACGTTAGGCTTTGATGGCCTTTAGAACCCATGCCTGTATAGTGGAGAACGTCACCTACCCACCGGTCATCATAAATAGACTTTATGTGGTTCGATACAATGACCAATGTATTGGTTTTATGCGAGCGGCGCATGCCGCCTTGTGGGCTACAACCAAATGCTTCGCATAACTCAGTGTTGTTGAGTTTTGTTCCAGCTTTAAGAGAGTTAAATTTATACACGGCCTATCTATACCTTACTTTTGTCTTTGTTATGCTCTAACAGATATTTCCTTAGCTCAATTGCCCTCTCTGATGAAACGGGTTGACCGTAGAGATAGCCTCCTTGATCAAGCCAGTCCCAAAACGACAGCAATTTGCCGAGCCGAATTTTATCGACTCTCGCGTAAGACCTTTCACAAGCTGCTTTGTAGAATTCATTTAGCTGGAAAGCCAACCTCCCTACAAAGTTGTTCAAAGCTTCTTCAACCCAATCTTGTTCCAGTTCTTGAAGTTCTAATGGCTCCTCAATACATAAGAGGTCTCCCGCTTGAAGAAAAGTATCAAAATAGCTATGTTCAGAATCCCAGCTACCCATTAATGCCTTCCAATTCCTGTTCAAAAACTGCTCTTTAGTTCTGCGTTTAATCTCATCTAATTTATCTTTTAGCTCTTGAGTTTCTAGAGGTGATTTATGGAGAGAATATGCTGAAAGCTGATGTGACATAGCAATACCCAATGGACTATTAGTCTCGAACAACTGCATACGTTTCTCCAGTGGGTAGCTGAGAAGATCATTAGTGATGCTCCATATGGCCACTGGTTTAGGTAGAGCTTTGGCAAGAGATGTTGTTTGAGCACCAATTTTTTCCAAAAGAACGTTCAAATAACGCGGCCAAACGGGAGAAGACAAATCGCTAGATATGACATCCCAATAATTGCTCACAACATCTGCTAGGTGGTATCTGAGATCGGTTAACTCTTGAACTGTTACACCTTGATTAAGCACTTTTCGGACGTAAACTATTTGATGGCGTAATCCTGCAAGCTCCTTGGCATGCTCTATACGTTCAGCTTTCCTTTGTCGCTCTTCAAGCCTAGTGTTTTCTCGGGCGATTGCTTGACGAGCTAATTCAAGTAGGGAGTTCCGTTCTTCATTCTCCTGCAATACATAATCAAAGCATTCATTTATCTCATCTGATAAATGCGTAATTGCTAACGAAGAAATCGCCCCCTTCTCTCCACGAGAATCAATCTGATCAATCAATTGATAGATTCGTTTTACTGACTGCCGAGATTCTCGTTGAGCCTTTTCCTGTATGGCAGCTGACAGTTCTTGTTGCTTTCCATGCAGAGCAGCTTTTGTATTGATTGCGTATGGCAGCCTTTCTGGAGACAACATTAGGTCACTCAATGCCACCATTTGACACCCATAGCTCATCTCTAAGAAAAGCTCTGTTGATTGAAAATCAAACTCGGGGAAGTGTGCTTCGAAGTAGAACTCTCCGCTCTCTTGGCTTTTAACTAACGCTTCTTGTGAGAAAACAAAGGCATTACATTGGATGTCTTTCACTTTGCTCTCAAACTCCGCAAAACTTTCAGGGTGAGCCTCTAAGGCAGTACCGTACATGATGTAATAGAAAATAGAATCGCTTCGACCTTCACTAAACAACCAAATCAGGTTGATCTCTTCCCCTAAGAAGAACTGCTCGCGAGCATGGATTATTTCTGGGTCCAACCAACCTTGAATCAACTCTATCGCGAATCGATTACCATCGGTGTCTTCAAAGCAAATATCAGGCTTGCGCCATTTGTTGGAAGTGCCTTTTTCTGCAAAGACAAACTTTTCTACTTGGATAGAATCACGCTTTATCTGATCTGATTCCCTCAATGTACCGGCAATAAAGTGCTTTGTGCGAAAGTGCCATTGAGTTTCATGCATTTCAGCTTCAGTAAATGCAAAATCACCATGGTAGTCACTGTGAAATGGACAATCGACCTCGTCTAACTCCGGAATATGCTTGTGATAAAAAGCAGCCCTACTAGTCGCGCTTCGTGCCCGGTATCTTACAGGGAGGCCACAATAACCACATTGAATAAAGTCTTCACCTTCCGCGTTATGAACTACAATTTTCTTCTTTATAGATGCTGTACGAACTTCATCAGGTGTTGAACCATATAGCCCCAGATAATCACTGGCTAATATTGGACCCTCGATGCCTTTAATCTGTAGCTCCCAAAGGTCGTTCTTATAATCACTGTTGATATGCTTCATCGATATTACTCGAGCTGTCAGTTTTGGAACCCTTCTGTTTATCATTTGTTCTGATACTACTACTCATTCTGTCTTTTGCGTTTGAACTAGGTAATAGCACATAGGTTGCAGTAGAGATCTTCGCTCCTGCGAACATTGCTAACACGCAAAAAATCAATAGGCGTACAGCTTTTGAAGGAGCATGATCTCGAAAAGACTCTAAACTTATTTCGATTTTTTCCGACAGACCATTTAGAACATCAAAATATTGATAAGGAATTATTACAGGAGGGTCAAATGGTTCAAGTTTCCCATTTGTTAGTTCGAAATCTCTTAGCGTCCAATGATGACATTCCAAAGTGACACTACTGCCACTACAAATGTGCGTGTTAATTTGATCGAGCAATAGTTTAGTCTCTGACCAACTTGCCCCGAAAATATCATCCGATTTGCTGAACCGGGTAACACCTGAAACAGGCCCATACATACGAAAGCTTGAAACCGAACGAACAAAATAATCCTCCAGCAACTTGGCCTGATACTCGGTCAAAAAAGGCTCAATTTCGTTACTACGGAGATAATTTAGTGCTATACGATTTTGGTTTAAGATAGTTTCGGCTCTCTTTGCAAAGTCCAACTCGAGCTCATTTTGATTGCCCCACTTCTTAGCCTCGTCACCCTGCATCAATAAAAACGCTGCGGCCAGGACTAAACCTGATGGGTACCATATATGATCGATTAGTGATTTTACTTTCTTGTCATTGAGTATGACCTGAAGATGCAAAAATATAGACCAACCAAAAAATAGAACTATAACCAAAAGACTGATAAGACCATGTAAGTCTCCAACACCATCTGAATAAGGACTGCCACCAGCCTCAAAATGATGTCTCTTCATAAGTTTACCTACAACCCATTGTGGGTCATACAAAGTCACAAGACCAGGGATAGAGAGGATTAATGAGTATACACAAATACCGCTCCATCCTGTCTTTTTGTATATGGTGTAAACAGATACAACTAAGCTGATAACTATCAACAACGACAGAATAATCATCCCCATTCCAACATGGTATGTTAATGAACCGCTCGTGAATATCTGTACCGAGCCACGGGTAACAGTCTCATATAGTTGAACTAGTTGCCTTGCAGCTAGTGTCAATATTTGTATATAAGGAAAGATAAATTCCATTGTTAACTCTCTTAATAGCTCTGCGGTTGATTTGAAGGAAGCACACAACATGCTAAAACCTAATATCTTCACCATAAAATTGCGCTGTACTGTTCTAGTTGATTTGATAATATGACGATAATGACTACAGGTAAACAACGAATACATATACATGTAGCGTAACTAGACAGGAATTTAATAATGAGTAAATGGCCAATAAGATGGGATTTATTGTTCCGGTATAGAATGATAGAAGTCATTGCTTTGTGGGAAGGAAGGTTAACTACGAACCATTTGATTAAGAGCTTTGGTATTGGCAGGCAGCAAGCTTCGAAAGACATCAACACCTATCTAGCCGATATCGCTCCAGGAAATCTTGTTTATGATAAACAGCTGAAAGGCTACAAGCCCAGTGATAGCTTCGTCCCACAGTTGACTAGTGGTCATGCTGATGAGTATTTGCACATTCTTTCAAGAAGTGAAGATATAACCATCACATTTAAACAACTCGATATGGGATTTGAGAATGTTTCAATGATCCGCCCTGTAACTCGTAATATATCACCACAAATATTGCGCCCTTTAGTTCAAGCTATTAGAGAGAAAAAACGTGTCGACATAGGCTACACATCGCTCAAAGACGGCTTTGAAGTTGAGCGGATTATCTCTCCTCATACCCTCGTTTGCACACCTCTACGCTGGCATGTTCGGGCCTATTGTGAGCATGCTAGAGGTTATCGTGATTTTGTTCTCAGCCGCACGAGAGGCATTCCAATGCTTGAGGACAAAAGAGTAAAAGGAAGAGAGCATGACGAGTTATGGAATACTCTCCTAACAGTTGATTTAAAACCTGACCCACGACTAACAGAAGCTCAAGCCAATGTCGTTGAGCATGACTACGGTATGGAAAAAGGTAGACTCGCAATACCAACCAATGCTGCGTTGGCTCGCTACGTTCTTGATACCTACAATATAGATATTAATGTATTGGATTCGAACCCTAAAGGTCAGCAGATTATTGTGGCGAACTTTGAGGAGCTAAAACAGTACTTATACTTCTAACTTGAAAGAAATCAAACACATTGGTGATTTGTACTAATTCAGACCTGATCTGACAGTTACCCACTTTTCGACTCGGTGCCTGTCAGATTATATCTAAGTTAGATTCCATTTTTCCAATCATTGGCTTCGTGTTAAGTGATCATAGCTGCCAGTACCGTGCAGTCTTCATTAACGCATATACTGTACGCAAGCTATCTTCCGACTCAGGGTCTTCCATTCCTCGCAATCAACGAACCTTGATTCCGAGATAATCTGCCCACGCAACGGTTTTTTTGAACTCTCTGTAATTATCAGCTTTAGCGCTGCTTTCAATATATTGATTAACGAGCAAGTATTGCTCCTGTCCTGCAGAATAACGTGCTAAAGAAAAAGCTCGTTGAAAATGAGTATGTGCATTTTGATAGTCTTCATTTCTATAGTGGAAAATAGCTTTACACCATTCCACCTGCCAGCATAGCATTTTGCCTAGCTCAGCAATTTCGACTCTATTCTTATACTCATCAATTTCACTTAATGACGTTGCTTTTTTCTTGAGTTTTAGCCCTTCATCCAGCAGCCGAGGAAAATCACTAGACACCAAGTCGTTAGTCGGATTCTCATGATGCTTCACTAAGCTATAAGTCATGGCAGGCCCAATATGAACTATCAACTTCCTGAACTGCTCGATGCGGCTAGTGCCTTTGCTGTCCATGTTATATTTGATGCCTTGGGAGCCCCATTTAATTTTATCAGCCCTAAGCCACCACAACTCCATTACGGCACTATACCAATAGTCTTGTCGTTCAAGCGCCAGAACGTCCATATTGTTAACACGCTCTAGCACTAACACCCTATAGTGACATGTCTCTCTATTAAACCTCCGGTACTGCTTCCTAAAACCGATAACGAGTTGATGTAAATAATCATCACCATAAGCGTTTTGAACAGACTTGAAGCAATATGTTGTAAATCGCCTCAAAAAGAGTGCTACTCGATAAGCGTTAACCTGATTTGGAGTAATATCTCTGCTGTATCTTTCATCACCAATCTCGGCCAGAGCTTCGATTGAATCATTCAGCACTTTAATGAGAGCATGCGTACTGGGTAGCTGCTGGCCTGAGGTCCACCTTTGTGCATTTTCAAGGTTCCGTTCATAACGCTTGTATTTTTCTACCAATTGCTTGTTTGTCTGATATGAAATATCACACTGAGCTGGGTTATGGAACCTGATCTGAGATAAGCCCTGAGAGCTATATATCCATTGCCACACTTTGGTTATTGGAAACTGAACTGTCTCCTCCTTGGCGTCAAAGTTCACCTCCGGCAACCACCAAAACTTGTCTCCAGGTAATGATAGACCTGATGCATTAACGTCGAATGCCAACGAGTTTTTAAATAATGAAGTTAATACCCTATCTATTAAGCGATGCTGAACTACCCACTTAATCGTCTCGGGAAAAGACAGATATGTTCCATCGAGGCGGACAAGGTCTCTATATTGGTCCAAAGCATCTTCGATTGAAGCCATTATGGCCAATGTTACTCGAGGGTCATCCACTAACTCGAACACTATTTCACCAAATATACTTAGTAGATCTTCTAGTTGAGTACTAATCTTTGAGTTTTCACTCGCTAACCGCGCAAGGCTTTTCTGTATAGCCTTTTTGTGTTTCTCTCCTCCAATAACTGAAGTTTCATCCTTCTTCTGAGGGAGGATTCCGGCAGCATTAAAAAGCTCCCGAACAACCTCGCCTATAGTTGGAAAACGATAATGTAATTCTGTCATTTCATTCAAAGGGCCTGAAAACAGGCCCTCTCCTACCTTCTAGTTATCCTTTCTTAGGAGCAGCCACTCCTCGTCCACCACCTGATTTATTCCCTGTTGTTGACGGCCAGTTTCCTCCTGGACCAGGGTGGCTTGATGGACCGCGATTACCTTTGCTTTTTGTCATAATGTATCTCCTTTGATTAGAACTGCACAATTGCAGTACATCTCAAAGACTATCCTCTAGGACATAATTCAAATACCTGCTTTTTAGCGACGTGTTCTTCAAGTAACAATATTATCTGGCGGTAAGTAGCCAATTAACGCCCCATCAAGCACTCCTCCATCCACTCATCTACCTCACCTTCCACCCAGGCCACGGCCCTATCCCCCAAACTGATGGATTTTGGAAACTCACCATCATTCATTTTTCGGTAAATCGCTGAACGGCTTAATGCAGTCTTTTGCATTACTTCTTTTAGCTTTAGAAATCTCATGGGACGTTCTCCTATACTGTGTGTTCCCATGGGATTGACTGGCACGTAGAAAAATACTGTTTTTTGCCCCCAGAGCTTTGTCTGCAAAGCTATAAAATTCGATAACAACAAAAAAGAATCACTTGCTGGAACTACCAGCAAGTGATTCATTGTCCTTACAACTGACGTTTCGTCGCAAGGAGAGCGTATCTATAAGCTGCATCTTTTCCTGCTGAACAGGCAGCGACTTTTCTCACCTCAACATGCTTCTCCGCGCTTCTTTCATCCACCAGCCGCCAGAGCTCTGCATTAGCTATCGATTCTTTATTTGCTTTACGCCAATCTCGTCGCTTCCAGCCATCTAACCACTCATTAAAGCCCTTGACGCAATAATCGCTGCTTGAATAGATAATATCGCCATCTCTCGCATGCTTTAACCCAAAAGCAAGCGCTGACAGCTCTAGGTAAGTTTGGTCTGCGACATAGTCAAAATACTCCCAATCTTCATGTTCAATGCACGCATCATCATCGATCACGATTAAGCCAACACCGCCAACAAGACGACCTCTTTTCTTTCTCACCATGGCCGCTTCTACATAAATTTCTGTCTTCATTGTCATACTCTCCAGAGACTAATAAGCCGATACATTCTTTGATTTGGCTTGATTGTTAATAACTTGCTTTACAGCGATTCCTACATAACAACGGCAAGTCAGTTATTTTTTACCTGTCTCTGGGCACGCTTGCTTTCTATCCTCCAATTCCTAACAAGCCTGATTTAAAACCCTTTCAGATATATTTCATCAGTACGCATAACCAAACAGATAGTCTAAGGAGCCCTTATGCGTACCCCAAATACTGACCATGACTACCCCTTTGAGACTTCAGAACTCAATGAGCTGCTAGAGCGTGCAGCCGAAGCTCTAGCTACGAAATACAAACGTGAAGGCACGTTCACTAATCCAACCAATGTTAAAGAGTATTTAAAGCTCAAATTAGGAGCACATGAGCGTGAAGTGTTTGCCGTGATGTTTCTTGATAACCAACATCAATTGATCAGTTTTGAAGAGTTGTTCTTTGGCACGATTGACGCCGCTTCGATTTATCCCCGTGAAGTATTGAAGACAGCACTAAACCACAACGCTGCCGCGGTGATTTTTGCCCACAACCATCCTTCCGGCATTGCTGAGCCTAGCCAAGCCGACAAACGCATTACTCAGCGACTTATCGACGCTCTAAAGCTCGTGGATATCCGTGTCTTAGACCACATCGTTGTTGGGGAAGATTGCGTTTCATTCGCTGAGAAGGGATTGATATGAGTGAGTTTATTGTTTCCGGACTTAGTGATGATCTCGTTACTCCAATGCATTGCTTTCTTGATGCCCTGCTATTGGACAGCACCATTCCTAATACAGTTGAGCGTTTGGCGTTAAACATTCGCTCTCAAGAGACTGACCAACGATTTCAGCCCATTGAAATTCAACTAGAACGCACATCCAGTGATTCGCCCTGGCAGCTTCGCTTTATCGCAACCTTTGATGTTGTCGTCACAGGCTCGCCACAAAAAGAGTTATCGCTGTATTTCAACTTCGCGGGTTGTTGGTTCTATCACCCTGAAATTAAGCAGTGCAGCTTACAACGGCCAGAAGTACAAACCTTACTCGCCAGTTGGCTTAAAGCAGTCACTCGCTCGCTCATCGCACACTCTGCAATCTCAATCGACATTACCCCCATTTGCTAATCTCCATTTCCCTCAAAGAGGTCACTATGAATCAAGCTGCTAACCTGGCTATGTTCGCATGCAAGCGAGCCAAGCCTTCACACCAACTCAAAGACTTAATCAAACGTTCTATTCATGATGTTAATTACCGAGGACGGCTAACTATCCGATTTAAGGACACCAGTTACCACCCGAAAGATGGAGGGTTTCATCCTGTCTCTATCACTATCGATATTAAAGACAGCCATATTGCCATTAGTGAAATAACGGACCGCGTTTATGTGGGTGACGAAACACCGGAACTGGTTCCCGACCTGACTTTTGATTTTGCTAACAACGTCGCTTTCGCACGCTTTAGCGGCTGGCTTGGCATGCACCTACAAGAAACCACGGAGCTGTATGAAATGTGGGAGTGTAACTTTCTAGCTTATGTGGCAATGGACGCTTACAACCAAATTCAGATTAAGTGTGGCTAGCAACCAAAGCCAATCCACTTACTACCCCAAAACACTCCCCTTCCGTTACCAAGCATTCAACAAAACCACCAGCATAGAGCTACGCCGATGCCTGCTTCCCATATTGTTAAAACGGGAAGCTTCAATCCCTTATTGCACAAGGGTTTCTTGATATCGTCAGCTCTGTGCTTCCCCAAACACCTGACTACAGACAAAAAAGGAAGCAGATTATGGCTGAGGTCCAAGCAATCAAAAACGATGACACCATACGCCTGATTGGTCATTTGCTGAGTATTCGTTGTCATCCACAAATGGCCGATGTATGGAATATCGGATTAAACCTGGCACTGAGGATTTCTGATTTGTTATCGATTCGCTTTGAAGACATTCATGGTGACCGACTTATTATTCGTGAAAGTAAAACTGGCAAACTGGCAAACATTCAGCTCAATACCAAAGCGCAGCAGCATATTGCTAGATTAAGGGAGCAACATCCCGACCACATCTATTTGTTTCAATCCCACCGATGCCAACAGTTGAAAAACAAACCACCGCAGCCAATCACGCGACGTGCTGTGTCCATGGCATTTCAACAAGTAGGCCAAGAGCTAAATATCGCTTTAGGTACTCATTCGATGAGAAAGACGCGAGGCTACTTTCTTTACCAATCCACAAAAGATATAGGCCGTGTAATGAAAATGCTTCGTCACACATCTGAGGGCGTCACGCTTCGCTATATCGGTATCACTCAAGATGAAGTCGATAAAGACTTTGTTTCTCTTGAGCTTTAAGCCTAGTCATTTCGTGAGGGGGCGGGACCGCCAATCCCTTATAAACATTAGGCTCAGAGCATTTTGAGTTTCGCCATTATTACATTTGAGAGCAAATAACATGAACCCATATAACGCGATAGGAAACTTTCTAGTTGGCAGCTTATCGAAAAGCTTAATCCAAAATTTATTCTGGAAAACGAATAGCCCAGTAAGAGGTAGCATTGTGTATTGCGATCTCGCATTTGGATATGCTGAACATTCAGGTGTCTACGTGGGAGATGGACGTATCATCCACCGTAATGGCAAAGGTCTTATCGAGGCCGTATCAATTCATAAATTCCTGGCAGATACCACAGCCCTTTCCATTTACGTGAGTTGCAATGCGCAAGGTAGAGCCATTGGCAATGAGTTTACCGCTCAAATTGCAGAAGCCATGCTTGGCATACAGACAGACTATTCCCTGTTAAATGAAAACTGCCATCAGTTCTGTAGCTACTGTCTAAGTGGTGACATCTTCTCAAACACCTTCACATTGACTCAGCTTAAACGTGACGCTCAGGCGCATATTCAAGCGAGTCAGTGGCGCGTATGGGACTTAAGGCATCGTAATAAAGGATAAGGGGATTCTCTCCCCTTTATTTTTGTCGGAATCGAAAAGTGAGTGATAGATTACCGATAGCTATTACCAAAACATCGATTTCCTTCACCGTAGTTCTTGGTCCTTCTTTTTGCCAGGTAGCTAATTCTGTAAAACAGCTCACTATACCAATAAGAAAAATCTTTGTGGTTTGAGTCCAAATAGTAGCCATGATTTCTAGGGAAATAGACCAAACGATGACAATCTTCGGCTTCACACCCAAGTGCACTCGCCCAGGATTTTATCACTAAAGCGGCTAAACTATCTTTTCCTGAATAGTCACCCGCCCTGCAAAATCGTTCTTTATTGAGAAACAAAACTACATGATAGTGATCGTTATATGATGTATCTCGTTCTCTTGCCCAGGCATATCTGACATTACATGAATGAGCTCTTTTTCCCTCTCGACGCTTCTTTCGCGCCTGAGCATCAATTCGAGCGCTCAGGGACTCTATAAAACGCTTCATCAAATTTGTTCGCCTGAGGTTGTAACTGACTATTTCATCACGGCTAAGACAATCGAAGAAGCTATCATCAACTGGCAACCTGAGGTCTACTCGAATAACATACACTCTCGGGTACTCTTCTAGAGCGTTGTTCATTGTCGTGAGCAATCTGTCGAGATAGAGCTGGTTATTTTCCTCCAATGAACCCTGAATAGTTAGTCCATGGTAAGTTGATTCTTTCATGAGTTGGTTCCTGTGTTATTCATCCACAGATATCCCTACTCATCTTATTTTTTACCTTAGCTCTACCACCTACTTAAGGTAGGTATAATTCCTATAGTTGCCCCCCTTATTTTCAGATAATAGTCATACCGACACTTCTACTCCTCCGTTACTTGGTCACAAACGTTGCAGGGCAATGCTGCATGTAATACGGAAATCCTGTAATCCACTCAGAAGTTATGTGTATCTAACCAAGCTTATCTCACCATTCAGACCAATATTATCAATATATTGCCCCATCATAATTCATAAAATCACCATTAATAATTTACGAATAACTCACGAATTAACAGCACAAAAATCACGCTTAAACCACAAAAATTCACCCTAAAATCACTACATTTACTACACAGTAATATGCTGAAGTGGTACATTGGACACTGAACTTAACGATAGAGGCATATAAATAATGGCATTTCACGCACCTAAAGAACCATTTAATGCTGATTCCTTCCGTGAATGCAGTTTCTATATCAACTATCTCAGTCAAGCCCTTAATGAGCGTACTTTCCTGCCGATAGAAGATTTCAACAGCATCCAAGAGTGTTTGGATGCTCTTAGAAAGGAACTATCTCGCCTAGAAAGAAAAGGAAAAATTAACAGTAGCCACATCAGGAAGATGCGTGCTGATTTTCAAAACTGTCAGCTATCTGATGAGGATTTTTTGTGGCTCCATAACTCAGATGAGCGTTTCTGTAACTGGGTATGGTGTTACCTGAAAGAACAAAGCAAAACATTTGATAGAATGAATTTTCGAGATCTGCTTCGAAGAGACAATTCCAAAAAAAAACAACTACATGATTTTGGCCTCGACCTTGATGTTTGCAGAAACTTTGATGGATTATCACATGACGCTTTCAAAACAATGAGCAATAACTTAACTACGAGGAAAAGCAATATCATTGATAGCTTTAGGAGTTCAGAACTAGAACTATCACAGCAACGTAAAGTTATTGAAACATTGCTAAGCACTTGGGAGTCCATTCTTGAAGACACTAGAATGTCAGCCTGGCTTGAAGAAAACCAAGAAGCTCAGAGCACTTGGTCTTGGAATTATATAAAAGATACAGGTTACAGACTTCAGTCAAAAGTCTGGAGAGTCTCAAGTGAAAAAGACAAGAGAGCAGCTATTGTTGCGGTTTTCGATATGCTTCATGATAAACCAGATCGTAAATCACTATTGATCGGTAAAATGAAGCGCGCATGGAGTCAAAAAAAGTTTCGAGAGAAAAGTAATGGTAAGAGGCCCTACAGCGTATCTATGACAGAAAGAACGAAGAAACGATTGATGTGGCTGGTCGAACAAGAGGACAGTAACATCAATGAAATCATTAAAAATCTCATTGATACGCGCTTTGAGCAATTGAAATAACATAAATGTTGGTTGTAATACTAAAAACAGTAACTGTAACTCATATACGTGTAATGTATATATATGATTCATAGAGATGGTTTCATTTTCCTAAGCTGGAGGTAGAGCTTGTACTCTTCTCATAAACCGCTCTTTCTTGACCTGGCATTGCTGGGATATCTATTCAGATAAAGGTATTTGATCAGATATCCCAATAACCCGGCTAGCTGCGCCCTTTTTAGTTAAAGTTTAATCGACTAAGATTTTCGTCCTAACCGTTAAAGTGTTAAAATGATCACATTATTGCTGTCGTGGCTTCAGGTGACACGTAAAGTACTTCTAGTACCCCACTATCTGATTTTTTCTTTTGGTACCCCACTTGATACCCCACCGGCTTAACCATAAAAACAAAAGGTATATTTTTCAAATGGTTAACAACAATATTCAATGGTTTCCTGGCCACATGCACAAAGCACGTAAAGAGATCGAAGAAGCAATCCCTCAAGTGGATGTGATCATCGAAGTACTGGATGCTCGTATTCCTTTCAGTAGTGAAAACCCTTTGATTTCTCAAATCCGTGGTGACAAACCTGTCGTTAAAGTTTTGAACAAACGTGATTTGGCCGATCCAGAATTAACTCAACTGTGGATTGAGCACTTGGAGCAAGAGCAACATGTAAAAGCAATGGCGATCACGACTTCTGAACCACAAGAAGTGCATCGAATCATGGAGCTTTGCCGCAAACTTGCCCCACACCGAGAAGAAATTGGTAAAAACATTCGCACCATGATCATGGGCATCCCAAACGTTGGAAAGTCGACGATCATTAACACCCTCGCAGGTCGAACAATCGCTGTAACAGGTAACCAACCCGCGGTTACACGTCGTCAACAACGTATCAACCTGCAAAATGGCATCGTATTATCTGATACTCCAGGAATTTTATGGCCAAAAGTGGAAAATCCACACAGTGGCTTCCGCCTTGCGGCTACCGGCGCGGTAAAAGATACAGCGATGGAATATGACGAAGTCGCATTCTATACCATTGAATACCTAGCAGCTCATTATGCAGACAAGCTTAAAGAGCGTTATCAAATTGAAGAGCTTCCAGAATCAGATATCGAGATCATGGAAGAAATTGGTCGTCGCCGCGGTGCACTACGTGCAGGTGGACGTGTTGACTTGCACAAAGTATCAGAGATCTTATTGCACGAACTTCGTCAAGGCACTTTGGGCCAAATTACATTAGAACGCCCAGAAATGATCACTCAAGAGCTGATTGAAGTCGAGATTGAAACCGCCCGTAAAGAAGAAGAGAAAGCGAAGCGTAAAGAAGAGCGTCGTAAGCGCTATTTACGTAATAAGCGATAAGCTTGTCTCTTATCTACTCATGTTTCAAGGCGCGATTTTCGCGCCTTTTTTGTTATCTAATGCGCCCATTTTTTTCACTTTTCAAACTTTATATTCCTCATCCAAAATCCCAGATATGAAGCACGAAAAAACACCGCAAAATCGCCGTATAAACTTTAAGCACAAACTAGTTTAGACCCCGGGCCCCTATAGAGTTACAGCCACCATCCAACCCTCAAATGTCGAGTTTGCAAGGGTCTGCAAACTTATGCAACCTGGTTAGTGACACTCTCCCCAAAATCCGCAATATGAATAAGTGTCAGCGCTGGCGTTTTTCCATATGAAGAAGAGATTTATTATGAGTGAAACTATACAAAGCAAACCACTTCCCTCCTTTATCGAGGAACGCCTAGATTTTTATATTCAAGATCTAATCGAACCGAATGAGAACAAAAAACACCTTGTTCTTGGTAAACGCCCACCGTGTAATGCCGTTGTCCTGCAAAGCAATGATTACCTTGCACTGTCTCATAATAAGGAGATTCAAAACGCGCATCGTGATGCGATTTCCCAGCACGATGACAACGTCGTGATGTCCGCGATTTTCTTACAAGATGATGAATCGAAACCTGCATTTGAAACGCAACTAGCCAGTTTCGTTGGTATGCCTAGTTGTCTACTTTCTCAATCTGGTTGGGCTGCGAATGTCGGTTTATTGCAGACTATTTGTGCACCGAACATACCTGTGTACATTGATTTCTTTGCACATATGTCTTTGTGGGAAGGCGCACGTATTGCCGGAGCACAAATTCATCCGTTCATGCATAACAACACCAGTCACCTAAGAAAGCAGATTTCACGTCACGGTTCAGGGATCATTGTTGTGGATTCGGTTTACAGCACTATCGGGACCATCGCTCCTCTACGTGATATCTACGAAATAGCACAGGAGTTTGACTGCGGCCTGGTTGTAGATGAATCACACTCTTTAGGTACACACGGTCCACAAGGTGCGGGGATACTGCAGGGTCTTGGCTTAACTCATAAGGTAGATTTTATTACCGTTAGTCTTGCCAAGACATTTGCTTATCGTGCTGGCGCGATTTTAGGCCCAGAAAAACTGGCGAAGACGCTTCCGTTTGTGGCGTACCCTGCAATATTTAGTTCTACCGTATTACCGCAAGAGATCATTCGGCTAGAGAAAACACTGGACGTCATAAGAAAATCAGATGATAAGCGAGATATTCTGTTTGAAAGAGCCAAGTCTTTAGCCGTTGGTTTAAAACGCATTGGATTTACTATTCGCAGTGAATCACAAATTATCTCATTAGAATGCGGCAACGAGAGAAACACTGAGCGAGTCCGCGATTTTCTCGAAGAGCGAAATGTTTACGGCGCAGTGTTTTGCCGCCCTGCAACTGGAAGGAACAAAAACATCATCCGTTTTTCAGTCAATGCCGACATGACAGCTGCTGAAGTTGATCATGTACTCACTGTCTGCCAACAAGCATTTGCACACCCTGACTTAGAGTTTGTATAAGTTAGTGTGTAGATAAAACTAAAGAGCTCAACAGTTTTGCTGAGCTCTTTATTCGTGTTATTCGTTGTGAGCAACTCGCCTCAAGAAAACAAGTCGCGAATGATTAGATCCAGTTTGCGATTTTATCGAACAAGCGATTTTTATCCGCCGGTTTTACGATGAAGTCAGACATACCCGAAGACCCAATTTTGTCCAACGTGACAGGTGAACTATCCCCTGTATGTGCAATAATAGGTACCGACGCATAGTTTTTATCCGAGCTTCGAATTCGCCTAGACGCTTCTACACCATCCATAATTGGCATTTCGATATCCATCAGAATGAGATCAACATCTTCTTGCTCTAGTGTATCCAGAGCCTGCTGCCCATCTTCTTTCTGAATCACTTCAAAGCCTTGCTTTTCAAGTAACATTGCCGTGAATTTACGCAAAGATTCATTATCATCCACGACCATAATTGTGCGCTTATTTGAATTATCTAACGTCACCGAGGCCGTTGGTGTCGATACATAGCTTGAATCATATAAGAGACGCTCAATAGTTAGTTTAGTATTCAATAACCAGGCTTGCGTTTCGATCCAAATAGGTTCATATGCAGCCTTGCGTGCTCTCTGAGTCGGATGATGCTCAAAAAGATAAACGATGCGTGCTTCAGTGAAAGACAAGAGAGATTCTAATCTATCCAATTGGTTTGCTCTTGGATCTAAGCTCTCAAGATCGATAAAAATCAGATCGAATTCGAACTCGTACTCTTTCTTTTTGAGTACTTGGTTGGCATCTAAAATCGTCGAGTCAAAGCCCATAAAACGGCTAATATCTGTTACTTTAGACACCAAGATATCTTGGCTAGTCACCGTTAGAATGGTTTTGAGTTTAGTCAGATCGTTTTTGATTTCAGTAACGGTATCAGATGTCGTTAGTGGGAAAGTTAATGTAAATTGAGACCACTCCCCTAACTGAGATTGACACTCAATGTTCCCCCCAAATGAACGCATGACTTTTTTACAAAACGGTAGACCCAAACCATAACTTCCTGATTTGCCAGTGGTGTAAAAGTCTTGAAAGATATTGCGTAGAACATCAGGAGCAATGCCAGCACCATTATCGGTTACAACAATTTGATTAAAGCGTTCTGAACTTATCATGGATACATGTATGTGAAAATCTTCAGATTTACGGTGATGGAAGGCATTCTTGAAGAGGTTATACATAACGTATTTAAGTAACGTATCACTACCTAGAAACTCAAACTCACTTCTCGCATCCAGCGATATGGCAAATCGATCAGTGGAACGTTTATAACTGAAGCTTTCAATTGCCTGTTCAACGACCGAGTGAACTGAATATTTTTTGAAGCTAGAACGAGAAACTCGATTTTCATCAATCGAAGTTAGCAATAAATCGATGGTTTCATTACCCGATTGGATAATGTTCATTGCATCCTGACTCACTTCACGTAATAAGGTGACATCCTCTACACTCATGACGTACTGCTCTTTTCCTGCCTCTTTCATGTTGGGCAAGATCGACTGGATAACATCTATTGAAGTGCAAAGCCCACTCAACGGGTTACGCATTTCATGTGCGATCCCTGCCCCGAATGATTTTGCCAGCGAGACTTTCGCTTCATGTTCAACTTGGTTACGAAAATAGAACAAATTACCGAAGACATAAATAAACAGAAAGATTGGCACATGAGTCCAATCCATGGTCAAGTCAAGATGGAACCCTTTTGCAACCCAAGCGAAGAATGTTGCTAAACCTATCCCAGCAAAGGTTTGAGCAAACATGACCCTAGTAACATGAACCAGTAAAATGTGTAAGAAAATTGCAGACATAAACGACATAACCCATACATTGGACCAGTCATTCATCAGTAACATATAAAAAAAGAAAAACGGTAAGCACAGCGTTATCGTCACTTGGTAGTAAATAGGAACATAATCTCTCCAAGTCGATGATAAGCGGTTTCTAAAAATGATGCCGAAAAACAATAACGAGCAAAACAATCTAAGAGATAAATTTTCATAAGCCTGTGGAAAGGCAAACTCCCAGACAAAGTAGTACAGCGGAAAGCCAAGAAACCCCATCCAGCCAACGAGAGTTAGGTTTGGTTCTGCATATTGATAAACCTTACGTATCGAGTCCATATAATCTGTTTTGCTTACTCCGCCTGACGCACAATAGTGTGATTTTGATTCACTTTTATCGTTTTATTATTAACTAATTATATATTAATCATCATTTATAAGCAGCGCGAAATGACGTAAACAGCTCGCAATACTTATCTTTAGTTTCAATCTTTTAAGACAGCTACACTTGATTTACAACCAAATAAACAAAGTTGCATATAGTTTAGTGCAATTTTGCGATAATCGCTCTGTATTCAATTGGATGTTAATCTCATTTTGTGTAAGAAACTTAAGTCGCGCCTTTGGCACGACTTTCCAACGATTCAAAAACAGCACTCACCGCATATAGCGTGGTGAAGAACAATTGGCTTGGGGTGTGTTATGAATTCTGTCCAGATAAAAAATGTCATTTTTGATGTAGGTAATGTGTTGGTACGCTGGTCTCCAGTAGAAATCGTTCGCTTAACATTTGGTGGTTCCGTAGAATCAGAGAAAATGGCTCAGATGCTATTTTCATCACAAATCTGGAAAGATTTAAATAAAGGGACTATCTCCGAAAGGGAAGCAAAACAGCGTTATCAACGTGAACACCAAGTAACGACGGAAGAAATGGACCGCTTCTTTTATTATGTAAAACACACTCAAATATTACTTTACGGCAGTATAGAGCTGTTAAAACGAGTAAAAAGAGCCGGATATGGCGTATATGCGCTCACAGACAACATCAACGAAATTGTGGAACATCTTCGTACTACCTATGAGTTTTGGCCACTGTTTGAGGGAGCAATCATCTCTTCTGAAGTTCAATTACTAAAACCACAAGCGGAGATCTACCAAACTCTACTTTCAAATTATCAGCTTAACCCCGAAGAGACAGTATTTATTGATGACATGCCTTACAATGTTGAAGGTGCCCGAGCAGTTGGCATGGCTGCTATTCAGTTTGAAAATGCTCAGCAATGTGAGCTCGAACTAAAAGCCATGGGGGTTAACTTCTAGAAAGCTTTTAATAAAACATAACGTTAGGGTGCATAAACAAAAAAGAGCAGTGTTGAGACTGCTCTTATCTAATGTTTTAGAACGCTAGGTTAGGAGTAAATCACGTTTTCCTCAATCCCACTAACTAATGACTGGGCGTTCTTCCAACGGAATACTTTTTCTAACACCTCTTTGCCATCAGGTGCGCGCCAAGTTCGCTCTTGATCCTCTTGTCCACCAATGTGGCGATAGAATTCAATCGCAGAAATGTTTTGCGACACAACTTCTAAATAAAGACCTGTGTCTTTAAAGTACTGCTGTTGCCATTCTGCGACAGCAAGTAATAGCTGCTTACCAATCCCACGACCACGGTAACTGTCATCAACATGCAATGCGTCAATAAAGGTTCCACGCTCGAAATCATGGTTGCCGAACACACAAACAAAGCCAAGTAGCAAACCTCCCTCCTCCGCCAAGACAATGTGCTGATTGAATGGTGGGTTGGTCAAACGGGTTTGCCAAATCAGTAGTTTGTCGTCAATCGCTTCTTTCTCAAGATAGTTATCACTAAGAATGCCACGGTAATGACGCTTCCAGCTATCCGCATGAAGATGTGCAATGCGCTCGTAGTCCTTATATTCCGCTAATCGTAAATCCATTACGTATTCCTATTTTCTTACATTTTTGCTTCTTTATAGAGTCTCGGTATATTCCACCTTTATAACACTTGTTTCTTGGCAGATTTTATACACCTTAAGCCAGAGCTCATTTTTTAATACTACTCATTATTCAATTAAAAGCAAAATATCCCATCAAGTTCCTTAATCTACATCCAAAGGAATAGTCACATTTGTCTAACTTTAATTTGACTTACATGTGTACGCTGATATTCTGGCGAACAGTTGTTAGCTCAAAGTTAGGGATACACCTGTGACTCAAAACAAACCACCTGTTATCTGGTTGAATACATTAATATTTTCTGCCAGTTTTGTTCTGACTTTTATTGTAATGCCTTGGTATGCATATCATTTTGGACTGGGTTGGGAACATCTAATTTGGGGAGTGATTGCATTTAGTTTTACTAACCTTTCTATTACAGCAGGCTATCATCGTCTCTGGAGCCACAAAACATACGAAGCTCATCCTATTTTGCGCGCCATTTTTGCGATTGGAGGAGCATTTTCTTTGCAAAATAGTGCATTACATTGGTCTGCTGATCATCGTGTGCATCACAAACATGTCGACAATAACGATAAAGATCCGTACTCAGCCAAGCGGGGTTTTTGGTATTCTCACATTGGGTGGATGTTACGTGATTACAATAAATCAAAGGAAAACGAATATACAAACTGCCGTGACCTAAAGCGCGACAAAATCGTCATGTGGCAGCATAAGTATTATGTTCCACTTGCCCTACTGACTAATATTGGTTTCCCAGTCATACTAGGACTGATCTACGGTGATATCTGGGGGATGTTATTGGTCGTTGGTGCAGCTCGACTCTTTATGAGTCACCATACAACTTTTTTCATTAACTCCCTCGCACATATTTGGGGTAAGCAAACTTTCACAGACAAAAACACTGCTCGCGATAATGGTGTACTCGCCTTTTTCACATTTGGAGAGGGTTACCATAATTTCCATCATATTTTCGAGAATGACTATCGCAATGGCGTGTATTGGTGGCATTACGACCCAACGAAGTGGTTGATAAAGTCATGTTCTTGGCTAGGACTCACATCTAAGTTGCGCACAACGCCTACATTTAGAATTGAAAAAGCCCGTGCGAGTCAACTTTTGAAGAAAGCAAGAGAAAAGCTAGAATCGAAACCGAACACGCAAACAATCCTCGATCAGCTACAGCACGAGTTTGATACTTTAGTTCATCACATGCAGGAATACTACGAGATGCGCAAAGAAGTACTCGGTGCCAAAACTGCCAGTGTGGTAAAAAAATACGAATGTTCTGTAACGAAAATGAAGTACCAGCAAATTAAAGCAGAGTTCGAACGGCAGCAGCGTAGTTGGAACCTTATGGTTCGTCGATACGCATAGTTTATCCTCATTCTTACGATTACTTAGCTTCGCTTCGGCGAAGCTTTTTTGTTGTGAAGAGTGTTTTCCAATAATTGCTTACTGAGTAAAGTCTTTTTCCTATTGTGAATCAATTCACTCTTTATTCATTCACTTTCCTAGTCATATTTTCCTTCCTATAAATAGCTTCAAACCAGCACATAACACTTAGAAAACCAAATTCCAACAATACAATCTAACGAAATTATTTATTAAATTATTATTTGTCTCAGATCATGCAAGCCCCATATTTGTCTCGTGCCACAGCTAAGAATTCTGTAAATTCCTTGTCATAAACTGAAACAGTTTCTTTCTTTTTCACATAACATTCGGAGATCCCTATGTTAGAGCTCTTAATTGGCTTAGTGGTTACCATTGCGGTGGGTTACTTTATTGTCAAAGGCTATAAAGCTGCGGGCGTGTTACTGACCGCTGGTATTGCTTTACTTCTTATGACTGGCGTTTTGGGGCACGACGTGCTGCCGTCAAAAATCACCTCAACTGGTAACATGGTGACAGATGCGCTTGAATACGTGAAATACATGCTTCAATACCGCGGTGGCGGTCTTGGTATGCAAATCATGCTGCTTTGTGGTTTTGCGTCATACATGACTCATATCGGCGCGAACAACGTGGTAGTGAAACAGTTCTCTAAACCGCTTTCTGTCATCAAGTCTCCTTACGTCCTTTTGGTAGCGGCTTACATTGTGGCGTGTTTAATGTCTCTTGCGGTAAGTTCTGCAACAGGCCTTGGCGTACTATTAATGGCGACATTATTCCCAATGATGGTCGCGATGGGCATTTCTCGTCCAGCAGCCGTTGCAGTGTGTGCCTCTCCAGCGGCAATCATCCTTTCTCCTACTTCTGGTGATGTTGTTATCGCAGCAGAAAAGTCTGGTTTAGAGCTTGATGTGTTTGCGGTACAAACTGTGTTGCCTGTTTCTATTTGCGCAATCATCGTCATGGCAGCGGCAGCGTTCTTCTGGAACAAATACTTAGATAAGAAAGAAAATACACCAATGGAAAAAATTGATGTATCAGAGATCAAAGCTGACGCACCAGCGTTTTATGCAGCTCTTCCTTTTCTACCTATCATCGGCGTTTTCCTATTCAACGGTCGTACCATTCCAGGACTTAGTCTAGACATCTACACTATTGTGGTTGGTTCGATTTTCCTTGGAGCTCTGATCCATTATGTTGTAAATAAGTTCGATGGTAAGAAATCACTAGAAGATTTAGATTCTTGTTACGCAGGCATGGCTGACGCGTTCAAAGGCGTTGTGATGCTTTTGGTTGCCGCAGGGGTTTTTGCACAAGGTCTGATGTCTATCGGAGCTATCGATAACCTACTTCATCTAGCAGATAATGCTGGTGCAGGCGGCGTTGCTTTAATGCTTATTCTAACTGCATTGACAGTTGCAGCAGCAATTGCAACGGGTTCGGGTAACGCGCCTTTTTATGCGTTCGTGGAGTTAGCACCATCTTTGGCTGCGAAAATGGGATTAAACCCTGCTTTCCTAATTATCCCGATGCTTCAAGCATCAAACCTAGGCCGCACTATCTCACCAGTATCTGGCGTAATCGTTGCGACATCAGGTATGGCAAACATCAGCCCGTTTGAGGTTGTAAAACGCACATCCGTTCCAGTTCTAGCAGGCCTTATCACGGTGATTATTGGTACTATGGTGCTTGTTCCAATGAGTGCCTAACGGTATTGCCACGATCAAACTAAAAGCAATATCCGAACAAAATTACGTTTAATTAAAAACGCCAGCAAATGTGCTGGCGTTTTTTTATTCTAATGTGTTGATTTACGCTGACTTAAATCGGTCAGGAATCTTAGTGATGCTCTCTCTGTAGCTAAACCATAAGTAGGTAACGGCAAGCGAAAAGAATAAATATGAAAGTGCGAATACGATTGGAGACGTGATTAATTCCGCGGACATTCCCCACATCACACCGACTACGGTTATCGTCAACTTAGAAAGCATACCGCAAATGAGTAGGAATAAAGCAAGCTGTGGAAAGCGCGAGCTGCGAAATGCGAAGAAATAACAGCTACCTACCGCTAAAGAAGCAATAGATAAGCCCAACATAAATGAATGGATGTGGTCTGCTGATGCGATACCAGCGGATACCGAAGCCATGAGTAATAGGAACAGTTTCATAAGTCACCTCACAACAAATCTAAAAAGCATCCCTTCATAAATGAAAACTCATTTTTCACTATATTCTGCGCCTAAAATCAGCAATTACAAGTTACTTTTTTGCTCACTTAATGAACATAAAAGCTAATCAGCTTCAATTATTACAAAAGGTTAACAATTAAAAATTAAGAAACCCTTTGCATCTGATACTTACGACAGTTAGATGATAAATTCGCCATTTTTGTTACAGACGGTTAACATGGAAACATTTTGAAATTTTTTATTTGAAATGTGAACTGTGCACTCAACAGCGTAAAACCTCTCTGTCTTGACTCATCATTCGTTATTAGCGAACAAAAAATATCACTTTTTTACAACGTTCTTACTACATACAAAACCATGAATTCACATCCACTTTTAATGTTGCAAATTATTTTATCAGTAACCGTAAAAAGAGATTCCAATCACATATTTATTGGTTATAATCCGCGCTCATTGCGTTAAACGTTGAAAAACGCAAACTAATTTTGAGAAAAAACATCTTTAAACCAACCTTCTTTGCGGCATTGCCAATAAGAGGAAAAACTGAGAATAAAAATGAGCAAGATTGATAAAGCTATGCGCATCCTGTTAGCAGGGTTCTGTATCAACCTTTGTCTTGGCATCCTGTATGCTTGGAGTGTATTCAACAAGGCACTGGTAACTGAATCAGGCTGGAGTGCTGCAGAAGCTTCTGCACCTTACGCAACTGCAACCATCACTTTCTCTATCTGTCTTCTTATTGCAGGTATTCTTCAAGACCGCATGGGCCCTCGAATGATCCTTATCCTAGGTACTGTTCTTACAGGTCTGGGCATGATCGCGTCTGGCTTTGTTGACACTCCACTCATGCTGAACATTACCTTCGGTGTGATCACAGGTGCAGGTATCGGTTTTGGTTACGCATGCCTATCACCTTCTGCGATGAAGTGGTTCCACGCTTCGAAGAAAGGTATGGTTAACGGCATTATTGCGGCAGGTTTTGGTCTAGCGGCTATTTACCTCGCGCCAGTAACTTCTGCGCTAATAGACAGCATGGGCATTCAAACTAGCTTTATGGTTCTTGGTGTTGGTATCCTAACGATTGCGGTTCCTCTTGCAGCAACCATCAACAACCCACCAGCAGACTACACACCTGCGGAGCCTAAAGTAAAAGAAGGCCAAGCACCTAAAGCGGTGAAAAAGTCAGATGACTTAACTTGGAAAGCAATGTTGAAAACGCCACAGTTCTACTCTCTATGGATCATGTACGCGTTTGCAGCTTCTGTTGGTCTAATGATCATTGGTAACATCACGACAATCGCAAGCGTTCAAGCAAACTTGCCAAACGCGGTTTACCTAGCGTCTATTCTTGCTGTATTCAACTCTGGCGGTCGTGTTGCCGCGGGTATGCTTGCAGATAAAATCGGCGGTGTTCGTACGCTTCTACTTGCGTTCGTTCTACAAGGCGTAAACATGGTACTGTTCGCGACGTTCGACTCTGAGTTTACACTGATCATCGGTACAGCAATCGCAGCGGTAGGTTACGGTACACTTCTAGCGGTATTCCCTACTCTAACGGCTGAGTTCTACGGTCTGAAAAACTACGGCACTAACTACGGCGTGCTTTACACAGCATGGGGTATTGGTGGTGCAATCGGCGCAGCGGTTGTTGGTTTCTCGATGACAAATGGCGACGGCTACACCTTGGCTTACACAATTTCTTCAGCAATGATGGCAGTATGTATCGTACTTGCGTTCATCACTAAGCCATTGTCTGAAGCGAAAGTAGCACAGCTAAAAAACGCATAATTGCGAATTGATTTGATAGCAAAAAGGCTTAACCTATGGGTTAAGCCTTTTTTTGTTATCGGTCGTTTATGGAAAGCCCTATCGAACTTGCACCAGACTACTATCTAGAGAACTTCTTTAAGCTGACTCATCACGCAGTAACTTGGTACAGCGATTTACTGACCAAGGAAGAACACGCATGGCTTTGCTCGTTTGATTCTTTGAGCAAACACGCCCAGTGCCTTTTGGTACGTTTATACAGCCGAAAGGGATGTTGGTTTCGAAGTGATAAGCTGAGTTATCAAGAAATACCTTCTATCAATGAAGCGCTGGCGGAATTGAGTCAACATGAGTTTGTAGCCCTTTCCCCACCCCTTTCTCATCAAGAGTTAGCGGCCAATTTACTGACCAAACCAGAAATCTCTGCGCTTTATCCCGAACTGCCGAAATCACTCAAGAAAGACGCCCTTGTCGAACGTTTGAGTAATACGGAATTTGATCGTATAGAGAAGCTTGAGTTTACGATCGTCAAACTCAATTCAGCTCATATGATCGACGTGTTGCTCACTCTGTTTTTTGCCAACACCCATCAAGACTTAAGTCAGTTTGTGCTTGATGACTTAGGTTTGCATCAGTTCGAGCAATATCAATTGAGTAAAGTGCGCCGTTTCTTTGATTCACGTGAGCAAATAGACCGTTTAATTGAACTGAGCCAGTTGGCCAACCTGTACTGGCAATTTGACCGAAAAGACAAAGCCAATCTCGACTTATTAATTGAGGCAATGCCTCAGCCCGTTAAACACCGTTACGTAGATCGTAAACGCGAGCACATGTTGAATGACATAGCACGTGATTACGAACGGCTTAATGATCTAGAGACCGCCCTATCTCTATTTGGCCAAACTCAACTCACACCGAGCCGAGAACGACGCGCACGTATCTATGACAAATTAAACCATGATGATTTATTTGGTGACATTGTCACAGATATGCTTAACTCACCGATCGATGTGTCTGAGCTCGAAGTTGCACAAAAACTTGAGCAACGGTTAAAACGAAAACAAGGCGAGAAAGTGCCAAGAGTGACGAAGCCAACCTGTACGGAATACCGCCTTGAACTGGATTTATCTCAACAGAGAGTCGAACTCGCCAGCAAAGCGTATTTTGAGTCCTTAGGCTGGACTGTATTTTACGCCGAAAATGCACTGCTTAATGCATTACTTGGTCTCACTTTTTGGGATGCGATTTTCGCTCCCATCGAAGGCGCATTCATCAATGCCTATCAACATCGTCCTCTGGATTTGTACCATTCTGATTTTGTTACCAAACGCCAAGCTTTGATAGATGCGACGTTTGATATGTTGGAAACGGGCAATACTTATACGTTGTTAACTAGATACGATGAGAAGTTTGGTATCAGCAATCCATTTGTGCATTGGAGCTTAATAAGTAAAGAGCTACTCGAAATGGCACTCGATACAATCCCAACTAACATGTTGATGGCGCTATTTAAAATACAATTGAGTGACCTAAAGCTTTACCGCAATGGGATGCCTGATCTGATTGCTTTTAAAGGAAACGAGTTCGAATGGATTGAAGTAAAAGGGCCAGGCGATAAACTCCAGGATAACCAATGGCGTTGGATCAAAGAGTTTACTCGCCTTAATGTCCCGTTTGCGGTGTGTTACGTCGCAGCAACTTAACTTACTCTATATAAAGAGCTTGGTGTTTGTTCACTCAAACCGCCCCTCGGTTATCGCCCCTTGCTCTTTTTTCTAAACATTTTTTCGTTTCTTCACGATCGCTTCACGCTTCTTCACACAAAATGCGCTTCTACTCACTAAGTTGATTTGAAGAGGCAAAATAAAATGAACAAAACACTTCTTGCGTTACTTGTTACCTGCTCAGTTTCGGTATCTGCGGCTCCTTATGTAGGTCTGGAATATGGACTAGGCACCACTGACCATGATTTGGAACCTCACTTTTCAACTGACAACGTAACACTCAACCCTGAGCTTGAAGACGGTATTTTCTCAGGCTTTGTCGGTTACGCATTTAATGACAACTGGGCATTGGAACTGGGTTACAGCCAGTTTGACCTTGATGATAGTCGTTCAAAAAACCTAGGTATCAAGTCAATCGATGGCAAAGATTACCATCATGAAATGGATTGGGATGCGTCAATCAAAGCCAAGCAAGTGTCGTTGGCTCCTGTGTTTAACTATGCATTAAATGATAAATGGACAACAAAATTCAAAGCGGGTCTAACGTACACGGAATACAACGCCAAGGTTTCTAAACATCAAGAATACGAACTTGTCACGAACGACGATGTGGAAATGACCAACACGCTTTTCCATAGCGCGGAGAAAAACAACGAGCTAGGCGCAATGTTCTCAGTGGGTGCGGAATACAGAATTTTCCCGCAGCTCACCATAGGTGTAAACGCAAAATATCAACTAGACCGATACGCGAACACTGCATCCTTTAACGTAGGCACAACTTATTACTTCTAATATAAGGAGATGATAATGAAAAGAGTATTGTTAACATCCATGCTTGCCCTACTTTCAAGCTCGGTTTTCGCCGCGTTTAATGGTCCAGAAGTCAGTGCAATCAATACGGTGAAAGAGGCGCGCAACGCAACCGACGACAGCGCTGTAGTGCTAACCGGGCATATTGTTCAATCATTTGGTAACGAGACTTACTTGTTCAAAGACAACACTGGTGAGATCGAAGTAGAGATCGACAACGAAGATTGGATGGGTCAAGAAGTGACACCAAAAGATACCGTAATGATTCGAGGAGAGGTTGATTCAGATTGGACAACTACGCAAATAGACGTTGAGACCATTCAAAAACGTTAAGAAGTTGACTAATACCTCAACACAAATAACACAGCCACATTTTAGTGGCTGTGTTACGCAATAATCATGGAAAACGCTCGTTTAGCTAGTCAAGCAAGGGCAATCTTGCGGTACGACTAATCGTATACTCTTAGGCTGAACATCAAATCTAATGGTTCTCGAATGATAAGGTTCTCCATCTAAATTAAGAGGCAATGGATTCGGAAAATCTATCTCCAACCAGCTTGCTTTAGTGTACTTCACAAACTCTCCTTTCTCACTCGGGTTATTGATCTCGTCGATTACTTTAGGCAGCTCATGAGGTAAAAATGGGCGCACCAATGTTAGATCCATCATCCCATCATTAATCATCGCTTTTGGAGCTAACTCTTGCCCACCTCCAGCAAGGCGCCCATTACAAAACGCACCGAGCAACATTTCTCCCTGATACGCGCCACCTTCAATCTTTATTGTTCCGCCATATGGTTTAAAGCCAAGTGCTTTTATAACACCAGTTAACGTGTAAGCTCCGCCGCCAAGAAAGTTTTTGAGTTCAACAGGCGTTTCTGCTGTAACTTCTGCACCAAACCCTGCTGTTGCCACGTTAATAAAGCAGCGATCGTTCGCTTTGACGCAATCGACCAAAGCGGACTGCCCCTCAACAGCAAGAGATAAAGACGCCTTAATGGAATTAGGTACTTGAATAGCGGTAGCAAAGTCATTGGCGGTACCAAGGGGAATAATGGCTAACTCAGGGCGTTTTTCTTTGTCAATTTGAATAATCGCAGAAGCCGCCTCATTGACGGTCCCATCGCCACCAGCGACAACAATACGTTCAATGCCTTCATCAACCGCTTCTTTAACTAGCCGCGGCATGTCTTGAGATTCCCACGTCACACGCACCTGTACGTCGATGCCTTTTTCTCTCATTTTCATGATTGCATCTCTTAACTCTGGATTCCCAGCTTTTTTTCCGTTAAGGATGGCACGTATTGTCTTTTTCATTGCACTTCCTATTGGTTGATGACTTTTCCTGCTTGCTTAATCTGTGAACGTAACCACTGATGGGCGCTGTCGTTTGTGCGACTAGGATGCCAGATTGTACAAAGCTCATACATTTGTTCATCAAATGGCATTGATAAAGATTTAACATGATAGGTGTTATTGAACAAGTTGATCATCGACTCTGGCATTAAACCAATGTATTCACTACCACAAATAATTGGGAGCATTTCTAGTACGCCTGAGGCTCGATACTTAATCTTTCTCTTATCCAAGTCGACAATGTCATCGGCGTTTAACAAGCTCTTACGACTCTGCCACTGCGAAACCACTACGTGTTCTTCTTCAAAAAATTGTTCAGCCGTAATCTCGTCATTCAGGCGTGGATGCGCTTCGCTACATACCACCACCAAACGCTCCGTAAGTACAGTTTCCAGTTTTAACACCGTTCTTGCTCTTGGTGTGATATCAATGATCAAATCGTATCGTTGTAACCGCAGATCACTTTCAAAATCTTCCGTAAAAAGCGGATGTACTTCTAATGCAACATTTGGCGCCGACACACGGATTTGTTTCATGACTTGAGGTAGCAACTCAAAGCTTGCAACGGACACACAGGCAATAGAAAACACTCTATTCGACACTTTAGGGTCAAACTCACTAGAGGCCGATAATGTCGAAGTGAAATTTTGTACTGAAGCTAGAAGAGCAGGATAAATATCCATCGCAAACGAGGTAGGCTCGACACCTTTAACGCAACGATGAAACAATGGATCATCGTAGATATCACGTAGCCTTGCTAGCGCTTTACTCACCGCAGGCTGGGTGATGTTTAAACGCGCCGCCGCCCGAGACAAGTTACGCTCTTCATAGATGGCAGTGAAAATGGGAATAAGATTAAGGTCGGTCGGTTTCATGCTATTAAATTTTTCAAAAGTCACTTTCTCTATTTTAATCTAACAGCATGATCCTTCACGTAGCCAAGTGCAATAAATGGGCGGTATCGCTTGTTTTAATGAGTTTTAACTCAATTTTGACGCACTTCATTCACCACATAAACTGGCACCATAGTGCAACGTAAAGCTTGACTTAGGCTTTGCCTAGGTAAGGGGTAAGAAACTCGCTGACTTCCTCGCCGCACAAACCCGTTTCTACCTCTATACCTGCTTGTTTTAGAATCTCGATACCTCGACCACTGTTGCGCGGGTCGGGGTCCAATATGGCTACGACGACTTTGCTTATGCCGGATTTGACTAATGTCACCGCGCAAGCTGGCGTGCGACCAACAAACGAACACGGTTCCAGCGTAACGTATGCCGTCACCGATTCTAACGAGCCTTGATACGCATTCAGCGCTTCCACTTCCGCGTGATTGCCACCAATCGCTTGAGTATGACCTTCAGAAACGATTTGATTGTCTTTCACTAACACGCAGCCAACCGGCGGGTTGGGTTGACATTCAGGAAGCGCATTTTTGGACACTTCCAATGCGCGGCGCATAAACTCTTGGCTCATTTGAACTCTATTCTCTAATAAAAACGAGGCGCTATATTAGCGCCCCGTTTTATTCATTGTCATCTCTTCCAATGACTTTGTCCAGTTCTGGTAACGCTCGCGGAATACGGAATTTAAAGCGTTTTTGTTTGGTCTGGACTTTGCGCCACATCGACTTCAGTAAATGAGCGCTATTTTCACCATTTTGCATTCGCGACGCACTTTTTTGCCACGATTCACTCGTATCGGCTTTGGTCATTTCTAGCTCGGCCGTATTTAAACGCAATTGTTTGTACAATATGGTCCTTGCTTCAGACCAACGTTTAGCCTTTAACAAACGGTGGAACGTCAGCCATGCTGGTGTCGGTCTGTTGCGGTAGTAACGTTTAATGGCTACCAATGAAATAATCACAAAACCCAGCAACACAAGCGTGGAAACAATCCATTCAAAGTACGTTCTGATGAAGGACTTCAACGTGTGCTTCGCGGCAAAAGTTTTGCCCTCTAACATCACCGTTTCCACTTGCTGAGTCTTACTGTTCCACCAACGGAACTCATAATCCGACAGGGTTAATTCACCACCTTGTTGAATCACGTACACGCTCTCTTCTGTGCGTGTTGACTGGTAATCACCACGTGTTTGCGTATCTGTCAAACGGTGGGGTTGAGGATACGCTTGATAACGGGTTGTTGATTCTCCTTTCAACAAGTCTGGTAGCAATACAGATAGTGAATCTTGAGCCGAAATGGTGATTTTACGCGTGATTGCATCCCCAACTTTGAGTGACTCAGTGGAGGTATCCCACTCTTGCTTTACCTCTACATCTGTTGCAGAAAACCAAGGTGTCTCACCACTCAGCAGGCCCGATGGCAATACGGTTTTGAACTTAATCGGCTGGGTGTAAAGTGTGCCTGACACCTTCTCGCCGTCCGGCGCCGACACCTGAACGCCCACTGCGACAGGTGGAATCACAAAATCACCAGAAGCTTGAGGATACAAAGTCACTTCCCAGCGTTGACGCGACCAAGTTTGTCCCTCTTTTTGCTCAGTAAAGTTGGTTGCTAGTTGATTACGCTGTTTGGCGATAACATTGGGTATTTCAATATTGCCAATTCTCGTACCACCCGTAAACCAACGCGGCGTTGCCACTTCGATGGTTAAAATAACTTGCTCATTGACGCTAAAACTTGGTGTTTTCCGCTTCTCTCCAGCCGTTGGTTGTTTACCAACCCACGCTTGTAACTCAACACCATGCTCTCGTTGAACGTCACGAATATCTTGAGCCAACACACTACTGCTCAGGAGGAAACCGAAACAGATAACTAACCACAAGGGTAAAGCAAAGTGCGTAAAACGGTGGCTTTTCATCATTGCACCGCCTCCTCTGTATTTTCGTTCGCAGTAGAGGTTGATTCTCCGGTTTCTATTGAACGCAATTGAATCTGAAACTTCGCATTTAAGAAGTATTTAGGATCCGCTTCGACTCGCTTTAACCATTTGTCGGCTAATTCTTGGCTACCTAAGATGTCGTCTGCACTTAACGTCTCTTTAATCATCAACTCCGCTGACGTTTTTTCATCCGCCCCTTCTGCGGTTTGAGGGTTGTCGCCTAGCTCGGTTGACGCCTCTTGCTCTGTTCCGGCTTGACTTTCACTCATCTGATTTATCTCATCGACGATGCCAGCAATCACTTTCAAGTTGTGCTCAACATCAGGTCTTAACGACTCGCTCAACGTTGGCTTACTGGCTAGGGATTTTAACAAGTCACGAGCAGCCAAATATTCTCGCTGACGCGCCAATGCGCTCGCCGCATTGTAAAGACCGTAATCTCTAACCTCTTCGGACGGGTCGTTTTGCATTTCCAAAAACGCACTGTGCGCGAGCTCAAACTCGCTAGCGTAGTAGTACGCCGTGCCTTTACGTAATGGATCGACAAAGTGTTTTGCAGCTTCTAAATACGCTTGTTGGTTGAACAAACGCTGTCCTTGTTGATCTGGCGTTAGCCACAAATCCCACCACCATTGCGCCACCTTGTCGAAAGCCGTCACTTTTTGCACAACTTGTGGCTGCTCGGCTTTAACTGAAATGTTCTCGGCCAATGCACTTGTTGGCATCAATAACGTGCCGCTCACCATTACAATCACGCACCACTGCACTAACCACCCTTTTCTAAACCACAGCATCATGATCAGCGCGATTGGGAACAGAATTTGATACCCCATGTCTTTCCAAGGCATTGAAGATTCGCCATTAAGCTGCATATTGCGCTCAACGTATCGATTCAGTTGCTCGATATCACTATTATCGACGGTCACTTCCACCAATCGACCGTTAGCCTGACTAGCCAGTTCTTGTAGAGAATCCAAATCCATTGGGTTGTTACTCACAATGTCAGCATTCCCTGCCGCAAGAATTAACAGTTGATAAGATTTGCCCGAGAAATACGCTTGGTATTGCTCAATCGTGGCTGGATTAACGCCATCACTCACCAACAGAACGGTAGAGCCTGGTTGACCTTGCAATTGTTGGTCAATTAACGGCAAGGCTTTTTCGGCAAGCTTACCTTGCACGGGCATAATTTCTGGCGTAATGGCCGCCAAAAACGGGTCAAATACTTTACTGTCTTGAGTTATAGGCATCGCGACATGAGCACTGCCCGCAAACACGACTAACCCCGTTTTTCCGCCTTTTCGCACGGCTAGCAAATCGCGTATTTTCTGTTTGGAACGCTCAAGGCGGTTTGGTGGGAGATCTTTTTGCAGCATCGATTCGCTGTTATCAAGCACCACCAGCAGAGAGGCTTTATCTTCGCCAAAGGGGGAAGATTCACGTTGCCACGTTGGGCCTGCACAAATCACAATGGCGATGAACACAATCAGCATCAAGAGCTTAAGCGGCAGTTGCTTACGCCAACCTCGCTCACCTATCGTCAAAGCATTGCGTAAATGTTCGGGCAGAATATCCTTCCAGCTTGGCTTGCTTTCTTCTCGCCAGCGTAACCACACCAAGAAAAACATGGGGACCAAAGCCAGTAACCACAGTGGTCGAATAAAATGAAACTGCGTAAAGAATTGCGTCCAACTAAGAGAATCAAACATCGCTATCTCCTAATGATGATCGTGTAACAGCCCTTCTTTTGAGTGTTGCGACGCTGAACGCGAGCAAATGCATGATGACCACTAACGCCATCAAGTAATGATGAAGGCTTTGTTTTGGGCGGTATGTGGTGCTTTCGTAAAGTTGAGGTTCCAGTTTGCCAATTTCGTCGTAGGCAGCCGATAGTTCATCACGGTTGAGTGCTTCAAACGCTTCACCGCCGGATTCTTTCGCAATGCGATGAATCGTGTCCATATCCAACGCGGTTTCACCTATCGTTTCCGGATCGCCCATCGCAATGACGTGTACTCTCACGCCTTTGGCTTTCGCAACTTTCGCCGCATCAATCGGTTCAACAAAACTGCCCGTGTCGTTACCATCGGTTAATACAATCGCGACTTTTTCACGGTTTTGGTCTTGTTCTAAAGCACCACGCGACTGATCGCTTTGCTCAAAAACTTTAATCGCTAAGCCAATCGCATCACCAAGATGGGTACTCTGCCCTGCCATTGCCACATCGGTTTGGTTAAGCAGTTCGAGCCACACTTTTTGGTCTGCGGTAAATGGCGTTTGCACGAAAGCAGCATCACCAAAAAGCACCAAGCCTAATCGGTCACCTTTACGAGACTGAACAAACTCCGACAGCACTTCTTTTGCCGCATCAAGACGAGAAATTTTTTCGCCTGTACGTGAGGTGAAATCTGGCTCGGCCATGGAGCCCGAAAGATCCACCACCACCATCACATCGCGGCCTAAACTCTCGCGAACTTGAGGCTCGCCTAACACGGTGGGTTTTGCCATCGCACACACCACCAAAAGCCATGAAAGAATTAACGTTGCTCGTTGCCACCAACTCGGGGTCAACTGGCTTGCACCTTCTGATGGCGTCTCGCCAATCGCTTCCACCAGCTGACTAAAAAACGGCACTTTGATCGCCATTTGCTTAGTGCGATATGCGGGCACCAAGTAGTACACCACCAACGGCAAGGGCAAAACCAGAAACCACATTGGGTGAGCAAATTCAAAACCTGACAAACCAGTTATCGATGCAAGAAGATCATTCATGTTGACCTCCCTGATGTGCTTTGCGTTTCAATCGTGGTGATTTATTTGCCGCGCTTTTTTGAGCATCACAACGGTGCTCACTCACCCAGTTTTTCGCACGAGCAATAAGCGTTACTCGCTCTTCGTTGGTTAGCGTAACGCTTGGGTCAACAATACTTTGTAGCCAGCACTTTGAAAGCTCATCGTTAAAAACCATTTGCGAGTTTGCTTGAGAATCTTCGGTTTGCGGATACAGCGCATCGAGCTTGCGCAGAAAGGCGGTATCAAACAATTTCGCGTTGCGGCTATCAATATGAATCAGCACTACTTTAAGCACAGAGAACAATACTTTTGGCATGTCTTTGTCGCTCGATTTGATTTGCGAAATCGCCAGTAGAGCTTCTTTTCGGTAACGATTATGCCACCATTGCCGAGCCAATCGATATACGACATACACCAATGCAATGAGCACAACCGCCGCTAAAATTTTCCAGCCAATAGTTTGCGGGTACCAACTCACGCTAGATGGTACAGCCACATCATGCAGCTCTCTGAGTATGTAGGTACTCGGAGGCGTAGGAAGATCACTCATTTAACGCCCTCCTACCAGTTTTTGGAATTGTTTAATGTGCTCACCTGTCGTATCGAGTTCGATGTGCGGAAGGTGTTTCATCGCCATAAGTTGAGAGAGTGATTGACGCTGTAAGCTAGTTCGAGCCTCAAGCTTTGCGCTCGCAGCTTCTACCTTTGCGTTGCTGTCTAAATTGAGTTGATACTGCCCATCACCAACCACCCATTTCGATTTTGCCAAATCGTCTGGTAGCGCTTGTTCTAATGGGTCACTGACCATCACAGCAAGAACATCGTTGTGCTGTTGTAGCTGTTTAAGGTGATCAAGGTGGTGCTCCTCGCAGTCGCTCCAGTCGCTGATAAAAATCAAAGTGGATTGCTTGAGCTTCATGCGTTTAATAAGCTCAATCCATTGACTGAACGTTACTTTTTCGGAATTGCGGGAGTCCACATTGAGCGATTGATTGGCTTTAGCGAGACGTTTAAGTTGCGCCAGAAGATCGTTTTGCGAACGCTGTGCCTTGCTGTGAAACAACGCCTGCTGGGATGCGATGACAAAACCGACTCGGTCGCCATCTTTTAATACTCGCCACCCACACATCGCTGCGATCTCTGCCGCGACAACTGATTTCATTACTTGCGTCGAAGCAAAAAACATTGTGCTTCTCTGGTCGACACACACGATTACGTTGCGATCTTTTTCTTCTGTATAACTGCGTACATGCGGCTTACCCGTACGCATCGTAACTTTCCAATCAAGGTTACGAATATCGTCACCCAATTGGTAATGGCGCAGCTCTTCGAAGTTCAATCCACGACCGCGAAACAACGAATTGTGTCGGCCAGAGAGTACGCTACCCGCCTTTAGGTGAGGAAGTAAACTGAATGATTCTGCTTGTGCTTGCAGACGTACTAAACGAGCGTAATCGCAGTACAAACGGGGATCCATCCCCTGTGATTTTGGCGCAAGAGTTGGCTTAGCCATAATGCCTCCCACTTACCCAATTTCTACACAATCTAGCAGCTCTTGTACGACTCGTTGGTGATCGACTCCGTCTGCTAGTGCGTCGTAGGTCAAAGAAAAACGGTGGCCCAATACAGACGGAACCATGGCACGCACATCGTCAGGAGTCACATGGTCACGTCCTTGCATCCACGCATACGCACGAGCGCATTTGTCGAGTGCGATGGAAGCACGAGGACTAGAGCCAATCTCAATCCATTTTGCTAAGTTTGAATCGGCATAACGCTCTGGCTTACGAGTCGCCATCACTAACGCAACGATGTAGTTTTCCACTAGGTCCGATACCACGATGTTTGGTAACTGACGGCGCGCTTCTAGCACCACGTCTGGCTCGATGTGTTTTGGCGTAATAATTTCGCTGCTGGTTTCCGCACCCAATTCTTCACTGCGCACCAAACGAATGATGTCACGTTCGGCGTCATCTTCTGGATAATCGACGGTAACCTTCATGATAAAGCGGTCCATTTGCGCTTCTGGCAGCGGGTACGTGCCCTCTTGCTCTACAGGGTTTTGCGTTGCAAGCACCATAAATAAGTCTGGCAATACGTGAGTTTTATCGCCTACCGTTATTGTGCCTTCGGCCATGGCTTCAAGCAGTGCCGCTTGTACTTTGGCTGGTGCACGGTTGACCTCATCAGCAAGTACAATGCTGTTAAAAATTGGCCCTGGCTGAAAATGGAGTTGCGGCTTACCATCCAGCTCTTGATAAACCTCAGTACCCGTCACGTCAGATGGTAAAAGATCCGGCGTAAACTGGATTCGACCAAAACTGGTGTTTAACAAGTTCGCCAAAGATTTTACGGAACGTGTTTTTGCCGTTCCCGGTAAACCTTCTAGCAGAATATGCCCATTTGTTAATAACCCGATGACTAAAGCTCGAACCACGTGGCTTTGTCCAATGACGCTTTTTTCTGTTTGTTCGATGAGTTCTTTTATCGCTTGTTGTGCGTGGTTCATAGGATACCTTTTCAATGGTTTAAGCCGTCTTTTCGATAGTTAAGTATAAGAACAAATGAAATAACTTAAGGTTATATTCACTATGTTATCTTTGCGGTTCTTGAGATTGGAGAAGTTGTGCAAGACCAACCAACATCGGTAACGCATAATCAAAGAACATTTTGATTCCCGAACACAAATAGTTTAGACCACTCTCACCATTCGGCGTTTTGATCAAACGGTTTTTTGGGCACTCACCCCAACAATAAGGCAAGTAAGGGCATTGCTTACAATACGTCGGCAATGAATCGCGTTTTGCCATGCCAAAAGTATATTGTCTTGTAGAGAAGGCCATTTCATTCAGTGAGTGTTCATGAATGTTGGCGAGTTTGTATTCTGGATACACATAGTGGTCGCAACTGAACACGTCGCCATTGTGCTCAATCGCCAACCCTTTGCCACAAAACTCCGCCGTCACGCAAAGCTGAGACGGTTTCCCCATTACTTGCGCCACCGCGGTTTCAAACAGATTAACCAGCACACGGCCAAGATCGTTATTCACCCACTCTTCAAAGGTCGCCATTAAAAAGCGTCCCCAGTCTTCAGGATCGACTGACCAATCCGTTACAATCGACATTGGATGCCCCGGTTTAGCCAGATCACTGCCTTTGGTTGGGATCATCTGTTCGTTCCAAAACTGCGGCGCGGTTGTTTGGAAGTTGTTGGCTTCTACCACCGGCGCAAACTGAATATAAGTCACACCCAATTCTTGGGTTAAAAATCGATATACTTCGAGCGGGTATTTCGCATTGTGACGATTCACCGTGACCAACGCGTTGAATTTCACGCCATGCGCTTTGAGCTTATCTACCGCTTTCATCACGAGATCAAACGTTGGCTTACCGCTGCGGGTTTTGCGATATTTGTCGTGCAGTTCTCGTGGTCCATCAATCGACAAGCCAACTAGGAAGTTGTGCTCTTTTAAAAACGCACACCATTCATCGTTTAGCAAAATGCCGTTGGTCTGAAGGTCGTTTTCAATGCGAACGCCTTTCGGCTGATGTTTCTTTTGCAAAGCTACGACATTGCGGAAATAGTCCAACCCAAGCAGCGTCGGCTCCCCGCCCTGCCATGAGAATACAATTTCTTCGCCATCCTGACTTTCGATATAGCTTTTCACGAACGCTTCCAGTGTTGCGTCGTCCATTTTTGGCTGCTTTTCTTGGTGCAGTAGATTTTCTTTATGCAGATAAAAGCAGTACTGACAATCGATGTTGCACTTTGCTCCGCCTGGCTTTGCCATCACATGGAATCGACGGTCATACGCGCCCAGAACCGGCGCTTTAGACGCCGTTTTAAGAGGAACAATAGGCATAGTAGTAGAATGGCGAGGGGAAATCTTACTCATACGTTTCTCACTATTACATATACCCAAATAACCTCGTGAGCGCTGTACAGCAAAAGTGAAGCTATTTGGGTATATAGCGCTCCAAAAAGCGCTATATAATCTTAATTTACTTAGAAGACTTAGGTACGAACGAACCTGCTTCCATACGAGGAGGGAATTCTTTGAATGTACCCATCACCTCTTTCACTGTATCCATTGCTGGCATCATTAAGAATGAACGCTCGTACATCCAACGAGAATAACCCATGCCTTGATCGCCTCGTTCAAATGGATCAATGCTCAAGTCAAAGATCAGTGGCACACGAAGTTTAGTGAACGGCTTACGCCATACATCCATACCCGTTTCATTCTCTTGAATCATAAAGTGGAACTTGTACTTTCCTTGGCGCAATGCCACAAGATCGCCGTCGTCACTCCAGTAAACGAACTCATTTCGTGCGGATTTGTCTGACTTACCCGTTAAATATGGCAGTTGGTTGTAACCGTCTAGGTGAACTTTGTAGTCCATATCGCCAACTTTTTTGCCTTTTAGTAATTCGTCTTTAACTTTGGTATCACCTGCCGCAGCAACTAGTGTCGGGAAAAAGTCCTCTAATGACATCATGCCGTTGAATGTTTTACCTGCCTCAATTTTTCCAGGCCATTTAATCAACATTGGCACACGGAAACTCCCTTCCCAGCCAGTGTTTTTCTCTGAGCGGAACGGTGTCATCCCAGCATCCGGCCACAAATCAACCATAGGGCCGTTGTCAGTGGTGTAAACAATGATTGTATTGTCATCCACACCTAACTCTTTGATCTTGTTAAGTAGCTGACCGATTTGGTCATCGTGCTGCTTAACACCATCCGCGTAGAAACCAGCGCCTGTTTTGCCTTGGTATTCTTCAGGAACATGTGTGAAGTTGTGCATGCGAGTGGTGTTAAACCAAGTAAAGAACGGCTTGTCCGCTTTTACTTGCTTTTCTATGAAGCTCTCTGCGGCATCAAGAAACTCACCATCAACATTTTCCATACGCTTACGCGTTAGTGGACCGGTATCTTCGATTTTGCCGTCAGCGTAAGAATGGATAACGCCACGAGGGCCAAATTTCTTCTTGAACTCCGGATCTTTAGGGTAATCCACGTTCTCTGGCTCTTCTTCTGCGTTCAAATGGTATAGGTTGCCGAAGAATTCATCAAAACCGTGGTTGGTAGGAAGATGCTCGTCTCGGTCACCTAAATGGTTCTTACCAAATTGTCCAGTTGCGTAACCCATTTGTTTAAGCACGGTTGCAATCGTCGGATCTTTTTCCGAGATACCTTCCGGAGCGCCTGGTAAGCCCACTTTTGATAGACCTGTACGTTTTGGCATTTGACCAGTGATGAATGAAGAACGGCCTGCTGTCGAGCTTTGCTGTGCGTAGAAGTTAGTGAACTTCGCACCTTCTTTAGCAATGCTATCGATGTTTGGCGTGTTGTACGCCATCATGCCTTGGTTATAGGTACTAAGGTTCCAGTAACCAACATCATCACCAAAGATGACAAGAATGTTGGGTTTGTCCGCTGCATGTGCAACTGCAGATGCAGCGCCTAATGCTAACGTACATGCGTTAAGTACGAGTTTTTTACTGCTCGTTTTGGTCGCATTTTTCATATTATCTCCAAGAGTTCGCTAGTGCGTAAAAAACGGTATTCGCTTTTCAATACCATTGTTGATATAAGATAAAGCACTAATTTCAGGCGATAAATGCAGTCAAAATTAGTTAACCTATAAATTAAATTTATGAGTGACGTTATGGACTTGAATTTGATCCAAACTTTTCTTGTTGTTGCGGAGTTTCAATCTTATACAAAAGCCGCGGAACAATTAGGGCTTACACAACCTGCTGTGAGCGCTGCAATAAAGCGTTTAGAGCAAGTCGTAGATAAGCAATTATTCGTTAAAAAAGGACGAGGTATCGCACTAACCTCCACCGCTTATCAATTACTGCCGCAATTCCAGCAAGCGGTTAGTATTATTGACAATGCGATATCTGATAGAAATCATTTTGAAGTGTGTTGTTCGGAAATTTTGTTGCACATTATGGACCCGATAAAGAACACTATTTTTTATGAATCACCACCCGAAAAATTCCTATTATTTGAGCTGTTAAGACAACAAAAAGTCGATCTAGTAATCGATACGGTGATCACGAAAGATGCAGCGTTTATTATTGAAGATGCCTATGAGGAAGAAGCCGTGGTTATCTGTCGTGAGAACCATCCCCGTGTACACGGCACGCTCACAAAAGAGCAATTTTATGAGGAAACTCACTGTTTATTTTCAGGAAAATGGAACAACATGTCGGGGTTCGAGCAACTAGCAAAGGAAACAATTCAAGAAAGAAAAGTCGACTTGATCACATCTTCGCTAGCGGGCATGGCGCTGTATGTCGCCCAAAGAGACAGTTTAGGGATCGTGTCTCAATCTTTTGCAAACAAGTGGAGCAAAGCGCTCAAACTTCAAATTTTGCCCTGCCCCATTTCGATACGCTCTATCCCTTACAAGTTCGTCTACCATAAGCGAGAGGTAAACAACCCAGCCCACATCGCTCTACGTGAAAAAATCAAAGCCAACTTAACGGCAGCCCACTACGAACCAATTTGTTTATAAATCTTGTCAATTGAAGCGTTAGGCGTTTTCTTCATCAAGCTTTCTACAAACCTTAATAGATAGAATTTTACAGATAAAAAAAGAGGCTCACTTTAATGAGCCTCTTTCTAGATGTGGAACTTCACTTAGCTTTTCTTACTTATTTGGGTTCTCTTTTAGTTTCTCCATCACTTGATCGAGCGAGAAGCTTGCTGCTTTTTGCCTTGGTGGGAACTCTTTAAACGTTTCAAGGAATCTGCCTACGTAAGCTTGCGCAGGAACAAGCATGTAAGCACGGTCTAGCATCCAATCGTAGTAAGTGTTAGAAGTGATATCAGCCACTTCGTAAGGATCCATACGCAAGTTGAAGATCTTAGGAACACGAAGTGTGGTGAATGGTTCAGCCCAAATACGCAACGTACCTTTTGCTCGTTGCTCCATAAAGACCAGCTTCCATTTGTTATAACGAAGTGCAGTTAAGTCTCCATCATCTGAGAAGTAAAAAATTTCTTCACGTGGGGCCTTATCCTCTTTACCAGTCAAATATGGTAGGAAGTTATAGCCGTCTAGGTGAACTTTGAATTTCTTACCATTCGCACTATAACCTTTGAGCAATTTCTCTTTGATATTGTCATCACCCGCGGCAGCAACGAACGTTGGCATCCAGTCCATGTGATGCATGATATCATTCGAAACAGAGCCAGCTTTAATTTTACCCGGCCAACGTACCATCGCAGGAACTCGGTACGCACCTTCCCAGTTGGTATTTTTCTCTCCACGGAATGGCGTTGTGCCTGCATCTGGCCACGAGTTCATGTGTGGGCCATTATCGGTGGAGTAAAAGACGATTGTGTTGTCTTTAATACCCAAATCATCCACTTTTTTCAGCAGCTGACCTACATGATTATCATGCTCGACCATACCATCTGCATACTCGCTGATGCCTGTTTTTCCAGAGTTCTCTTCTTTCACATGAGTACGGAAGTGCATACGAGTTGCGTTCCACCAGACAAAGAAAGGTTTTTCAGCCTTGACTGCACGATCCATAAAGTCGAGTGCCGCATCTAACGTCTCTTCATCCACGGTTTCCATGCGCTTGCGAGTTAGAGGTCCTGTATCCTCAATTTTGCCATCAGCGTACGAACGGATAACGCCGCGCGGACCGAACTTTTTACGAAACTCAGGATCTTTAGGATAATCGACGTTTTCTGGCTCCTCCTCGGCGTTCAAGTGATAAAGGTTGCCAAAAAATTCATCGAAGCCGTGATTAGTAGGAAGGTGCTCATCTTTATCACCTAAGTGGTTTTTACCAAATTGCCCTGTCATATAGCCCATCGGCTTCAGCATTTCGGCAATGGTTGCGTCCTCTTCCTTCAAGCCAAGATCAGCACCTGGAAGCCCCACTTTACTCAAACCTGTTCTAAGAACGGTTTGGCCCGTAATGAAAGTAGAACGGCCCGCTGTACAAGATTGCTCACCGTAATAGTCAGTGAACATCATGCCTTCTTTGGCGATACTGTCTATATTTGGTGTTTTGTACCCCATCAAGCCAAACGTGTAAGCACTGAGATTGGACTGGCCAATATCATCACCCCAAATGACGAGAATATTTGGTTTCTCTGCTGCGATACTGCTACTTGTCGCACCGATTAAAGCGGCGGCAAGAATCGCTAATCGGCGTTTAACGCCATATTTCGCTGTCATATAAACCTCTGTGTGTATTAGAAAAGTGCTTCCTGCAACAGAATGTATAGTTCACAAATAGCGGATAAGCGAATTTACTAAATGAGAATTCTTTCTATCTTTGCCTAACATTACACCGTTATTTGTAGCTAATACGCACTCCAATAGCACTTTAGTTCAGAGCGCCATCGCATCATTCATCACTACTGGTAATCTCAAGTATTAAGATTGTCTACGCATATCACAGTGCTCATAAAGTACCTGATTGCTTTTATATAAATATTAATGATAATACGTTTTACTACTATTAATAATTAAGGTACCCGTGTGCTTGACTCCAAGGTTTCAAATGGAAAAACTTCCCAATGCCAACACAACGGCGTTCACCATAATGATGAGGAGCTATTACTAGATAAGCGCACTCACTCTGTGGTACTCAATTACTTGCCAAACAAGAAATCTGTTCAGTTAACAAGCATTCAATTTAAGCTGCTGCAAACTCTCACTCACCATCAAGATCAAGTGCTTAGTAAGCATTTTCTTTACGAAACAGTACTAAAACGTGAATTTACTGAACATGATCGAGCACTCGATATGCACATGAGCAGAATGAGAAAGCGTCTAGTTCACGAAGGCGTTCCAACAGACAGAATTCAGACAGTCCACCGCCAGGGTTACATTTTCAAGCGCTCAGACAATCAACAGAAAAATTAACGCTAATTGACCCAACTTTTGGTAATTGACCGCTTATTTTGCTTTAATTAATGCAAATTCTAATCACGTAAAATAACTCAATGAATTTGCGCTTAATTTTTACACTTTGCATTGCTACTTTGTTTGCCGGCTGTGCAACCTATGCTGGTCTTAACTATGACCAACTGTTTGGTCCACAGCTCGTGCGTGAACGCACAGTTGACGTGGAAACCCCTCAAGCAAACTTCTTCCAAAGCGAAGTTAAACCCATTATGGATAACCGCTGTGTCGTCTGCCACGCGTGCTACGATGCACCATGCCAACTTAAGCTCTCTTCTGTTGAGGGCATTGACCGTGGTGCGAGTAAAGCACTGGTATATGAAGGAACAAGACTCACAGCCGCAGCACCAACACGCTTATTCGAAGATGCAGAAACAACCCAAGAGTGGCGCGATGCGGGTTTTCATCCGGTTCTCAACGAACGTGATCAAAGCATGGCAGCCAACATTGATGCAGGACTTATCGCACGTTTGCTACAACAAAAAGAGCGCCACCCATTGCCTGACCAAGTCCAGTTAGAAGGCTTTGACTTTTCGATAGACCGAGAGCAAACCTGTCCGACGATTGAAGAATACGAGCAATACGAGAAGGATAACCCAACCTGGGGCATGCCTTTTGGTATGCCAAATCTATCAAACAGTGAATACCACACACTCATGACTTGGTTGGAACACGGCGCAATAATGAACGTTCACCAACCTGTTAGTGAGAATGAGCAAGCGCAAATAGATAAGTACGAAACATTACTTAACCACTCTGATTTGAAAAATCAGCTGATGGCTAGGTATATATATGAGCATTTGTTTTTATCTCATCTCTACTTTTCGGAACTCGATGAAGATCCCCGATTCTTCACGCTCGTCCGCTCTGCGACACCACCAGGACAGCCCGTCAAACGTATTTCAACGCGTCGCCCGTACGATGATCCAGGGGTTGAACGTGTGTTTTATCGAATTATTCCAGAGCAAGGGACCATAGTAGATAAAACTCACATGCCATTCGCGTTAAACAAGCAACGCATAGAGAACTGGAAAACTTGGTTTATTGATGCTGATTACATGGTTAGTCAGCTACCGAGTTATGAACCAGAAGTTGCTGCAAACCCGATGACATCATTCATCGACCTTCCAGTGAAGTCGCGCTTTAAGTTCATGCTAGATAATGCACAAAATACAATAATGGCATACATCAAAGGCCCAGTTTGTCGTGGCCAACTGGCATTGAATGTTATCAATGATCGCTTTTGGGTGTTTTTCCTTGATCCAGATAAAGCAGACATCCCAGAAGTAAATGAGTTTTACCGATCTCAGGCTGATAATCTAAAACTACCGGCAGAGCAAGAAAGTAACACGCTACCTGTTACCAACTGGGTCAAGTACGCGCGTCAACAAGCTCGCTACCTAGAGGCTAAATCTGAGTTCACTAATAACTGGTTTAAAGAAGGTGAAAACCTATCCACCGATGTAATTTGGGATGGTAATGGCACCAACCATAATGCGGCATTAACGATATTCCGCCATTTTGATAGTGCTTCTGTTGTTCAAGGGTTAGTTGGTGAACAGCCTAAAACAGTGTGGATTCTTGACTACGCGTTACTAGAGCGTATCCACTATTTGCTTGTTGCTGGGTTTGACGTTTACGGTAACTTCGGCCACCAGCTCATGACACGAATGTTTATGGACTTCTTGCGTCTAGAAGGCGAAAGTAACTTTATCTCGTTGTTACCCGCCGATATGCGCCATGAACTTCAATCTAGCTGGTATAAAGATCAAAGCCCGCAGTTGAGTGACTTTTTACAACGAAATGTGAAGCCGTTTAACCAACCAACCAGCGTTCAGTATAAGAGTGACGATCCAAAAACAGAGTTGGTGGAGTTGTTGAGCGAACATGTTTCAGATGTGCTTCTGCCTCGCTACGAAATTCAAGACACGGCTCTTTCTGCGAGTAGTGAAAAGCAACTAAAACGTATTGACCACGTTCGTGGTGAAGGCCTAAAAACCGTTCCGCAAATCACTATGCTTATGGTGAGAAGTCAATCAGGGGAAGATGAACTGTTCACCTTACTTCACAACAATGCACACACAAACATCTCTAGCTTGTTTGATGAAGAAAGTAACCGTGACTTTGCTAACGATGATATGACCATTGTACGCGGCGTTGTGGGAAGCTACCCTGCGGCATTTTTCTCGATCAACGAAAACCAAGTAAAAGATTTTGTCGATCAATTTAGTGCCATCCAAAACGAGTCCGATTACGTTAAGTTATTGGATAATTTTGCGATTCGTAGAAGCTCAGAAAAATTCTGGTCATTTAGCGATCGTTTACACAATTGGTACCGTACAAAACAACCGATCGAATTTGGATTACTTGACTATAATCGTTTTGAGAATCGATGATGATTTAAGGGGGTTCTCATGGGTATCCGAGATAACATTGCCGCTCTTGAACAACAGATTTACGTTGCTTGTTCTGAGGGAGACTACGAAACGGTCAATATGCTTGAGCATCAACTCGAATACTTGCGTGGCAAAGTGGAACATCCTTTTGATGATGACCCTTATGCCCTAGACACTCGATTCGAGTGGGAAGATGACATGACCGAATAGAAAAAACCTCCGGAAAGCCGGAGGTTTTTTTATTTTCAATGCTCGATGGATTACTTCGCCATTAACTCATCCAGAGCTTGAATTGATGCAGACACTTGAGAAACTAAATCATCTTTAGTCGCATTATAGGTATCTAGAGGTTGAGGCGCGGCTTCAATTGCTTGGCAAGCGTTCATTAGCGCAGTTAGTCCTAAACTTCCTGCACTGCCCTTTAATTTATGGGCAAGGTTCTTTACTTCTTTACTATCATTGTCCTCAGCAGACGCTTGCAGCTTGCTTAATACATCGGTGCTGGTGGCTCTAAACAGATTAATAATGTGCAACATCTTATCTCTGCCCAAGATTTTCATATCGGACTCAATCACGCTCGGATTAATGATAACCACATCGGGTTCCTTTGTTTTAGGTGCTTGAACGACCTTTGATTGTAGCTCTTGTTCTTGAGGCGAAATTTGATCAAACGGGGTACAGTCGGCATTTTGTGGCAACAACAACGGCTTTCCGTCTAGCGCATCCTGAATCAATGCCGCGAGTGCCTCTTTTGCCAATGGCTTAGGCAAGTATCCGTCAAAACCAGCGGCTAGATAGCGCTCAACTTCTTCCGCAAAAACGTGCGCAGACACTGCAATCATTGGCGTGACGGCAAGCGCTTTATTGGCCGGCTTATCACACTCAATCCGCTTTAAGCGTTGGATCAACTCAGTTCCATCACAATCAGGGAGGTTGATGTCGACCAAAGCGATATCAAAATCTTGTGTGCTGATCAGTTGCTCTGCTTGTGAGCCGTTTTCTGCCATCACGACTTGGTGCCCCATGCTTTCTAGAAAGCCTTCCGCGACCACTCGGTTGACTTCATTATCTTCTACTAGCAAGACCTTTGCTTTCACTTTGCAACGTGCGGTTGCCACGGTTCCTGTTTCAATAGGTTCGCTTTCCTCTAACGGAATAGAGAACCAGAATCGGCTACCATTTCCCTCTTCGGAATCGACTTCTAAAACACCGCCCATCGCTTCAATGATTCGCTTACTGATGGCAAGTCCAAGCCCCGTGCCTCCAGTTTGGCTCATCCCACCTTCAGCTTGCGTGAAGGCATCAAACAACGTTCTCTGGTATTTTTTGGCAATTCCTATTCCAGTGTCTGATACTTCAAACAGGACTTGCGACTCGTCCTCAGGGTTCAGGCTAACGTAGATATCAATTTCTCCTTCGTCAGTGAACTTAATCGCGTTACCAACGAGATTGTTCAGCACCTGACTGATTCTGGTGACATCCCCTTTCCAGTAGCGACTAACATCACTTTCAATATGGTAGGAGAACAGCAGCTTCTTCTCTTGTGCTCGACTGTTCATTAACTGGAAAGTGTCCTCCACCATTTGGTGTAAATCAAAGCCCATGTGACGAATTTCTAAATGCCCCGCTTCAATCTTGGAGTAATCCAGTACATCATTAAGGATCGCGAGCAACGTTTTACCACTACGATTAATGATTTCCGCATAACGCTTTTGAATTGGGTTGAGGCCTGAGTCAATCAACAAGCGTGCTGTCCCCAACACTCCGTTCATTGGCGTTCTTATCTCATGGCTCATCGTCGCCAAGAATGCCGATTTTGCTCGGCTCGCTTGCTCTGCTTGCTTGCGAGCTTTAGCGTGATTCAAAACCTCTTCATTCAAACGGCGGTTTGCTTGTTTTAACTGCGAAGTGCGCTGCTCAACGAGCTCTTCTAAATGCTCTTTATGCTCCTCAAGCTCTCGCTTGGCTTGAGCTTCACCCTCTGCTACCACTTTTAGTGCTTGCGCGGTATTACGAGCCGTGATGATGGCCTGCCCCATATGCGCCAACTCATCTTTGCCTTTCACTTCCAACTCAACCGCTAAGTTACCCTGCGCCACAGACAGCAACGCAGCGGAATATTCAGCTAACCGCTTCACAACAGAAAGGTACACCACACGCCATAAAATCAGCACCAATACAATCAAACCAACAATTGAAATAACGGTTAGAGACCACTGAGCGAATTTCAGTGTGCTGGTCAATTGGTCTACAGCGACGGTAGTGGTTTTGTTTGAATCATCAACCAATTTGTTGACCGTGCCATTAAGCTCTGAGAACAACTCTAATGTCTTTTGCATCAGTTGTTGTGACTGTTCGTTATTCTCGTATTGCTGCATCAGTATAGAAAATACGACCTGACGCTTACCAAGCTCTATGAGCAGTTGGCTCATTTGCTTAGAGCGCGTAGGATCTTCCACAGCGAGTACACGGCGTTGCATGATTTTGAGGTTGCTATCGAAATCACTTTGAACCTGTTGAATTCGCTCAATATTCGTTAATGTCCGAGCCTCTTCAATCTGATTCAACATTTTAAAGGCCAACAAGTGCAGTTCATGCAATCGCTCAGTCAAATCAAGATCGACCTCCACCAGTGCATCTAGCGCCTGATAAACTTGCGATTTTTTATTCGATTCTAATAAGTCATAAATATGCGTGACGTTAGCAACAGCAATGGTGCTTGTATTCTGAACTTGCGTACGAGTTAGTTGTTCTAGCTCTTCACTGAGCAGACGCATTTCTTCAACACGAGTATCTATCTCTTTTGCAAGCCACAGCTTTTTTTCAACCGAAACACCGAGTTCTGCCAAATTGTCGATAACGTTCTGGACGTTATTCTCTAAAGCTTCTAACAATTGAGAATCGAACGACTCACTCCCGAGCTCCTTGATGTGAGTGAGTAAAGACTCGAGCTGTTCGAACAGCACTCGCCCTGACTCCTTTCTTTCCTGCTCGTTTCTTGCGTTCGACAACATTTGTACAGACGAAATAATACGAGTACTCAACTCAGAGACTTGCCTCGCCTCAATCATGGCGGGAATCGCAGAATCCACGACATTTCTTTCGGTTTTGGCAACCAAAGAAAATCCAGACACACCAATAAGTGCCGATAACATGACCAGTATTGCCATCGCAATGAAAGACAACAAAAGTTTACGACCGATGCTTGCAGTTGCTAGCAGCATATTTTCATGACCTTAATGTTCGTGTTCAGCGACATATTACGTTATATTTTGCAGTGTTTACTTAATCTATGCCAACGAACTTCATTTCATGGTTAAAAATCAACACTCATTTCGCACATTTTTCAAACATTCTGCAGCCACTTTAACCCTAGTTGCTTCTTTGCCAGCGGTTGCCGCAGAGAAAATATGTGCAATATACCCTCACCTAAAGGATTCATACTGGTTGTCAGTAAACTATGGAATGGTGTCCGAAGCGAAAAGAGAAGGTGTCGAGCTACGAGTCCTTGAAGCGGGCGGCTACCCAAACAAAACCCGTCAAGAACAACAACTCGCACTGTGTAACCAATGGGGAGCAGATGCGGTTATCCTTGGGACCGTGGACCCACAGGCTTACGAGCATTCACTTAAAAATTGGGTGGGGAATACTCCCGTTTTTGCTACTGTGAACCAACTCGACTTGGATGAAGAACAAAGTGAGTTGCTAAAAGGGACTGTCGGTGTTGACTGGCATTGGATGGGATACGAAGCGGGTCAATATTTGGCCGCTCGCCATCCAAAGGCGTCAGGAAAAACCAACATTGCCTTACTTTTGGGGCCGCGAACTCGTGGTGGTACGAAACCCGTTACTGCCGGATTTTATGAAGCGATACAAGGAAGTGATATCAACATTGTTGACTCATTTTGGGCAGACAACGACAAGGAGTTACAACGTAACCTAGTTCAACGTGTGATCGATATGGGAAATATAGATTACATTGTTGGCAGTGCAGTGGCGATTGAAGCGGCCATCAGTGAGCTGCGCAGTGCCGGCAAAGCTGAGGAGATCGGTTTAGTTTCTGTGTACTTAAGTCATGGTGTATATCGAGGCCTGTTACGTAACAAAGTACTCTTCGCACCAACAGATAAAATGGTGCAGCAAGGTCGGCTTTCCGTGATGCAAGCAACGCATTACTTAAGGGGTGAAGCTTATGACAAACATGCCTCACCAACCATCAAACCACTGACTCCGAAGACGCTTCATGACGACACGATCGAAGAATCGTTATCTCCGTCAGAATATAGGCCGACATTCCGTGTTAAGGCTGTTGATTGAAAGACCAAAAACGTGTTCTATTGAGTCACAACAATTTTAAAATCATATAAACGGAAACATCTTGATGCAAAAAACCATTCGTACCATGCCAACCCATAAACATGTGGCTTTGGTCGCTCACGACAACTGCAAACCTGAGCTACTTCGCTGGGTAAAAGAAAACAAAGAAAAGCTACAGAGTCACTTCCTTTACGCAACTGGCACGACAGGACACATGCTGAGTAAAGAAACTGGACTTGCGATCAAGAGCATGATCAGTGGTCCGATGGGCGGTGATCAACAACTAGGCGCTCTCATTTCAGAAGGCAAAATCGACGTTCTCGTTTTCTTTTGGGATCCACTGAATGCCGTACCTCACGACCCAGATGTTAAAGCGCTTCTTCGTATTGCTAGTGTTTGGAATATTCCTGTAGCAACGAACCGAGCCACCGCTAAGTTCCTGTTTAACTCCCCTCTTCTTGAGCAAGAAGTAGACATCGAAGTTCCGGATTACGAAGCCTATCTTGCTGAGCGCATGTAAGCTTTGATGCCAACCAAATAAAGCAAAGGCGATACCAAGTATCGCCTTTGCTGTTTTTAACATTCTAAACGTTGCATTTAACGGGAAGTCACGATGGGATAATCACCATTAACGAGCTCTTGAACGAATGCAGATCCCGCGCCAGTATGCGTGATCCAAACCTTCTCTTTCGCACGTGTAATCGCCACGTAAAATAGCCTGCGCTCTTCTGCGTAAGGGAATTTGTCTTTGGATTCCGTCAACGCACCATCAATGTGAATTTGCTTCTTCTTAGCGGGGAATTGCCCCTCATCCACAGAAAGAATAATCACAAAGTCAGCTTCGCGTCCTTTACTCGCATGGCAAGTCATAAAGCGAATATCGAGATTAGGGAAACGTCGCAACCAATCGTCGAACAAATCGGGCTTATGGTAATGGTTGCGTCCTAGCAATAAAACTGACTTGGTTTGCTTGGCTTGTTGATTCAAGTGATCCAAGATCTTTTCCACTTGATTGCTCGGCGCGGTATGTACGCTCTTCTGCTTGCGTTGTTTGTGGCTGTTTAGTGTTTTCGGCAACTGCGATGGGTTTTGCTGCACGAATGTATTCGCTACATCACCAATCTGATTGTTGAAACGATAAGTTGTATCTAAGTGATGAACGGTTGAGTGAGCAAAGCGTTCTTTAAAGCCAGTGATAAGATCGACATCCGCTCCTGCAAACTGATAGATCGCTTGCCAATCGTCGCCAACAGCAAATAACGTCGCACCTGCTTGTTTCTGAGTGGATTCACACAGTGCTTCAATCAATGCCAGACGGTCTGGAGAGATATCTTGATACTCATCGACCATAATAAAGCGCCATGGCGAGACAAACTTTCCTTTATTCACATAATCTGTCGCACGACTGATCATGGTTGGGAAATCCACTTGGTTGCTTTCTTTAAGCATTTTCTGCCACGCTGTAAAACATGGCCAGCATAAGGCGAGTTCACTATTTAAACGCGTATAGTCTTGGTGGTTTACGAGCTTTTCTTGTACTTGCTTTTTGGTCAACCCTACCGCCGCTAAATGAGACAGCTGCGAATCTAGCCAAGCGATCAGTTTTGGATTTTCTGAATGGCTTCCTAACTCATCATCCCCTTTTAGGTACGCAATCGGCCATTTGTCTAAATGTTTTTGCCAACGTTTAAAGTTGGTGGGTGTCATCCAATGTTTTTTCAACCAGTCTACACACCATGCCGTTCGTTGATTTTCGTCCAACGCTAAAGGGCTAATTTCGACAGGTTGCTGTTCGACTTGTTTAAGAATATACAAGCCCAACTGATGGAATGTGTTGACGCGCACACCGTCTGCCGCCATGCCCACTTTATCTACTAAGCGTTCTTTCATTTCAGTCGCCGCATCACGACCGAACGCTAACATGAGAAGCTCTTCTGCTTGAGCCTGATGGCTTTGCAACAAATAGGCAACTCGTGCGGTTAAAACGCTGGTTTTGCCCGAGCCGGCACCAGCAAGAACTAAGTTGTGGTCGTCGTTGAGTAATACCGCATATTGCTGGGATAAATTCAAAGGAGAGGATTCAATTTGATTAAACAGCACTTCCCAATTTGGACGTTCTGCTTCTAGCCAATCGCGATTACGTTCACCAAGCGCCTCAGAGGTATCAATGAGCCAAGGCTCTATTTGCGACATACGATTCGGCATTCGCATTTTGGCTTCTTCTAGGGTGGTTTTCATCTCGCTTAACTCTTGGTTAAGACTTTCAACCCAGGAGACCACTTGAGAATGCGATAAGTAAGCAGGCAAGTGCTTTAGTTTGTAAAGCTCTTCTTCCCACTTAGGTAGATACTCAGCCAGTTTTCGGCACTGAGTGTTGTGCCACTCTTGATATTGACGAACGGCCTCAAGCGCGAACTTTCGGCATTGTGGCCACGGTAAACCTTGGACTAGCCAGCTTTGTTGTTTGCCTTCGTGTTCATGAGCAAAAAACTGTAAAGAGCTCCATAATAACCCACGCTTTACGCTAACTTTGCCATTCCAGATCGTAAAAGGAATATGTTCTTCACTGCCTATCGAGCTTAATAAAACACTGTTCTCTTTTATTTCGACGTGATGGTACTCATTTTGAATAAAAAACTGTGCTTTGCTAGTGGCAGTAAGCTGCATGAAACGTGCGCCTTTTAGTTTAGAAGTTGTCGATTTATATCATTTTAAGGCGCTAAATTGTAGCAACGGCGAGCACCTAAGTAAGCTTCTTCTTCTATTCTTTAATAAAATTCACATTACTGTCGATTTAATAACCTAAAGCTGAGGTTATTTGAAGCTGGCTTTACAATCCTCAATACATAACCTGGCAGTTTTAATATAAGTCAATGACATCCCTGCTGATTTTATCAGCAACCACGAATTTTTCTTAAAGTAAATCATAAACGCGCTATAGTGGGTCTGGTAGTATTCCCCCTGTTCTTCATCGGAAACATAAGGCGCATTGTGCAAGCAACTTCTAAATTTCGGCTATATTGGGCAAACAAGACGATAAATTACAGCGTTCTTATCCTTATTACCTTACTGGGTGTGGTTATCCCAACTTGGTACTTCGAGCAAAACACGCTGATAACGCCATTAATATTAGGCGTTATTGCTGCTGCTTTGGCTGAAAGTGATGACAGTTTCACTGGACGCATCAAGGCTCTGATTCTCACCTTTCTCTGTTTTGCGCTTGCTGCTTTTTCAATTGAAATCTTGTTCGATACCCCTTGGGCTTTTGCGTTGGGATTATTTATCTCAACCTTCGGCTTCATCATTCTTGGAGCGATAGGTCCTAAGTACGCGAGTATTGCTTTTGGTTCGTTGCTGATCGCTATTTATACTATGCTTGGCGCACATGAAAGCACCAACATTTGGTTTCAGCCACTACTGCTTTTGACTGGTGCCGCATGGTATTACTTCATGTCCATGATTTGGCAGATATTTTGGCCTCTTCAACCGGTGCAACAAAGCTTAGCCAATGTGTTCTTCCAAATGGCGAATTATCTTGATGCGAAAGCCAAGCTTTTTCACCCTGTGACCAACTTGACGCCACAACCGCTACGGATTGAAGCTGCAAAATGCAATGCTGCCACGGTTACGGCACTAAACGCTTGTAAAACCACATTACTTAACCGATCGAAACGGGGTCACATTGATGGGCCTAGTGACCGATTTTTAAATATTTACTTCATCGCTCAAGACATTCACGAACGCGTCAGTTCTAGCCATTATCGCTATCAGGATTTAGCGACCGAATTTGAACGTTCTGATGTGCTGTTTCGTTTTAAATATCTTTTGGAGTCTCAAGCCCAAGCGTGTCGTGATATTGCACTAGCCATTCAGCTAGGAAATGAATACTCCCATACCGATCAATCTATTCTGGCATTAGCTGAAGTACAAAACTCTCTTGCTTATCTAGAAGAACAAAAGCAAGGGCACTGGAAACGTCTGCTGATGCAGTTAACATATTTATTCAATAACTTAGCGACGGTAGAAAAACAACTTAATAACATTAACAACCCAGATGTTGAAGGCCTCGAAGAAGATACCCTCGCCGATACCAACCCACACACGCTAAAGGCGATGTGGCAGCGTATATCAGCAAATTTACACAAAGATTCGATGCTGTTTCGGCATGCATTACGTATGTCAATTGCCTTAACGATTGGCTATGGAATCATTCAAATATTCAACATCGACCGAGGTTACTGGATACTCTTAACCACTTTATTCGTATGCCAACCGAACTACAGTGCCACTCGCCAAAAATTGACGGCGCGAGTAATAGGTACATTAGCTGGTTTGTTGATTGGTGTACCATTGCTGACTTTTTTCCCTTCTCAAGAAAGCCAGTTAGTATTTATCGTTATCTCTGGAGTGATGTTTTTCGCCTTCCGGATGAACAACTATGGGTACGCGACTGGTTTTATTACACTGCTCGTCCTCTTCTTATTTAATCAACTAGGTGAAGGTTACGCAGTTGTCCTTCCTCGACTAGCAGATACCCTCATCGGGTGTGTGCTTGCAGTAGGAGCTGTATTAGTTATTTTGCCCGACTGGCAGTCGAGAAGGCTTCACAAAGTTATGTCGGATGCGATAGAGGCGAACAAGCAGTATCTCGATCAGATCATTGGTCAGTATAGAATCGGCAAGAAAGACAATTTGAGCTACCGTATCGCTCGCCGCCAGGCCCACAATAATGATGCCTCACTCTCTTCTGCGATTAGTACGATGCTGGCGGAGCCTGGCAAATATCGCGCAGCTGTTGATGAAAGTTTTCGCTTCCTAACGTTAAATCACGCAATGTTGAACTATATTTCTGCATTAGGCGCGCACAGAACTCGCATCGAAGATGAGTCAATTCATAAACTCGTTTTAGATGCTCACCGTTGTATTCATCAGCATCTGGATGTACTTCATAAACAGCTTCACCAGCATTGTGAGGAGTGTGACCTATCTAATATTGATGATGCTGGACTCGAGCAACGCTTAAACGAATGGCGCGATGAAGACGACAGCTCTGCCCGCATGGTATTGCAGCAACTTCATCTTATCTATCGCATGCTCCCAGAGCTTCATTCACTTGCTAGTAAGTTTGCCGTCAGGGTAAGTTAGTAACATTCAAACCATATGTAAGAGGGAAGCGCTATATCGCTTCCCTTTTTCTTTTTACGTTTCCATCTACCCCAAAGTGGGTAATTATGTACCTTCTTAGGAAAAATCTGACGTATCACTTAACACACCTTGACAATATTCGGACAAAAAGCAATCGATCAAATTCTAATCTATTTTGGTTGAATAAATATGTTGTATCCAAAGGATGAAGAATTTCGGGCAACGACGGATAAACCGAATCACGACGAAGGTATTGAGATGAACGCACAACAATTTAATGAACTTAAACAAAAGCTCAGTGATTTAACGGCAAGTCAGTTAAAGTCATTACAAGGTGAGATCAGCGTGAAACTAAATAAAGCGCAAAAACCGGTTCTATCTGGTGAAGAAAGAGAAATGCTTGCCAAACTGTTTGCCTAATCAAGTCATTGATATAAAACACTTGAACGTTTTATAAACTCCACCTATGCTCTCACTATCATAATGTTGGGAGTAGTGATATGCCTGTATCGGGAATTCAATCTGGACACCACATCGTTCAGATGTCACAACAAATGGCCGAGAAAGCTGCACATGGCATTAGCAATAATGTAAGTAAGGTAAAAGAAGAGCTTTCTGATCACAACAACGATTTAGCTGCGGTTGCGGATGTCGCAATAACAGCCTCAACACCTAGCCTTCCCTCTCAAAAAGTTGAATCTCTCATCAACCTCGCACAAGCCGCTGGTTATAACCGAGTTGGCGCGTCTGTCATAGAGAAAAACAATGAAATCATTGGCAGCTTGCTAGACATCCACGTTTAGGCGATTTAACGTCAAATTATCGCTATTTTAATTTCAAACTATCACTATAACGTCGTAACAAGATACCCCCTTTGCTTCGTTCTTGCTTTCTATTTCGATTCAAATATCTCCTGTTTAAAATCAAGCGTTCCCGAAAAAATGGGCGGCTTATCAGAGCCGCCCATTTTTGTGTTGTATACAGGTTTATCCGTTGTCAATAACACCGTTGTTCAGCAATGACTCTACAATCTCGTTGGAGCTGAGACCGTTGAAGTCGATTGAAGTACCTAAGTTTTCCACGACAATAGTCTGCTGAACATTTGCATCCGTCGTAATGTTCAGAGAAACACTTTCCGTCGATGCATCGTAGTCTGCTGAAATGTGACCAAGCAGATCATCCATGTCGATCATTGAGTTATTGAGATCAGAGATAACTTCACGTAAATCGATACTGTCTTCGTTAACAGTGAAGTCAGTAATGGTATCCACTGCCCCTTCATCAACGGAATCTACCGTCCACTTGAAGATATCGCTGCCGTCTCCACCCGTTAAGATATCTGAACCTAAGCCACCGATAAGCACGTCATCGCCATCGCCACCCAGAATAACGTCGTCACCGTCGCCACCAATCAAATTGATACCTGTGTCTCCACCGACTAAATAGCTGTCGTCCACTGCGGTTGACTGGTCAATATCGTCGCTATCACTACTCACATCCAAACTAATTTGGACAGGTGAAGACTGCGCTTCATCGCCATTAGATTCCGTTGATATCGCCGTAAGCGAAATATCGTAAGAACCGACATCAATACCACTGTTAGTATCTGTTGCGACAATTTCTAGCGTATCAATTTCATCGCTTGGTACTGTCCAAGTGGTACCATCGAAGCTAATGCCTGATGGAGAAACGCCACTTGTTACCTCAGCACTAGCTGGTACGCCCGTTAGTTCCAAAGACAGCACCTCGTCAATATCAGTAAGCGCCGCCATGATTCCGACAATCGCTAAACCTTGACTGCTCGCGGTTTGGCTAGCCGCAATTTGACGAATGTAATTAAACTGAGGATTGATACTCAATGTAGGTGCATCAGCTACAGGTGTCACATTGATAGTGAAATCTTGATTCGCTTCCAATGCGGTACCCGCATTTTCGAAGTACACGCCGTTGTCTTCGACTTTCACCGATAAAGTGATTGAAGCTGCGTTGACATCTCCTGCATCCACAAATACACCCTCAGAAGCGTCTGTTGCTCCAAGAACGGAGTTAATATTATCTGGTGTGCCCATTAGGGTTATTTCACCAGCCATCCCCGCCCCAACAGTCACACCACTACCTGCTGGCGGCTCGACACGAAGGTCGCCCTCGGTAACTGTAAGAGTCACCGTCATGATTTCATTCGCCTGCGCACCAGTGAAGTCGATGTCACTTACACTAATACCCGTTATTTTCTGGCCATCGGCTTCGTTGATCGTATCCGTTACCGATGTTGCAGTGATTTCAGGTGCGTCATTGGTCGCTTCAACATTCAACACTGCTGTGCCCGCGATTGTAATTGGGTCTGGAGCGCCGTTAGTGGTTCCGTCATCTGTGATTTCATAAGTGAAATTAACGTCACCAAAGAAATCTGCTGCGGGTTCAAACGTCCACTCTGTCGCACTCACTTGAGTCAGCGTGCCGGAAGCTGGGTCCACTAACGCAACATTATCGACGGTCAAGTTGTCTGACTCAGGATCACTTGCGTTGCTCAGCAACTCAGTAGCCGTAATAGTTACCGAACCACCATCTTCTTCGGTACTACTCAACGTTACCTCTGATGTTACCGGTGCATCGTTCACCTCAGTGACTTCGAAGGTCGCCGTTCCTGACACCGTTTGAGGATCTGAAACACCGTTCGTTGTACCGTTGTCGGTAATGTCGTAGGTCAAATCGACCTTGCCGTTGTAGCCAGGCGCAGGAGTAAATGACCATGTACCTGTTACGTTGTCGAAATCCAATGTGCCGCTGCTTGGATCAACCAACTGGACATTGCTCACCATCAAGGTGTCGTTTTCAATATCAGACGCATTCGCCAACAAATCAGCTTGGGTAATATCAACCGCCGTACTGTCTTCTGCGATATCAGAAAGTGTCACTTCAGACGTCGTTGGAGCATCATTGACTTCCGTTACGTTGAACGATGCGCTGCCGTTAACCGATTTAGGATCTGATGCACCATTTGTCGTGCCATCATCTGTAATGGTGTACGTGATTTCAACTGGACCGTTGTAATCTGGTGCTGGGGTAAATTCCCACTCTCCCGTGCCACTGTTGAAAGTAATGCTGCCCGAATTCGGATCCGTTAACTGAACATTGCTGACCGTGAGGTTATCGTTCTCTACGTCTGTCGCATTCGCAATAAGATCCGCTTCAGAGATGGAGAACACACCACTATCTTCTTCAATATCCGGTAGCGTCACTGGCGTAGTTTCTGGGGTATCATTCACCGCTGTCACTTCAATATTGAAGCTGCTGCTGTTGGTATTTAGGGTGTCATCTACCCCACCAATGACGATACCTTCATTACCTTGGTCATCGACTGTCACGTCCACCTGAACGTCACCAAAGAAGTTCAGGTCTGGATTAAACTCAATCAGACCGTCTGCAATGGCATTGTTTAGATCGGCCACTGTGCCTTTCAGTTCAACGGAGTCCGTACCATCACCGCTCACGGTTAGGTTGTAAGTAGCGATGAGCGTTGGATTAAGCTCCAAGATACCGCTGTCGACGTTCACATTGAGTACGTATTCAGCATTCGGATCATCGAGTACGGCATCAATATCGGTAATGCTGAAACCATCAAGCAGCATTGGCGTATCTTCTGGTGTTTCCACATCCACGGTATTGACGAACTCTGGACGATCGTTCACTGCTTCAACATCAACAGTGACATCAAACTCCTCTGCGGAGCCCAAGCTTTGACTGCCATCGAGCCCAGTATCAACGGCTTGCACTTTGAAATGCAGCGAACCATCCCATGAGTTATCGTTGCGATCCCCAGAATTAAACACCACTTGATCCAAGTCTTGAGCATTGATTTCTAAGACAAAAATGCCGCCGCCTTGGTCAGTAAACACTGTCCCATCAGGTAATGAAACACTCGCCCCATCAGGGACATTGGAGACCTCAACTCTCAGCGTCTCTGGATCATTTTCCTGGTAGTTTGCACCATCTCCGATGGACTCTTTGTTATCAACCACTAACGCATTTACATTAATAACAATGTCTTCGCCCTCATTACCTGCAGCCGAAGTATCGGGATTCACATCAACATCATCACCAATAGGATTGACAATAAGCGTAAAGTTGTTGTTTCGTTCCGTTGGAACTTGTAGCAACTCCTCTTGAATGAAGACCGTAATACCTATCTCAGCCTCGCCACTAAAGTGTTTTGGCGGTTTAATTTGGATGTCACTCAGGTCAATGGACGTCTGAGTGAGATCTTTTAGTTGAATACTCCATTCGCCCCCACCGTTGTTCTTAACAACATAATCAGAGGAATTGGATTTAACGATAAAGTCATCAGGAAGCCCCGTTAACTTGAGTGAAACGAAACTCTCAGAACCGTCATTATCGTTCAGGCTGATCGAAACACCAGAGCCCGATTGATTCAGCGAAATTAAAGTATCTTCGTCACCAATCACCGTGATTGGCTGCGTCGGATCGGCACCTATAATGGTAATGTCATCAACGACTGGCGTAACTTCAAATGTGACATCGTCAGTGAAGGTTCTCACATCTATATTATCGCCAGAGTTATTCAAGATAGACTGATCAAACACAGCTTCATCAGTAATTTCTCCCTCGATATTAATCTTGACGGTATTTTGGCCACCACCTACGGGGTAATTTTCTTTTGGCTTAAACAGAACATTGTCAAGCGCACCAGCTAAAATCTCAGCTTCATTAAACTCAATACTGGTTCCTAAGCTGTTACCATTGGCATCAACAAACTCACCTAATGTTGTGTCATCAAGCTCTAACTTGATGTTCGTTAGTGTTTCTCGACCACCTTGAGTGTTGTTAAATTGATCGGCAAAATCAACACTCAAGTTAAGTTGGATTAAGCCATCTTCGTAACCAACACCATCCGCCGTGGGAACGTCGTTATTTAGATCAGTCACAGGTTGTTTGTTTGCATCCAAGCCGAAAGTACCGACGATATCTACTCTTACATTTGGTGTGACATCGCTATCCAACGGCTGATCCCCGGCTGAACTCGGAACGTCTGCAACCGGTAAAACCTGAACTGGAAACTGGACATTATTTTCTTTTTCATCACCGGACTCAGTGTCTTTAGTGACAAACCGAATTGGTAATTCGAAATCACCTGCGTAATCTTCTGCCAAGTGCATCGTCAAGCCATCAAGGCCAGTAATATTTCCACTCGCATCGATATGGGCTTGGAACACGTATTTACCATTGACAAAATCAACATCCGTCCCCGTGATCACCAAACCAGGAGGAATGCCAGGAGCTGTCGGGTCGACGATAATAGTTAAGACATCTTCCACACCATCTGCATTAATCGCATCGACTTTCGACGTCAACTGAGCACCAAGGTTAATAGAATTGTCTTCCAACGCTTGAATTTGGACATCATCAGCCACCTGAATCTCTGCCGCTACACTCATTTTCGGTGTGAGGACGGTTGGAAACTCTAGTGTCACATCCGTTTGACGCACGACCGTCGCATCTTTTTCGTTGCCCAAATCCTCGCCCAAATCATTTACTTCTGCGTAAATGGTTAAGCCAATTTGAGAGAGACCACCGTTATCGCCATCGTCACTGTCATCGTTTGGTGTTAAATCAAGTCCAGACGGCGCTTTAATTGAGAAGTTGTCTTCATTGGTTACTGTCCAACGACCTCCACCTTCATTTAGTGCACCGACGATAACCAATTGGTTGAGGATCTCAGGGTCCACATTGTGAAATTGAACAACAAGTTGAGTCACCACTTCATCTGAAGACGCATCAAACTCTTGATATTTAATGATATGAGCACCAGATTCGCCCCCCATAGAAGTGTTGATCGTAAAGTCAATGTTACCTTGATCGTCTGACTTCACGATATCGGTAGCACCACCACCACTTTCAGTGACAAGCAGACGGGTTTGGTCATCTATTGCCCCCGTTTTATCCTCTGGCTCAACGATTGGATTAACTTGGACATTCACCGTACCATTGATGGTTTTCTCAGCGATACCTTCACCGGGATTCGAAGCGTCAACATATTCATGGTCAATCTCTTTCACAGTGACGGTCGTGGTCAAGTCAAAGTCAGTACTTGAATCCTGCTCCAACTGGACTTGAACATAGCCACTTTGAGAGATTTTAGCGGAAAAATCTTGCTCTGATTCACCGGCTTGCGGTGAAAGCGTTAGTGTTCCAGAAACAAGCGCTTGTGCCACACCATCTACATAGACCGTGCTGCCTGGAGGAAATCCAGAGATGGTTACATCACTAAAGAATTCATCGGTATCAGGGCTTTGTACGAGCGTCGGTTTCCAATCGATGTCAAAGCGCGTATCTTCATCTCCCTCCGATCGAACAACGTAGTTATCTTGAGCGTCAATAACGGGTTCGACCTTGATCCTTACCTCTCTTTCAATCACACGACTATGACCATCATTCTCGGTAACAATGATCGTCCCTGTAATCGCAATGTTTTCGGTTGAAGAGGCTTCTGGAATAATTTGAATACCGGAATTAAAATTCAGCCCAGTGATGTTTGCTTCGTAAATCGGTTGACCGTTACCATCATAGCCAACAAAGGTGAGGTCAACGCTTGAACCGTCTGAATCTACGACACGAACACCGTCGGGGATGTTGGACAGGATAACAGTAATGGCTTCTGAATCATCCTGTGGTCTATCGGCAACTTCACCAGATACAACCGAGAAGTTGAGGTTTACAACACCATTCTCTTCAATAGTCGTCTCTATTCCGGCCACATCTCCGTCTACGAATCGGTTCCAAACGTTCCCCGCGTCAATTAATACCGTGTCTGGTATGTCAGCAACACCTTTTACACCAACGATGACGGTCTTACTGCCCAGTGACAACACATCTTCTGTCGTACCGGTAGACAATGATGCTGTGTCTTTCACAATGCCTTCGACATTGAAAGTAAAGTCATCATTGCTGTGCAACGGAGGAAGAACTTCGACGTTCGCTAATTCAGACTCTGGCACTTCGTAATAAAGTACATTGCCGTCTGAATCGGTCACTTCTACTATCTGACTTGGGTTTGCTGAGTCCAGCCACACCAAAGTAACCCCATCAATTGAGAAGTTAGAAATGCGCACAAATAACGCTTCAGAACCATCTAAGTCCGCTGATGGTTTCATGGTGATCACTTCACTTAATTGGAGTGGATCGTGATCAGTGACAGGGTCTACCGTATTTTGAGTTCGAGCATTATCCTCAAACACATTAATTCGGTTTACAGTAAAACTACCTTTATCCGCAACTGGGTTTACATCAATAATGATGGTTTCGGTTTCTGAGCGAGCGGTATCTTTCCCAAGCAGTGGATTGTTGTTTTCCGTCGTAATAGCGGTGACATCAATTCTGATTTCGCCCGAGAAGTTATCTATCGGATCAACTTGAACTTCATCAATTCGGCTTGCATCCACCAGATAAACACCACCGGATTTTGGTATCGCACTACCATCTGAATAGACTAACTCTGCGTTACCTTCTCCTTGTGTAAAGACAAGCTCGTACACAATGCCTTCTGGGTTACTAGTGTCTTGGGTTTCAGCCGTGATGTTAAGTGCGACATTGTTTCCATCTTCATCAACCGAGTAGTTAAATTCGCTGCTTGCCGTCCACGTTGCAATATCTGCGACGGCAGCAACTTCAATGTCTAAACGACCATTAATCGTATGATCTGGCGTACCATTGTTAAGAATTTCCACGCGGATACGAGGATCGATACCAGAAGCATCGGTTGATGTATGACGATCTGGTACGAAGTACAAGTTATCTAACGAGACAAGCTCACCATTGAATGACTGCTCAACATTTGATGCGTCGAGAACAACCGTATTGCCCACAGATGTTAATTCAATGTAGTTGCCACTGCCGTCTCTGTAGTAGAACGTACCGTTGTGAGTATCAGCATCTCGAATAGTGATGTCACCTAAGCTCTCGTTACGGTCGATATCGTGTAAATTGATAACCAAGTCGACTTTCGCAGGGCTAACATCCAGCGTCGACAAGTTGTCCTGAGTATTTGCAGAGTCAACGCCCACAACGACACCATCACGCCCTTGGTCTTCGAACGCAGTAACGGTAGACGTGTCAATTTGCGCATTGCGGTCTCTTATCGAGATATCCACATCGGCATCTGCGATATCGCCATCACCATCGGTTGCAACAACGTTGATGGTGAAATCAATCGAGTCGGTTTCGGTATGGTCAAGATCGTCATTCGGACGGAATGACACACTGCCATCGGTTCGAACAACCAAACGACCGATTTCAGTATCCACTCCGTCAAGAACCTTGTGAACAAATACGACTTGGTCGCTGCCGTTCAAATCGACAGAATCAGAATCAACACCGTTTTGCTTAAAGTAAATGCCTGAATCATCAGCCGAGAATGAAGTCACTTGTGCGCCGTCAGCACCAAGGTCATCATCCCCCTCTACAGGGTCTCGGAATAAACGAACCGTGCGGCTGCCTTGTCCCTCAACACGCGAAATAGATGCATCGTGCAAGGTTGGAACATCATCGGTAATCGTCACTGGTAAGTTAATACCTGCCGTATCGCCATCGACATCGGTCGCAAAGACTGGGAGATCAAGTATGAGTGTATCTTCGCCTTGAGTTGAGTGATCTAGCGCACCCTCAAGCGTAAACTTGTAAGAGCCGTCAGCGTTCAAAACTAGCGTGAACACTGAGTTACCATCAGGTGTTTGACCTTGATAAGTAAAGTTGTTGTTGCTTACCGCGGTTTGAACTAACGTCACCGCAAGACCACCTGAAGTTACTCCTGGTATCGGGTTAGAAGTAAGATCCAGCTGATAAGAGACAACGGTATCTGCCCCTTCCACCGTATCGAAATTGCCTGTTGCTTCTAGGCTGTCTTTGTTGGTTGCCTGGGAGCCGTTGGCAAGGTCATCCTCATCAACAGCCAAAGCATCTGCTGATTTAATTTCGGGAATGTCATCAACTACGGTAATTGGAAGATTTAGTGGTGATGACGTGTCACCATCAAAGTCTGTTACTGTAATTGGAATATCAATGACAAGGTTGTTTTCACCTTGAACAGCGTCGTGGTCGATTGGTCCCAACAGCTCAAATTGGTAGCTGTCATTATTCGCATCAAGAGACAGCGTGAAGATCTTAGTTGATGTGCCAGTAATAACCGCTTCGTAACTGGTTACTCCACCATTCGTGCCTACTAGATTCAACTCGATGCTGCTGCCGTTCGACGTTAAACCAGACACGACTGCATCGAGGTCTGAAACTTGGTAGCTGACAATCTTGTCTGCACCAGCAACGACCTCAAATCCGCCGTTCAATACCGTAGAATCATTACTTGTCGTGTCAGAGCCACCGGCAAGATCATCTTCATCAACGGTTTGTTGGCTAGAGTCTGTCACGTTCACAATAGCTGGAACATCGTCCACCACGGTGATCGGCAAGGTGATGTTATTGGACACATCGCCATCAAAATCAGTCGCGTTGACTGGGAAGTTGATGACTAACGAGTTCTCATCGTTACCCGTAGGATGATCAAGTGCGCCCAACAGTTCAAATTCATAACTGTCTGCTGAACCATTTAGCGTCAGTTTAAAGACGGTGTCCGTCGTACCTTGTACATAAGCTCGGTACTCAATCACACCGTTTGAATTTGAAAACTCAACCAACTCGAGCGGTTGACCACCTGAGGTAAGTCCAGATACAGGCGACGTTAAGCTATCCAACTGGAAGCTAACGATAGAGTCGGCACCATCCGTAACGTCAAAGTTGCCACCAATGATATTGGATTCTGGCGTGTCGTCCGAACCTTGGCTTGGAATATCATCCTCATCCACAGACAAGGTACTACCAGAGCTAATAGCATCAATGGTTGGCTTGTCATCTACGATCGTCACTGGCAAGGTCGCAGTGATGGTATCGTTGTCGCCATCCGTGATCTTCACAGGTAGATTCAACAAAATTTCATCAGAGTTAACCGCGTGATCTAACTGACCAGATAACTCAAAGTCGTATTTACCATCTTGATGAAGTGTCAACGTGAAGACCGTCACTCCACCCGGTGTTTGTCCCACGTAAACAAGCGCGTCAGCAGTTGAAGCGCCAACGTCTTGAGAAAGTGTTACCTCTTCTCCACCCGATTTCAGGTTCGGGATAGGATTTGAGCTTAGATCCAATTCGAAAGCATCAATACCATCTGCGCTAGTGACTTCGAACTCACCTGATACCGTTAATGGCTCTTTCGTTCCATCAGAACCAAGAGGTAAGTCATCTTCGTCGACACGTAGACTTTCAATATTGGTAACAACTGGAACATCGTCCACAACGGTAATTGGCAATGTGAAGGCTGGTGAAGTATCACCATCATTATCTGTCGCCGTCACAGAGAGGTTAATAACAATCTCGTTTTGCTGATTACCATCGGGATGATCAAGCGGCTTCTGTAAATCGAACTCATAGGAGTTGTTCGTTGCATCCAGCGTCAGTTCGAAAACCACTTCAGCAGGATTGCCAGCAACACCTTGGTATACGTTCACGCCGTTTGCGCTAGAAGACAGAACTAAGGTGATAGCTTCACCATCTGAAGTCAGTGACGCAACAGGCGTGGTCAGGTCACTCAGCTGAATAGAAGCAACTTGGTCAGCACCTTCGGTGATATCAAAAGTACCTGAAATAACAGTATCTTCTGCACTTGCAGCATCCGTACCTGCTGGTAGGTCATCTTCATCAACGGTTTGTTCGCTGCCTGCTAGTAAACCATCAATGGTCGGAACATCATCCACAACCGTAATTGGTAAGGTGATGTTGTTCGACACGTCTCCATCAAAGTCCGTCGCGTTTATCGGTAAATTGATGACCAGTTCATTTTGGCCATCAGCATTTGGATGATCGAGAGGAGCAAGCAAATCGAACGTGTAGCTATCATCAGAAGCATCAAGGGTCACACGGAATACTGGTGTCGCCGTGCCATCAATACGAGCTTCGTAAACTGAAACGCCACCTGCGTTTGATACTTCAATCATAACCAGTGATTGACCACCAGAGGTCAGACCTTGTACTGGCGTCGTTAGGTCAGAAACACCGTACTCGACAATACCATCAGAACCATCAGTCGCGATGAAGTTACCTGCAATGCTGTTCGACTGCGTACCATCAGATCCGACTGTTGGGATATCATCCTCATCAACCGTTTGCACACTTGTTGCTTCGATGCCACCAAGTGTCGGCTTGTCATCAACGATCTTGACAGGAATTGTCTCAGCAGACGTGTCGCCATCAAAATCTGTTGCGATGATTGGGAAGTTAAGCGTTAACTCATCACTATCAACAGCATGATCAATTGGCCCTTCTAGCGTGAAGTTGTAAGAGCCATCAGTATTCACTGTTAGCGTAAAGACCGCTTCAGTACCCGCTGTCGCCTCGTAAGTAAAGCTTCCATCACCATTTGCAGTTTCCGTCAGTGTGACTGCCACGCCTTGTGATGTAAGGCCAGCCACTGGTGTTGCAGACGCGTCAAGCTGATAGCTCACCACTCGGTCAGAGCCTTGTGTGGTAGTGAAGTTGCCATCGATTGAAATCGGGTCAGTCTGATCTGAGCCAATCGAGCCTAGGTCATCTTCATCAACGGTAATCGCATCGACATCGGTAATAGTTGGCTTATCATCCATGATGGTGACTGGGATCGTTTCTGTGGTGGTATCACCATCAAAATCCGTCGCGATGATTGGGAAGTTCAGTGTCAGCTCATCATTACCCGTCGCATGGTCGATTGGACCTTGCAGCGTGAAGTTGTATGAACCATCCGTATTAACGGTCAGCGTAAATACGGCTTCAGTTCCTGCTGTCGCTTCATAAGTGTAGCTACCGTCGCCGTTTGCAGTTTCCGTCAGCGTGACGGCCACACCTTGTGATGTCAGACCATCAACTGGTGTTGCAGCAGTATCTAATTGGTAGCTCACTACCCCATCAGAGCCTTGCGTTGTAGTGAAGTTGCCATCGATTGAAATTGGATCTGAGCCATCAGAGCCAATCGTCGCTAGGTCATCTTCATCCACACGGATTGCGTCTACATCAGTGATGGTTGGTTTATCATCAACGATGGTGACAGGTAGTGTTTCCGTCGACGTGTCGCCATCAAAATCTGTTGCGATAATCGGGAAGTCGATTTGTAGACTGTCACTATTCACCGCATGGTCTAGTGGACCTTGCAGAGTAAAGGTGTAGCTGCCATCTGGCTTCACAACCAATTCAAATACGGCATTGCCATCTGCTGTGGCAGTGTAAGTAAAGCTGCCATCACCATTTGTTGTCTCAGTAAGCACGACAGGCTCACCATGAGAGGTCAACCCTGCTACTGGATCTGCTGTTGCATCAAGCTGGTATTTAACAACGCTGTCTGAGCCTTCAGTTGTGGTGAAAGAGCCCGACATAAACGCATCATCGTTTTGGTCTGAGCCAATTGAGGCAAGGTCATCTTCGTCTACTGTTAGTGGGACAACGTTATCGATGGTTGGAACGTCATCAGTAATCGTGACTGGAATAGTCGCGGTTGTCGTATCGCCATCAAAGTCTGTTGCAATGATTGGGAAGTTCAGAACCAATTCATCGCTGTTTAACGCGTGATCCACCGGCCCTTCAAGGCGGAAATTGTATGTGCCATCAGCATTAACATTCATGGTGAAGACCGGATTGCCATCCGCGGTAGCCACGTAAGTGAAGCTGCCATCAGCATTCGCATTCTCTACCAAAGTAACAGGCTCACCGTGAGAAGTTAAACCTGCGACAGGATCAGCCGTTGAATCAAGTTGGTAGCTCACTACACGGTCTGAACCTTGGGTAGTGGTGAACGCGCCTTCAACAAACACAGCGTCACTTTGGTCTGAGCCAATACCTGATAAATCATCTTCGTCTACAGCCAGAGGCACAACATTATCGATGATTGGTGCATCATCCGTAATGGTGACTGGAATGGTCGCCGAAGTCGTATCACCATCAAAATCGGTGGCAATAATTGGGAAATCAATCGTCAGGCTGTCGCTGTTAGCTGCATGGTCAATCGGGCCTTGCAGCGTAAAGTCGTACGTACCATCTGCTGCTACATTCAACGTGAAGACTGGATTACCGTCAGCGGTCGCAACATAGGTAAAGCTGCCGTCGCCATTCGCGGTTTCCACCAAGGTAATCGCCTCACCTTGAGAGGTTAGCCCCGCAACAGGATCAGCGGTTGAATCCAGTTGATAGCTCACCACTCGGTCAGAGCCTTGTGTGGTAGTAAACGCGCCTTCAACGAACAGATCGCCGCCAGGGTCGGAACCCACACCGGTAAGGTCATCTTCATCGACACTTAACGCATCCACCGCTGTGATGGTCGGTACATCATCAACAATCGTGACTGGAATGGTTTCAGTAACGGTGTCGCCATCAAAGTCGGTTGCGATAATTGGGAAGTTGAGTGTCAGTTCGTCACTATCAACCGCGTGATCAATTGGCCCTTCAAGTGTGAAGTTGTAAGAGCCATCAGTATCTACTGTCAGAGTAAATACTGGATTGCCACCCGCAGTCGCTTCATAAGTGAAACTACCATCACCATTTGCGGTTTCTATCAGTGTGACAGCCACGCCTTGCGACGTTAAACCGTCAACCGGTGTTGATGTGCCATCGAGTTGGTAGCTCACCACTCGGTCTGAACCTTGTGTGGTGGTGAAGTTACCATCAATAGAAATCGGATTGCTTTGGTCTGAGCCAATTGACGCTAGATCATCTTCATCAACCGTAATGGAATCCACGTCAGTAATCACTGGCTTATCGTCCACGATCGTCACAGGGATAGTGGCATTTGTGGTGTCGCCATCAAAGTCGGTCGCGATGATTGGGAAGTTGAGCGTTAACTCATCACTATCAACAGCATGATCGATTGGGCCTTCAAGCGTGAAGTTATAAGAGCCATCAGTGTTCACTGTCAGTGTAAAGACCGACTCGGTGCCTGCTGTTGCTTGATAGGTAAAGCTGCCATCGCCATTTGCGGTTTCAGTCAGTGTGACTGCCACGCCTTGTGATGTAAGGCCAGCCACTGGTGTTGCAGACGCGTCAAGCTGATAGCTCACCACTCGGTCAGAGCCTTGTGTGGTAGTGAAGTTGCCATCGATTGAAATCGGGCCAGTCTGATCTGAGCCAATCGTACCTAAGTCATCTTCATCAATGGTAATCGCATCAACATCGGTAATGGTCGGTTTATCATCCACGATGGTGACTGGGATCGTTTCTGTGGTGGTATCACCATCAAAATCCGTTGCGATGATTGGGAAGTTCAGTGTCAGCTCATCACTGTCTGTCGCATGGTCGATTGGACCTTGAAGCGTGAAGTTGTATGAGCCATCCGTATTTACTGTTAGCGTGAAGACCGATTCAGTACCTGCCGTCGCTTGGTAAGTGTAGCTACCGTCGCCGTTTGCAGTTTCAGCCAGCGTGACGGCCACACCTTGTGATGTTAGACCATCAACTGGCGTTGCAGCAGTATCTAATTGGTAGCTTACTACCCCATCAGAACCTTGCGTTGTAGTGAAGTTGCCACCGATTGAAATTGGATCTGAGCCGTCAGAGCCAATCGTCGCTAAGTCATCTTCATCCACACGGATTGCGTCTACGTCAGTGATGGTTGGTTTATCATCAACGATGGTGACAGGTAGTGTTTCTGTCGACGTATCGCCATCAAAGTCTGTTGCGATAATCGGGAAGTCGATTTGCAGGCTGTCGCTATTCACCGCATGGTCTAGTGGGCCCTGCAGAGTAAAGGTGTAGCTGCCGTCTGGCTTCACAACCAATTCAAATACGGCATTGCCATCTGCTGTGGCTGTGTAAGTAAAGCTGCCATCACCATTTGTTGTCTCAGCAAGTACGACAGGCTCACCATGAGAGGTTAGCCCTGCTACTGGGTCTGCCGTTGCATCAAGCTGGTATTTAACAACGCTGTCTGAGCCTTCAGTTGTGCTGAAAGACCCCGACATAAACGCATCATCGTTTTGGTCTGAGCCAATTGAGGCGAGATCATCTTCGTCTACTGTCAGTGGGACAACGTTATCAATGGTTGGAACATCATCAGTAATCGTAACTGGAATGGTCGCAGTCGTCGTGTCGCCATCAAAGTCTGTTGCAATGATTGGGAAGTTTAGAACTAATTCATCGCTGTTTAACGCGTGATCAACCGGACCTTCTAGACGGAAGTTGTATGTGCCGTCTGCATTCACGTTCATGGTGAAGACAGGATTGCCATCCGCGGTAGCAACGTAAGTGAAACTGCCATCTGCATTCGCAGTCTCTACCAAAGTAACAGGCTCACCTTGAGAAGTTAAACCTGAAACAGGATCAGCCGTTGAATCAAGTTGGTAGCTCACCACACGGTCTGAACCTTGAGTGGTCGTGAACGCGCCTTCAACAAACACAGCGTCAGTTTGGTCTGAGCCAATACCTGATAAATCATCTTCGTCTACAGCCAGAGGCACGACATTATCAATGATTGGTGCATCATCCGTAATCGTGACTGGAATGGTTGCCGAAGTCGTATCACCATCAAAATCGGTGGCAATAATTGGGAAATCAATCGTCAGGCTGTCACTGTTGGCGGCATGGTCAATCGGGCCTTGCAGCGTAAAGTCGTACGTACCATCTGTTGCTACATTCAACGTGAAGACTGGATTGCCGTCAGCGGTCGCCACATAGGTAAAGCTGCCGTCACCATTGGCGGTTTCCACCAAGGTAATCGCCTCACCCTGAGAGGTCAGCCCCGCAACAGGATCAGCGGTTGAATCCAGTTGATAGCTCACCACTCGGTCAGAGCCTTGAGTAGTGGTAAACGCACCTTCAACGAACAGATCGCCGCCTGGGTCTGAGCCCATACCGGTAAGGTCATCTTCATCGACACTTAACGCATCCACCGCTGTGATGGTAGGTACATCATCAACAATCGTGACAGGAATGGTTTCAGTAACGGTGTCGCCATCAAAATCGGTTGCGATAATTGGGAAGTTAAGTGTCAACTCGTCACTATCAACCGCGTGATCAATTGGCCCTTCAAGCGTGAAGTTGTAAGAGCCATCAGTATTCACAGTCAAAGTAAATACAGAGTTGCCACCCGCTGTCGCTTCATAAGTGAAACTGCCGTCACCGTTTGCGGTTTCTGTTAGCGTTACCGCTACACCTTGCGATGTTAAACCGTCAACTGGTGTTGATGTGCCATCGAGTTGGTAGCTCACCACTCGGTCTGAACCTTGTGTGGTGGTGAAGTTGCCATCAATAGAAATTGGATTGCTTTGGTCTGAGCCAATTGACGCTAGATCATCTTCATCAACCGTAATAACGTCGACGTCGGTAATAACAGGCTTATCGTCCACGATTGTCACTGGGATAGTGGCATTTGTGGTGTCGCCATCAAAGTCTGTTGCGATGATTGGGAAGTTCAGTGTCAGCTCGTCGCTATCTACTGCGTGGTCGATTGGCCCTTCAAGCGTGAAGTTATAAGAGCCATCAGTGTTCACTATCAGTGTAAAGACCGCTTCAGAGCCCGCTATTGCCTCGTAAGTAAAGCTGCCATCACCATTTGTGGTTTCAGTCAGCGTGACTGCCACGCCTTGTGATGTGAGTCCAGCCACTGGTGTTGCAGAAGCATCAAGCTGATAGCTCACTACTCGGTCCGAGCCTTGTGTGGTGGTGAAGTTGCCATCGATTGAAATCGGGTCAGTCTGATCTGACCCAATCGTGCCTAAGTCATCTTCATCAACGGTAATCGCATCGACGTCGGTAATGGTTGGCTTATCATCCACGATGGTAACAGGCAATACGATTTGGCTTGTGTCACCATCGAAATCAGTAGCAATAACATTAAAATCGAGGGTTAAGCTGTCGCTATTTGCCGCATGGTCGATTGGACCTTGCAGTTCAAAACTGTACGAGCCGTCGGTATTCAAAATTAATGTGAAAACTGCGCTGCCATTTGCGGTTGCGCTGTAGGTGTAACTGCCGTCTGCATTTTGCGTTTCGGCAATGGAGACGGTCTGACCTTGAGATTGCAGGCCATTTAAAGGATCAGCGTTTAAATCCAACTGATACTGTACGACGCCATCAGAACCCTGAGTCGTCGTGAACTGACCTTCAACCAGCGTTGGCTGTGATTGGTCAGAGCCTACCGAACTTAAGTCATCCTCATCGACGGTAAGAGCAACAACGTCGTTAATGGTTGGCACATCATCAGTAATGGTAACCGGTAGAACAAGTGAACTGGTGTCACCGTCAAAGTCCGTTGCGACAATAGTAAAGTCTAGAGTTAAGCTATCGCTACCAACAGCATGATCGATTGGACCTTCAAGGGTAAATGAATAAGAACCGTCAGGGTTCACTTGTAAGGTGAAGATAGCGTCCCCTTCTGCTGTTGCAGAATAGGTAAAGCTGCCATCTGAGTTGGTTGTTTCCGTCAGAGAGATAGATCGACCCTGTGATTCCAACCCATTGAGTGGATCAGTACCGCTTTCTAATTGATAACTTACAACACGGTCTGAGCCCTGAGTCGTCGTGAAACTGCCTTGCGCGAGCACAGAGTCGCTTTGATCGGAGCCGATGCTTGATAAATCGTCTTCATCGACGGCTAGTGCCTCAACGCCATCAATCGAAGGAACGTCATCTTGAACTTGAATGACAATTTGCGCTGCTTCTGGTGTGTTCGAACCGTCGGTAATCGAGGAACGGTCACCATCCGCATCTACCGCGTAAACTGGCAGTGAGAAAGTAAGCGAGTCATCGTTAGCACCCGTATGGTCAAGTTGTTCATACAAGTTGAATTGGTATTCGCCCAATGCAGGTGCATCAATCGCCACATCAAATACGGTAATACGCACACCATCCAGCTCAATGAAGCCTTCGTAAGTACGTACGCCGTTACTCTCGGACGCTAGTTCTAGTTGAACAACCTGCCCTTGAGATTGGAGTTCTCCACCAACATTAAACTCTGTAGGTTCCAACTCATAGTGATCAATGATGTCACTACCGACCGCTGTCGTGATCGCCCCAGTCCCACTTGTTACTACCGCGCCTTCCTGTGAACCTTGGTCAACCCCCGCCTCGTCTAAAGACAATCCCGTCACGTTTTCAATCACTGGATTATCGCCATCAAGGATGGTCATCGTAAAGGTGTTGCTTGCCGTATCTTGGTCAAAGTCGACGATTGTGGTTGGCAAAGAGAGCTCAATCGTATCTTCACCGTTTGTTTGTTCTAACGGCTTAAATTGCTCAAATTGGTAAGTGCCATCTGTGTTCAGACCAATGGTTAAGACGGTTTCATTCGAGCCAGCAATGGACAAGGTGATAGTACTGCCGTCTTCAGAGAGTACCGCTTCTGTCGCCTGATTATCACTCAATAGGCCATCGAATTGACTAAGTCCTTCTTGATTAAATGTGACCGTTGCCAATTGATCACTACCAATATCAACAAAAGTGCCAGTAATTGGTGTAGAAGAAGATTCAACGTTTTCAAAAGTAACGTTTTGCGGCGCAGGATCATCGCCATCAATAACGGTTGTCGTAAAATCAATAGGGGCTTGAATACTGTTACCACCAATATCTGCACCTGTAATATCAAAAGCAATATTGATTTGATCACCGACGATCGATACTTGGCCATCAGCAACAGACGCAACATGGTCAATACCCTGGCTAATCGTGGTAACGACCTCTAACTCTAAATCACGGCCTAAAGATGTCGCTTCGATCTCGATACGAAGCACTTCGTTACCTTCTTGAGTACCGATAATGGCATTTTGCGCTTCGTCATAAACGAACGCCACTGGCTGACCACCAGAGGTAATATCACTGTTAAGCTCAGTTAACAAAGACTCTAAAGAAGACGTTTCGGGTACAAATGAAGCAGTATCAAGTGCGAGATCCCCTGCTTCAACCAGCACACTAGACGAAATAGTTTGCGGGTAGCTTGATAGAGAAATTGAGCCTTCTGTTACGCTAGATTGCAGTGACTGCCCACCATCAGCAAAAATCGTGACATTCAAACCGTCATCTTCGTCGCGATCATCTTCTCCGCTGCGAGTCGCAGACGTTTCAAAAAAAGTAGAAGCGAGTACTTCCGGGTTATTATATTCAACCGTCACGTAGCCAGCATTAGCCGAGCCTTCAGCACCTGCGCCAGCAGCTGTTGCTTCTAAGATAGCGGTAGGGTCAGCTCCGTCTAAAATAGCTTGCTGGATAGCGGCAATATCGTTGGCGTCGAAGTCAGCACTTCCAATAGCCGTTGGGTCAAAAGTCACTAAGCCATTAACTGGAGATTGTACCAATACTGGTTCTAACGGTTCAGAAGAAGGCACAGGAAGACAAGCAACACAATTTGCATCGACCAGATAAAGCTCATTATTTATCTGTACGTCGAGAGAAGCATTATTTTCTGTGATAATAATCTCGCCAGGTCTTAACTCATCCCCCGCTTTTATGACCTTAACGTTTCCATCCAGGCCCAAAACCAAAACTTCACCTTTGACAGCATTTACAATCGCGCTCTGCGGTACCGTGTGCGTACTCATCTGACCTCCGCTAATGGCTTACGTTTCCCATTAACCTTTTTAGATAATTTCTTATTAATTTAGTGCGGCATACTGCACACCTTTATACGATTAAACTAAGTATTGAATCATTAAACAATCGATAAATACCCTACTACCAAGCAACATAAGTAAAACTTACTCGTAGTCACAGAAATGTGACACATGTGCTGACGCGTAGATATCGAATAATTATATGAAATTGATACCTTATTCTGATTAAGTGTAGTTGTTTTAAGAAAAGAAGAGAGATGAAATCATTCAGCTAAACGCCAGACTGCCGGTTGCGATCAATAATGGAAGAAAAGCAATGAGAATGTTGTATACACCGGAGCGTGATGACAGCTTAATCAATATCGGTGACGAAAAAAACGTAACGATTAAATATTGAACAACATAAATTGCAGGACAAAATGCAACGATAAAAAAGTGGCTTACGATATGAATCCCCGCACACCACGAGTTCGGTTTTGTTCTGATATACAGCAAAAAAAACACGAGCAAGCTAATAATAAAATACATAAACACAGCACTTGAAAATAATTATCATTTTCAATGATATGTAAATATTCCCTTACTTTCAATGGTGTTTGAGCTATTAATGTCATCGTTATTATCAATCAACACAATAAGTAAAATTATCAGTAATTCCAGTCCTAAACGTTTGCGTAATCGCTAACCTTCTCTTAACCTTGATTTGAGGCTTTTATCACGGTTTTTCCATTGATATAGTGCGTCCATACAACAAAAAAAGACCATTCGAGGCATGGAGCTTCCTCATTAATCTCAAGATGAGAAGAATTGGTACCGACAAAATTCGGCAGATTTTAAGAGGGTCAAAAAATGGACATGAATATGGTTGAGATTTTAGGTTATGCAGCTTCAATCATGGTCGCTATTTCGCTAACTATGAAAGATATTGTTAAGCTTCGTATCCTTAACTTTATTGGTTGTGCGCTATTTACCGCTTACGGACTAATGATTGATTCTTGGCCTGTAGTATTAACTAACGGTTTTATTGCTTGCGTTAACATCTACTTCCTAGCAAAAATGCAGCAGGAAAAAAAAAGCCTAGAGCCTGAGAAAGCGCAATAGCATTCAAACAATAAAAGCCCGCAAATCATAAGATTGCGGGCTTTTGCTTTTAATATTCCACTTCTATCACAGCATCCCTAAACGAGCGCTAACGAACCCAGCTAAGTGCTAATGTTTCTCGACGAGAAAACATGTCCACATGCGATGAAATGATCGCCTTAACCGTATTCAGTTTCTCTTCTGAATCCGCCTCACAGGTTATAGTTAGGCTAGATGCACAAAGGTTAAACTCCGCTTTTCCCGTCGGAAATGTCACCAAACCGCTATTTTCATTCCAAGTAGCAGGAACCTTTCGTCCAAAATGCCGACAAAGCGTCACTAAGTATTTGTCAGCGTGTTCACTATCTATTCGGGTGCTTTCTTTAATCATGAACTTACTCGTTACTTTGAAACGTCCTATGAAGAACCTTGTTAGAATTGATAAGCTGCAGAGAGCTTGAAGTTGCGACCCGGCTCGTAGTCATCAAGCGTGAAGCCACGTGCAATACCCGAACGAGACGCATGAGAGCTGTACAACTCGTCAAATACATTATCAATACCAAAGGTCACCGACAGTCCATCAATATCAGACGGCACCCATTGAGCGTATAGATTATGCACATCATAACTTGCTTTCTTTGGCTGACCATCAAAGACGTTGTCTTCCTCTAGAACAAACATTGAGTTCCACCCGAAGATCGTTTCTAAAGCGTCTGACTGGTAATCCAAAGTTAGAGCAATGCTATCACCCATATCAATGCTACGCCCATTACCCCCAGCAACAGGACCACCAGTATTCTTGTTTTTGGTGTCCGACTTAGAGTAAGAAAGTTTGCTGTTAAACTTGTCGTAACCATAAGAAGCACTTGCCTCAAAGCCTTTAATCTCAACATCACCTAAGTTGTAAATCAGGTAAGTTTGAGTCGCGTTTTGGTACTGGTCTGCAATGTAATCATCAATTTCCGTTTGGAATATCGTAATATTCGCCCCAAAGAAATGCTTATCAAAGGTTTTATCAAAACGAACACCACCCTGCGTGTTCAATCCCGTTTCTGGCTTTAACCCATCCTCTAAAAATGCAACGTCTTGGTAAGCAATAAAGGTTTCCATTAGCTCTGGACCTTTAAATAGAGAGCGTGCACTCGCAAACAACGTCCAATCTTGCGTCACCGCCCATTCTGCTGCTAGAGCCCAAGTCACATCATCATAATTACTGTTTCCTGTCTCAGCTTTGCGTTTGTAATCATCAAAGCGCATACCTGCAGTAATAAAGAAGGCATCAGAGAAGAAGAACTGATCTTCTACAAACAGTGCGGTTGAAATCGCCGATTCGTCCATAAACTTACGACTACCGTAGTAACTCGAAGACGTTTTATCCATGTAGTCGAAGCCATAAGTGACTCGATTATCAAACTCACCTAACATAACATCTGACTGGAATTTGCCATTCAAACCAAAGTTTTGGTTTTTGGCGGTGTTCTTTGATAAACGGTTCGAGGGCCAACGAGGGGCCATCACCGTTTCGTCACGTTTAATTTCTGTCTCGGTATTATAAAGAGTGACGTTTCCTTGGTGTTGTTCGCCTCGCAACTCGTAACTCAAGGTAACGGTATCGCGGTCATAATCCGTAGGGATAAGTAACTTGCTCGACAGGCTATTATTTGCACTACCAGACATATCAGGACGCGGACTGTAATCTCCACTGTCTCGGTACATGTCATAAGAGAGCTCAAAACGATGGATGTCATTTAGTTCATACCCCAGCTTAGCCAGAATGTTGTAAACATCACCTGCAGCACCATAGGTTTTATTGCCATCACCATCTTCAAAATCATCACGCGTAACGTAATGGCCATAGACCATCGCATCAATGTTTTCGGACAAAAGTCCGTACAGTGTCAACGAACCTTGTTGGTTGTCGTTGGATGCATAGCCGCCATAAACACGCGCACCAAACTTTTCATCGTAACGAAGTAAGTCACGAGCGTCTTTCGTTTCAAAGTAGACCGAACCGCCTAACCCGTTTTGAGTCACAGAGTTATTACCTACCTGAATGTCCGCAGATTTGAGAATGTCAGGGTTCAACGTCAAGTTACCAATATGATGGAACATGCTCGCATGCTGAGAAGCACCGTCAAGACGAATGTCCAAATCGGTTTCGCTCAAACCACGAATCGTAATACGTTGATTCACAGAGTGTGTTCCACCAACATCCACACCGGGAATATCGCGCAGTAAATCAGACATATGATCCGCTTGCTTCAGTGACATGTCGTCCGCAAACATCGACTCAGTGTTGCTGGAAACTTTCGTTCCCCATACAACGACCTCTTCAAAATGTGACTCAGTATCTTGAGCTAAAACAGGGGTTGATAGCGCCATTCCCACTGCAAGGCAAAGGCTTGAAAGCTTGATAGGTGAACAAGCAGGGCTTTCCATAACTTCATTCCTAAATATTAATGATAATAATTCTCAGGTATAATAAGCATGAGTTTTATAAATACAAAGGCGATTTGGTTATGCGAAATCGCACAAGTGTTATGAGGAAGTGTCAAATGCAGGAAGTCACAACAAAACGAACTAAAATTGCCAAGATAGCTTTAACCCAAAGACTAGAGGCGACAGAGAAACAATGGATTGTCACGCAAGGCCAACCTTGTCAAACTCAACTGGCCGAAGGTAAGTTCCTATCATATCAGTATAATGATCAAATTTTTGTTCATGGCGGGCGTTGTCTAGAACTTATTGATTCGAATATTGTTTCTACTGCACACGCCTCACTGCTGGTCACTATTCTTTTAGAAGGTAGACTCTCGTTTGGCTACGACGATTTGCAATTTGATTTAGACGCGAGCGACGGCCCTAAGGGTGTAGTGGTGAACTTACTCAAACCTGCAAATTTTCGTCGTTCACTGCTCAAAGATAACCTCATTAATAAGATCAACATATTGGTTAAGCCCCAATGGCTAGAGGCCCGCCTTGAGCAAAATTGTAGCCATCGAGCCTTTTTTAACTCTCATCAGGCGTTTCAACAGTTGGAGCTTAACCAGACGCTATGCGAGCTGGCTGACACGTTAACAAATAGAGAAACACCGCAAGAGTTCCAAGAGAAGCTAGAGGTCGAAAGCTTGATCTATCAAATTTTACATCAAGCCACCAAGCAAATTCCTAAGAATTTCAGTGCTAAAAACAGCAGTATTGAACGACACATTGACGGTCGGATTGAGGATATTGTCAGCTATATTGAAACTCACCTTGATCAAGAACTACGCTTGGAAAAGTTGGCGAGCCAATTCTCAATGAGTGTTTCAAACCTGCAGCGCCGATTTAAACAATCACTTAATATGACCATAAACGGCTACATTCGTTTTCGACGTCTTGAGATTGCTAGGCAACATTTGGAACGTGGCCTAGTGACGATAACAGAAGCCGCCTATGAAGCCGGATACCACCACCCTTCTAACTTCACTTATGCCTTCAAAAAGGCATTTGGTGTGCCACCACATGAAGTGATTAAAGAGTAAGGGGACTCTAGGTAACTGACTGTTATTTAGGAGTGTCTTATCCACAACATCGGTATATACTCGCCTTAAACGTTATGGAGGTTAAACATGAATATTGGTGCTGTCGCGAAGCTCACAGGGCTTTCATCTAAGTCGATTCGATTATATGAAGACAAAGGGATCATATCTCCACCAGCGCGCAGCGACTCAGGCTATCGCGAATATTCAGATAATCATATTCAAGAGCTTAACTTGGTATCACGCGCAAAAAGCGCAGGCTTTTCGTTGCAAGAATGCAAAGAGTTCGTACAACTTGCTCATAACCCCAACCGCAAAAGTAGCGAAGTAAAAGCAAGAACCATGGACAAACTGAGAGAGGTTGAAGAAAAAATTGCACACCTCATGGAGATCAAAACGCAACTTGAAGGTTGGGTTTCTTCTTGTCCTGGAGATGCAGAGAGCCGATGCCCAATCATAGACGAGCTCACCAAGTAAGCCCGCCTATCTATTGATCTCGTTAAAAACGAACTAGCTCGCTTAATGATAAGTACACATACGCTTACCGTTTAACTCTATGATGTTAAATGGCGTTTCGTAGATGTCCTCTAGCGTAGACGCTTGAATAACCTCTTCAACCGCACCACTCGCCACAACTTTACCTTTCTTAAGCGCCAATATGACATCTGAGTAACACGCCGCGAAATTAATATCATGAATCACGACCACCATAGCTTTATTCATGTCATGGGCTAACTGCTGCACAACTTTCATGATCTGAAGAGAGTGTTTGATATCTAAGTTATTAAGAGGTTCATCAAGAAAGACATAATCTGTATCTTGTGCAATCACCATAGCAATAAATGCAAGCTGTCGCTGACCACCACTTAATTCATCCAAGTATTTGTCTTGAATATCTTGCAAATCTAAGTAGTCGATCGCTTTTTCTATGACCTCATGATCTTCTTTAGTCAGATTTCCTTTAGAGTATGGGAAACGACCAAAAGAGACTAACTCTTTTACGGTAAACCGCATTGTAATCGAGTTAGCTTGGCGAAGTACTGCCAGTTTTTTCGCTAGCTCTTTTGTGTCCCATTCCGCGATTTCCTTGCAATCAATGATAACACTACCGCCATCTCGCTCCGTTAAGCGCGAGGCCATAGATAACAGCGTGCTCTTTCCCGCGCCATTTGGACCGATAATCGATGTTACCTTGCCCTTTTCAAACTGAGTATTGGCCTCGTCTACGACTTTGTTTGAACCGAAAGCCTTCGTTAATTTGTCTATTACTATCATATTTATACAACTTTGTTTTTCAGCAGCAGGTATAAGAAATACGCACCGCCGATAAAGTTAATTACGACACTCAACGTCGTCTCAAAACTGAACACGTTTTCGATTATCCATTGCCCAGCAAGTAGTGAACTGATGGATAGAAACGAACATCCGACCAATAGCGTTTTATGTTGGTAACTTCGGAACATTTCTCGGCTTAAGTTGGTCACTAGTAAACCAAAGAACATGATTGGCCCTACCAAAGCCGTAGAAATAGCAATCAAAACCGCCGAGATAATAAACACATTTCTCGTCACTTTAGGTACATCAACACCCAAACTTTTCGCATTGTCTTGGTCGAGCCAAAACACATCTAAAGTGCGATGCATCCTAAACAACAACCAACATGCAAACATCAAAGCCGGAGCACTAAAGTAAACCAAGTTCACTTTGACATTATTGAAACTGGCGTACAGTTTCGACTGAACAATTGCATATGTGTTTGGGTCCATCAGCAAAGAAAAGAATGACGCCGCATTGGAAAATAGCTGACCAAAGATCAAGCCGACCAATAGCAACGTAATCAAGTTCTTGCTGCCTTTTGAAAAGTAAAACCCAAACAGCAGTAGCGAAAACGACACCATTACAATTACTGCAATCGCGAAATTGACGTACAAGTTAAGAACTAAGGTACTCAACCCACCAAAAATCAACACGATCAAAATTTGGGTTAACACATACAGCGCATCAAAACCCATGATACTTGGCGTTAAAATTCGGTTGTGCGTAATGGTTTGAAATACAAGTGAAGACTGAGCAATGGCCACACCCGCTAGCACTATCGCCAATACTTTAGGAACTCTACGAGACAAAAAATATTGGTAGTTGTCAGCCGTTAGCCCAATACCAATAAACAGACACGCGAAAAGAATCGCAATGCCACCTAGCAGCAGGATTTTCGTTGAATCACGCATGTTGCTTACCTCGCAACAACATTGCGATGAATACCACGCCACCCAATATGCTAATCACGATAGAGATTGGCATTTCATGAGGGAAAATAATTAAACGACTCACCAAATCGCAACACAACACTAAAATGGCCCCATACATGGCCGTAAGCGGAATGTTCTTTTTGAGGTTATCGCCATAAAAGTGACTCACGAGATTCGGTACAATCAGCCCTAAGAATGGCAACTGGCCAACAATCATCACGACACTTGCTGACATGATGGACACCAATAGCACGCCAATCGTCACAACCTGCTGATAATTCAAACCCAAGTTAATCGCGAAATCTTTTCCGATACCTACGGCAGAGATCCTTGCGGCAAAAAGATAGCTGAGGATAACCATTGGTACCGCGATGTACAGCAGTTCAAAATCACCACGCAAGATGTTGGCGAAGTTTGCGACTGTCCAAGCATTCAGACTTTGAAGTGCATCATATTTGTAAGCGATAAACGTAGTCATGGATTGGATGACATTGCCGAAAATAATCCCGACAAGTGGCACAAAAACCACGCTCTTAAATTGAATGCGCTGAATAAAGAAAACAAACGCCAGCGTCCCAAATACCGAGATGCCGAACACGAGCCAAAGGTGATTATCATTACCAAAGAAAACCACGCTCAGTACATAGCCCAGCATGGCACATTCGATCGTACCAGTTGTAGAAGGTGCCGCAAATCGGTTCTGGCTGATTTGCTGCATGACAAGACCCGCAATACTCAAGCCAGCACCAGCAAGCAATATGGCAAATAAACGTGGTATACGGCTGGTAAAGAAAAGTTCTAATGCTTTCTCATCACCTGAAAAGAGTTGTTGGGGCGTCATGTTTGCCACCCCAACAAATAACGAAACCGTGCTTAAAACCACAAGGGTTAGCAATAACTTCTTCAAAGTTAACCTCTGCTATCTTGGATTACAGTTCAACGGTTTGCTTTATCTCACTGACCATTTTTTCTGTTGCTGTCACACCAGACATCGACAAGTACCACGCGTCCACATCTAAATAAGTGATTTTATGATTTTTATATGCCGCAGTCGCTTTGACTAAGTCGTTATCCATGGATTTACGAATATCGTTATCCGGCGTACCTGTCAGAGAATTTCGGTCAACCACGAGAATATTTTTCGGGTTAGCTTCACGAATAAACTCATAAGAAATGACATCTCCGTGAGTGCCCGTTTTCACGTGCTCAACCGTTTCCAAGAAGCCAAAGTCGTTATAAATGACGCCAAATCGCGACTGGGCACCAAACGCGCTGATGTTGTCACCCATGCTCAAAATCGTTAATGCATCATTTTTGTTCGATTGGTTGTAGTCACGGATTGCTTTAAATTGAGCATCTAGCGCTTCAATTTTCTGCTCTACTTTTTCTTCGATATTGAAGATCTTACCAATATTGCGCCATTGCGCTTGCGTGCCTTCCCAATAGCCTTGGTTCTCTTTCGCCGCAAAAACAACTGTAGGGGCAATTTCACTCAGCTCTTCATATTTCGCAGACGCTCGCGGACCAACCAAAATCAAATCCGGTTTTTGCATGTAGATGGTTTCAAAATCAGGTTCAAACAAACTACCCGCAGAGGTGTAGTTATCTTTGCTGTATTTTGAAAGGTAACTAGGAAGATTAGAAGAGTTAGATACTGCAACAGGATCGATACCAAAGTTGTCCAACGCATCTAGCGGGCCAAAGCCAATCACAACCACACGCTCTGGGGATTGTTCTAGCTCTGTTTGACCCATGTAGTGGTCAATCACAACTTTAGCAGCGAAAGAAGGAGAAACAGTAAATAACGACAGCATAGCCGCACCAACGAATTTTTTCATTTTGTTAAGCCTTAATGAGATCTATTATCATACGCGTTCGCAATATAACGCTACTCTTTAATGCATTCAACAAAATTTAAGGTACTTTACATTAGTTACGTTTACTCAAGACTTAGATATATCAAAGACTTATAAAACCCATCAGTTCCAATACCTGGGCGTATCATTCATGCGCTTCAATAAACGCTTTGAGTGCCAGCGCATCAATAATCTCCAAACCGTTGTCCGTTTTTGTAATCAATCCCTTTTCAATCAAGTCCTTAACTGCACGTCGATAGACTCGGCCTGAGGTACCAAACCGCTCAGCCTCTTGGTTCACTTTATCAAAACCACCAAGCAACTTATCCGTCTGATTACGGACGAGAAGATCATAGGCAATGTTGTAAGTAATGGGATGCAACAAACGGTTAGTGTAGATATCCATGGAGTCTTGATAATCCTCAGCCAATGCTGAAGCGAAGAACACCATCATTTGGGGATGATTTTGCAGTGCTTCGGTTAGTTTTTGGATACAGATAACATCAACCTGCATATGTTCATCTGCTATCACATTCCATTGACAAGGAGTCTGAGTGAAGAACTCCATTTCACCATAAATATGATAGTCGCAGTTAGCTTCCCCTAATTGAAAACGTCGTCCATTTGCGGCCAATATGTTCATCGAGACTCGACCTACTGGCACAACATACAAGTACTGAAGTTGCTCACCTTGGCGGAGAATTGCTTCCCCAGCATCAAAGTAACGCGAATTTATTTGGCATTGATAAATCAAATCGCGAAAGGTGGCACTCTTTTCTTCAAGGTATGTTTTGAAGCGACCAGTCGGATAAGGGCTGATTTTCATTTTCTGCTCTCTCAGAAAAAGTTACGGACAACTATTTAAGGTGGATTGTACCCCGTAACTCCAAATAAAAAAGCGACAGTGATCTGTCGCTTTACATCTATTCTGTTTATGTGACTTACTGAGATAGAGACTGGCTAACGCTGAGCAACCAAGGCTTCTAATGCCGTAATCGCGGCACTCTTCTCACCTTGCATCATTACTTTAGCCTCATCAACGTACTGACCAACACCTTCTTTCACATCTTGTTGATACAGCACCACGTTGTTTAATATCGAAGCCACATGAAGGCCTCGTAGTCGACCGACCGTAAACAGCGCAGAGGTTTCCATATCGGCACCTAAGATGCCTTTCTTGTTCCAATGTTGGCATATTGCATCCTCGTCATCGGTATAGAAACTGTCGTGAGAACGCACCACACCAAAATGATAATGCACTTTTTGCATCGACAAGTAACGCTCAACTTCCTTTAACAGTGAAAAGCTTGCGTAGGCTGGATAAGACGAATCGACATACGCTTTAGAGCCGCCCTCATCTCTTACCGCGCCTTCGGCAATGATCAACTCGCCAAGATGAATGCCTGATTGCATTGCCCCCGCCGATCCAACGCGTACCACATGAGTCACACCGCACTGTTTTAGCTCTTCCACTGCGATGATCATCGATGGCGCACCTATACCTGTACTACATACTGAAACAGGCTTGCCTTTGTAGTTGCCGGTAAACACACGGTACTCGCGGTTTTCCGACACCATTTCTGCATCATCAAATAATACCGCGATACGATTCGCTCGATCTGGCTCGCCGCATACAATAACGAGGGGAGCGATTTGTGTTTCATCCACTCCGATATGAGGTTGTTTGGCCATTTTTCGTTCCTTACGCAGCAGCGTGCGCTAAGGTTTTATCGCCATTGCGCTTAGCGCTACGAGCCCACTCACGCGTGCCATTGGCAGCGATGAACATAAGAATCGCGTACTGAACAGACATTGCGTAAACACCTTGCGTCGCGTAGATACCCACACTGATAATATTAATCACAACCCATAGAATCCAGTTTTCGACGTATTTACGTGTCATCAGAATTTGTGCAACAACAGAAAGTACTGTCATGGTTGCATCCCAGAACGGGAACGCGTCAGGTTCAAGCACCGGTTCAGCCAAGTCAGCACCAAAGAGATTCAAGCTATCAACAGCAATGTTTGCTAGCGCAAAGAAAAATGGGTCGATATAGATCGTTAATAATGCGATACATGCAACGCTAATAGAGGCAGTAGTAATAAGTTTCTGTTTATTTAACCAGCGAACCTCCAGCGTTTCACCTTGTGCGTTTGGACGAGTCCACGCATACCAGCCGTAAATGTTCGCACAGAAGAAAAACAATTGAAGAAGCAATAATCCGTATAACTGAATTTGAAAAAAGATAACGGCAAAAAGCGTGACATTCAGCAAACCGAATAAGTAGTTGATGGTTTTTTCTTGGCTGGCAAACCAAATGCAAAGCAGTCCAAAAACGGTACCGAAAGCTTCGATCCAGCTCATTGCGTAGCCGTCGCCAATCGGAATGTTAACGAGAGTATTATTAATATCGAGTAAGGCAAAGAGGTCCATAACATGTCCTTTATTATTTTGTTTGGAATACGCTTATATTAGAGCGTGATCCCCAACAAAAAGGAGGACATTTGTCCTCCTCTTGATGCACTCGATCATAATTCAGTTCAATGTTTACTTGAAAGCAATAAATGATGCTATTGAACGGTGTTGGAAATAGACGTGCCTATGAGTCCAAGCCTAGATAGCGTTTTTTGAATGCAGAAGCTGATGCAAATAAAGCTGACGCCAAAAGTGTAATAATAAAGCCAATTGCGTACTCAAATGCTTCATTAACCAGTAGCTGATAGCAGCTCACAAAAAAAATCAATACAACTGTAATAACATTAACTCGGTGAAACCAAGGGTGTTTTACAGATAACTTAGCGTAACCTTGTGATAACATTTGACTAATCCGCCAGACAACAATTAATAGTTTTATTTATAATCAACGACGATAGTAAGGCTTTATCGTATAAAGAGAAACGACTTTTTTAATTTTTTAGCTCAACATCACACGTCATTCAGTGAGGTTTGACTTTAACCTCTTGACGCTTTTTCGTTCCACTAGAGTCGGCTCTAATTGTACGACCTGTGCCTCTGTTGATTTTTCATCCAACTTTCGGACAAGAGTCTCAACGGCAGCCTGCCCCAAACGGTACTTAGGCTGATGAATGGTAGTTAGCGATGGCGACATAAATTTCGCGATATGGATGTCATCGTAACCAATAATGGATAGGTCGTCCGGCACTTTAATACCGAGCTCATTTGCGGCGTTAATCACACCCATCGCCATCATATCGTTAGAGACGAAAATCGAGCTGGGTAATGCGCCACGCTGAGCCATTTTTTTGAACGCTTGATACCCACCCTCACATTCGAAGTCCGATTCAATGATCCAATTGGCATTAAATTCCAAGCCCGCTTCGTTCATTGCTCGCTTATAACCTTCGTATCGCATTTGCGCTTGGTGTTTAATCAAAGGGCCAGTGATGCACCCAATTTCGGTATGGCCGCAATCAATTAAGTATTTCGCCGCTAAGTAACCGCCACGAAGTGAGTTGTCTTGGATTTTATCACTTGTAAATAGCATCGGCCCCCAGTCCATTACCACTACTGGGATATCTGGGTAACGCTCAAATACATCGATACGCTCTCCTTCTAGCGACGAACACATCAAAATCAAACCATCGACACGCTTTTGCAATAGCGTATTAATGGATTGACGCATACGTTCGTTATCACCCTCGGTGTTACATAAAATGAGGCTGTAGCCTTTTTGGTAGCAGCTGCGTTCGACGCCTTTTACGACTTCGCCAAAGAATGGGTTGGTTGAGGTTGTCACGAGCATACCAATGGTTTTGGTACGATTAACTTTGAGGCTACGCGCCAACGCAGAGGGCGCGTAGTAGTTAAGCTCTTTTGCGGCATTGTTAACGCGTTCAGAGATCTCTTCGCTCACAAAACGCGTCTTGTTAATAACATGGCTCACTGTTGAAGTGGAAACCCCTGCCAGTTTTGCGATGTCTTTCATCGTCGCCATGTTACTACTCCTATTTTAATGAGGCATTGTGCGCCTTATTGTTCAGCGAGAAACGCGTCCACCTCTTCGCGGGTTGGAATCGACGTTTGCGCGCCAAAGCGGGTCACAGAAATTGCAGCCGCCGCATGTGCAAACTTAATCGCTGATTCTAAAGGTAAATCTTCTAGGAGACCAGTGACGAATGCCCCATTAAATGTATCGCCCGCTGCGGTAGTATCCGTCGCTTCAACGCGGAAACCCGAGATGATTTCGCCTCGACCGTTTTGGCTTAGCCAAACGCCTTTTGCACCGAGTGTGATCATGACAATTTCTATACCTTTACCATGTAGCTCATTCGCCGCTTCTTGCGCGCTTTCGTTGTCTGTTACAGTAATACCTGTCAGAACTTCAGCTTCCGTTTCATTTGGTGTAATCACGTCAATGCAAGACAGTAATTCATCTGACAGTTCGCGAGCTGGCGCTGGGTTCAGAATGACATTGGTTTTGGCATCTTTCGCTACACGCGCAGCTTTCTCAATGCCGCACATCGGCGTTTCCAATTGCATTAACAAGTAATCTGCTTGGCGAATACGCTCTAAATCTGGCTCAATCGCTTCTGCTGTCAGTTTGGCGTTTGCTTCAGCTGAAATGCAAATGCTGTTCTCACCACTGTCCGACACTTGAATCATCGCGATACCTGTCGGGCAATTTGGCTGCATCTTCACACCAGTGATATCGATGCCGTCCATTTTGAAGTTTTCGCGAATGTTAATGCCGAATGAGTCGTCGCCCACACAAGCGATAAAACCTATGTCTGCATTTAATCGCGCCGCCGCGACGGCTTGGTTGGCACCTTTGCCACCTGGGATAACTTGATAGTTGCGACCATGCAGCGTCTCGCCTGGGCGAGGGAAAGAAGGCACTTGAAGAACATGGTCAGCGTTTACACTACCTAACACCACTAACTTATTCATACGGTTATCCTCGGTTCTGAATGAACCCTTTTTAAAAACTGTTTAGGAAAATACATTAGATGTCTTTAACTTCTCTTCCTGATGAAGGAGTCTCGATAAAAAGCCAAAGGCATCTATACCCCACACTTTGCAGTATTTTGGGTAAGTTTGCCCTCACCTCCTAAACGACAGATATAAACGGAGGAGAGAGCAAAAATTAGGATGATTTATTGAACTTAAAACTTACTTAGTGACTACTTTTAGTGGTACTGGGATGTACTCTTCTACTTCTTCACCTTTCAAAACTTTGTCAGCCGTTTCAACACCTAAAGCACCGATAAGGTCTGGTTGCTGAGCAATAGTTGCCGCTAGTTTGCCACGGTTAACTGCTGCAATGCCGTCTTCCGTACCATCAAAACCAACGATAACGACATCTTTGCCAGAAGCTTGAACTGCGCGAAGTGCACCTAGCGCCATTTCATCATTCTGTGCAAATACCGCTTGTACATCCGGGTTAGCCGCTAGCAGATTTTCCATTACGTTTAGACCTTTCGTGCGGTCAAAGTCAGCCGGTTGGCTAGCAAGAAGATCCATATCGCTGCCCTTCACGGCATTCATAAAGCCTTCACCGCGCTCACGCGCTGCCGATGTGCCCGCAATACCTTCAAGTTGAATGACTTTTGCTTTTTCGCCGACTTTTTCCATGATGTAGTGGCCTGCCATTTCACCACCAATTACGTTGTCCGACGCGATGTGACTCACGACTTCACCACGGCTTGCACCACGGTCTAATGTCAACACAGGGATCTTAGAACGGTTCGCCATACGAATTGCATTAGACACTGCATCAGAATCCGTTGGGTTGATAAGAATTGCTTTTACGCCGCGAATACTTAAATCCTCGATGTTCGACAGTTCTTTACTCGGGTCATTTTGCGAGTCCAGTACAATTAAGTCGTACCCCAATTCTTTCGCTTTTGCTTCCGCACCGTCTTTCATCGTTACGAAGAACGGGTTGTTTAGCGTCGAAACCACAATCGCCATGGTATCTTGAGCTTGCGCCGCTACCGATACGGTTGAAGAAAGAAGTGCAGCAGAGATAAGAGTTGCAAGTTTTTTCATCGTTCTAGTCCTTTGTGTAGGGTGAGCCAGTACACGTCCCCTGACTCGGTTTGTATTCACTGTTTTATATATACAGATTGTTATGAATTACTTGTTTTTGTTGTCTACCAATACCGCCAGCAAGATAACCACTGCTTTTGCAATCATTTGGTAGTAGGAAGAAACATCAAGTAGGTTAAGTGCATTGTTCAAGAAACCGATGATCAGCGCACCAATCAAGGTACCCATGATACGACCTTTACCGCCCATCAAGCTGGTACCGCCAAGAACAACCGCTGCGATAGCGTCTAGCTCGTAGCCCATACCCGCTGTTGGCTGCGCCGAAGAAAGACGAGACGTTACGATAATACCTGCAAGCGCTGCTAGCATACCGCAGATGGCGTAGACACCAATCTTCACTCGGTCTACATTGATACCTGATAGGCGAGTCGCAGACTCGTTGCCGCCTAGTGCGTAAACATAGCGACCAAAGCGCGTGTGGTTAAGTAAATACCAAGCCGCTGCGAACACAACCACCATTAACCAAACAGGAACCGGAATGCCTAGCGCGTAGCCAGTACCAAACCATGCAAACGCATCTGCGGTGTCAGTAAAGCCTGTCGAGATTGGTCGACCTTCGGTGTACACCATGGTCACACCACGTAGTAACGTCATGGTAACCAGCGTAGCGATAAATGCCTGCACCTTACCCTTCGCAATAATGATACCGCTGATCGCACCTAACGCTGCACCTGCGACTAAAGCAGTTGGAACCGCCACTAGCACCGGAACCTCAAGCGCAATCATGCTTGCCGCAAAGGCACCACACAATGCCAATACCGAACCAACACTTAAGTCGATGCCTGCTGTTAAAATAACTAATGTCATACCCACTGCGATAATGGCATTCACGGAGGTTTGACGAAGAATGTTGAGAATGTTGTCGACCGTAAAAAAGTTCGGGTTCAAAAATGACACAACAACGATCAGAAAGATCAAAGCTATCAGTGATTTTTGCTCAATCAGCCACTCTTTTGTGAACAACTTCTTGTTGCCAGTTTCGGTTGGTTTGCTCATGGTATTCGTACTCATGCTGCTTCCTCATTGATCTCTTTGCCTACGGCACAGGCGAGTAATTTTTCTTGATCGGCGTCTTTCGCATCAAATTCGCCAGTGATACGACCTTCATGCATCACTAAAATACGGTCGCTCATGCCGAGCACTTCAGGCATCTCGGAAGAAACCAAGATGATGCTCATGCCTTCGGCCTTAAACTTGTTGATGAGCTGATAAATCTCTTTTTTTGCTCCGACATCAACACCACGTGTCGGCTCATCCAGAATCAGAACTTTAGGTTTCGTCATTAACCCTTTCGCTATCGCAACTTTTTGCTGGTTACCACCAGATAAGTTGCCGATGATTTGATCTCGCGTTGGGGTTTTAATGTTGAATAACTTAATAAAATCTTCCACAGCAATCACTTCGTCGCTGTGTTGAATCTGGAAGCCTTTGGTCAGCTGGTTTAGCGAACAAAGTGACATGTTCTCCTTAACTGAAAGACCTAAAACCAAACCATCGCCTTTGCGATCTTCAGAGATGTAAGCGATACCATTTGCCAAGCCATCTTGCGGGCTAACCGGGTTAATAGTTTTGTTGTCAAGATTGATAACACCATGCTCACTAGGTAATGCGCCGTAAATGACTTTCATGAGTTCAGTGCGGCCTGCGCCCATCAAGCCAGAAATTCCGAGAATCTCACCGCGCTTGAGAGTAAAGCTCACATCCTGAACGCCAGACCCAGTCAAACCAATGACTGCAAGACAGGTTTCGCCATGTTGGACATCAATACGTGGATATTGCTCTTCTAATTTTCGGCCAACCATCATTTCAATTAGGCCATCTTCATCAGTGTCGGACACCTTGCACTCACCGATAAACTTACCATCACGAAGCACGGTAATATCATCACAGATTTCAAAGATTTCTTTAAGACGATGCGAAATGTATACGATGCCGCATCCTTGCTCGCGGAGCTCATTAATCACTTTAAACAGTGATTCCGTTTCGGTATCGGTCAGTGCGTCCGTTGGTTCATCCATAATGATGACTTTCGACTCAAACGAAAGTGCCTTTGCAATTTCCACCATTTGTTGTTCACCAAGGCTTAAATCGCCAAGCAATGTTTTTGATGAGTGCTTTACATTGAGACGTTTTAAAAGCTTGTCAGCTTCGTCATACATTTTGCCCCACTGGATACGCCCTAAGGAGCCAGTGAACTCTCGTCCCAAGTAAATATTTTCGGCAATCGTCAGTTCAGGAATCAGGTTCAGCTCTTGGTGAATAATGCTAATACCAGCTTCCTGTGAATCGCGTGGCCCTTTAAAGGCCGCCGGCTGACCTTGATATTGAATGCTCCCCGCATCCATGTGGTAAATGCCTGTCAACACCTTCATTAACGTTGACTTGCCTGCTCCATTTTCACCCATCAGCGCCATAACACGGCCTGGATAAACATTCAGGCTTGCTTTGTCGAGTGCTTTTACGCCCGGAAACGCCTTCTCAATTTCGCTTAGTTGTAGAATGGCTTGAGTCATAATCTGTCCTCAATATCTCTGGCTTAAAAAACCACGCCCGCTTGGAAAATAACGTTCGCATATGGCGAGCATTCGCCGGTTCTTACGATAGCGCGACTTTGCGCCGTACGTGCTTTAAACGCTTCATGTGACACGTAGCTCACTTCAATAGATTTGCCCGTTTCTTCACTCTCTTTGCTCAGTTCGTTGAGCAACGCTTCATGCAAAACTGGGCTTGCATCAGAGAACTCTTCCGCAATGATGACCCCTTCGATTTGGGACTCAGATAGAATTACGCGAACAGTATCAAGAAAACTTGGTACCCCATGCGTTAGCGCCAAATCGATTCGCTGAACATGCTCTGGGATTGGTAGACCAGCATCACATATCGTGATCTCGTCGGTGTGGCCTAGCGTCGCCACCAAGTAAGAAATATCTGAGTTAATTAGGGTACTTTTTTTCATCTCATCGACCTTTCGGTTACACGTTCATACAACCATGAGCGCCTGTTTTAAAGTGTTTTCGTTATTAACAGAAAACTCATCGAAACGTTTCGATGAAATAATAATTCGTCATCGCAATTTGACCAGTGTGAGATCGATAAGGTGTGAGAATGATCTGTAATTCAATTGTCATTGAATAGGAAAAGTGCACTTGAGTCACACTTTACCATCGAAACGTTTCGATGACGGTATTTCCCTGTCATTACGGTTAGGTTTTATACAGGGAGGAAGGAAAAGAGACGTCCAACTACTGAGAAAACCTCTAGTTAATAAGCTCGAAACCTTTCACGTCATCACAATTCTTAGATAGCTGCCTGATTTTGGAGAACGCTCACCTTACAATCTGGTTACAATTTGCCAAAACACATCATCCGTTCAGTACCTTACCTGGTACGCGACGTTTGTAGGGACACAAACGGAAACTAAGAACCATAATGAAGTTAAGCAATAGAGTCATTTTGCTTGTCGCGCCAGTGATCTTATTAAGCGCGTTAGTATCTAGCTATATTATTTATAGCATTCAAAAAGTGACGCTCATCAAGCGGGAAGACAGCTATATTCAGTTGCAAATGGAAAAGCTCGCCGGGCAGTTTCGACAAGCGAATATTTTTCTTAATAGTTATGCCTATACGCTCAGTAAAAGTGATGTATTACAAGACTATTTGGTAAATCATAACACCCCCTATCGTGAACGAGTCTTGTTTAACCGATTAGACGAGACCGCTGAAGTATTGAGCCATGGTTACAAAGGCGATGCAAGCATGGCGATCCTCGACGGCAAACAAAACCTTCTCTACTACACAGAAAACAAATATTACGAATCATCGGGCGTGGTCGACCCAAAGGTGTTAGAGTACATATCACGAAGTTTCAATGAGAGAGAGGCTTTCAGTCACACTGGCTTTATTTATAACTCCAGTGGACAAAGCATTCTTCTTCAATATGAGGTCGTCGACAAAAGAACGGGGACTCACCCTTTGAGCTTTGACTCGAAAAATGTGTTTTTTGTGGTAGTTTCCGTATCACTTGAAGCCTTTAACGAGATTAAGCATGACATCGAGTTTGACACGCACAGCGTGATTACTTTCGCCGACAAACCCATTTATCTTGATATTCCTCTCGCTCAAACCATTGAGCTGCTGCCGCACTTTTATGCCGTGCTTTCTCCTGCCGAATATTTAATGTGGAATAAAGTCGATAAAGTGTGGCTAGAACTTGCTTTCTCCTTTGGCGTAGCGGCGTTTTTCACCATCACATTAATCATTTTGGTGTTGTACCGCTATGTGTTGCGCCCTGTTTCTCGCCTTGATAAGCAGCTGAACGAACTTGAATCTAATCAACGTGACAATATTGAAAAGCTAGAAACAAACGATGAAATAGGACGCCTATCTGCACGCTTTTTTGATATGTATGAGGAACTTAATGTCATCTATAAAAAGACAAAACGCCTAGCTGAAACGGATCACCTGACGCAACTCGCCAATCGCCATCGTTTTCATGAGCTTGCCACTCGTGAACTTATCTCCCCTTCGCAGTTTCTGTGGGTTGTTTACGTCGATCTTGATAACTTTAAATACGTGAATGATAAATACGGGCATGAATTGGGAGATAACTTATTAAAAGTGTTCTCATCACACATCAAGAATGCCTGTCAAAAGTTCTCGCACGATTACAACAGCCCCTGCTTTGCCGCCAGGTTATCTGGTGACGAATTTGCAATTTTGCTGAGCTCAAATCAAGAGGTAAAACGCTTGCCTGATTTGCTTGCATCAGAGTTACTAAAACCAATTAGTAATCTCAGTTCATCTTGGAGTAATTCATTTCCCGTTACGGCAAGCGTAGGTATTGCACAATATCCTCAAGACGGTACTGACATCGCGAAGTTACTCTCCAGTGCCGATGCGGCTATGTATCAAGCAAAACGGGCAGGGAAAAATCAATACGCCTATTATTCAGCCGCTCTCAATATTGAGTCTCAAAGACGAAGTCAGCTTGAACGTGCGCTCCGAAAAAGCAATGTAGAGGAAGAATTCCACCTTGTTTTTCAACCCTATATGAACAATCGAAGCAACGAAATTGAGGGGTTAGAAGTCTTGTTGCGCTGGGAAGCCGAAGGTATCGGCCCTATCCCCCCAAAGGAGTTTATTCCAATTGCAGAGCAAGCCGGATTATTTGATAAAATTGACCGCTGGGTTTTCGCCAATGCAACGGCGGAATACCATCAATTAAGGAATATTTTCGGTAAGGATATTGTTCTTTCGGTCAATCTTTCATCAGCAGAGCTAAACTCGATAGAAATGGCAAACTACATCCATGAACAAGCGACACTGCACAGTGTTAAACCAGAATGTATTGAGATAGAAATAACCGAAACCTTTGCCGCAGAACAACAAGGCACGGCCCTACTTGATGAGCTATCAAAACGTGGCTACCGTCTTGCAATTGATGACTTTGGTTCTGGTTACACATCGTTAACTCAGCTCGTTCAGTATCCGGTTCAAAAAATCAAATTTGATCGAGAGTTCCTCGTTACATTGATGAACACCAACAACGGACATGTGATCAAACCTATTATTGAGCTATGCCATGCCCAAAATAAAACGGTTACAGCAGAAGGTATTGAACACAATATGATGCATGAATGGTTATCGGCATACCGCTGCGACTATATGCAAGGCTATTTATTTGGCAAACCAATGACTAAAGAACAATTGAGCTTGTGGTGGCAATCGGCAAATGACGACAGTCGATTTGATGCGTCCATGGTCAGCTCAATTAGGGTTTCAAGAACATAAGTTAAGGGGAGAAGTACAGCAGTCACAACTGTGGCGGCTGTATTTAGCTGTATATGAGCTTCATTGATAGATGCTCAGCTTTTGTTCCCCCATACCTATATCTATGACTTTAATTGAGTAAATTACTATTTATTCGTTTTTAAACCAGCACTTCCTTGAAATCCAAACCGGTCAAATTCAGCGCTTTGACGCTATCGTACAAGCCACCTTTTTTGTCCGTGCAAAACGTTCTGAGCCCAGCACCTTTTACTCTGAACAAGTCAGATTCATTAACGGCTTCTCTATTCAAAACGAGTTTCTTAAACGGTCTAGCACGACTTAGCTTACCATGACGAAGATTATACTCGGTAGCAGAGGTATCAATGGCATCAATTTGAGTGACAATGTTTAATGCTCGCCAAGGCTTTCCTTGTAGATTTAATGGTAAAAATTCGACATTCTCGCTCAACACATCGAGCTTATCCGCAATAGAAGCGGATACAGCAAGAGTAAAAGATCCCCATGCTGCAATATCAGGCCTGGGTAATGGCTTTTCATCCTTAACGTCTAACCATTCAATATCAATACTTTTCCAACTGGCTTTAACAGACTCTCCATAGAGTTGGATAGGTTTGCTTGCCGTTACTTGAAGAGACATTTCCAATGGCGACTCTTGCAACATTGCAAAATCATTAACATTGGGAGTGACAATAAACACTTTATTAAATGCTGTCATAACCGTCCTTAAATAAATTTGAGCGCTTTTCTTAATGAGATGAGCACTCTCCCACCAAACCAAACCAAACCAAACCAAACATAATAGATAGAGTTTACTTTCATGTTCAAAAATTTAATGAATTAATATCTGGCGCTCTTATCTTTTAATTTCTAAGTTTTATTATTTATATATTTTAATCCATACGATATAATTATTTTTTCAAATTTTACTATGTACCCTTCCTTATGTAATCGAATAAATTAGAAAATAAACAATAGCACGCATCACTTCACTTTTGTCGAGCTCATCACTCTCACTTAAACGATACATTCACAAGTTCAATTTTTGTACGACTTAGACTTAGCTTTGTCAATCGTGAATTAAAAACAACCGATTCACCGCTGTTTTACTGCCTTTTCTTGCCACCCTGTTGTTTATTCATACATTATAAATGCACTTATACACATAACGATTCGGCGTTACGATTTGTTACGAGTTAAATCACAAACTTTTGAGGTATTGGATAAAGCGTAGAAAAAGAAAACACATTGAAATAAAAAGAGTTTCTAAAGTACGAAAAATAAAACGCCGTTTTTATAAATTAGCAACTTCACAAATATCCTTAAACACAGTTTTATTAATTACATATATCAGATATTATTTACTCCGAAGTTTATAGAAATCATCGTTAAACTTCATATTTTTTATAAGTTTCAATTAGTTAGTTTTTAACTCGAAAACTTATCGTCAACCCAATATCAAGCACCTAAGCGTGCAATAAGAAACATTGGGAATAGAATTATATTGATGTGCATGTTGTTTTAACGAATGCATGAAGCAATCGGTAAATTTGTAACACCATAGAGTTTTATTTAGCCAAGATGAAAAAGTTAATTTTATTATTTACATGTGCGCTGTTGTCTGTCTCACCTTTTGCTTTTGCAAAACAATCAGATAACGAACCCAGGGATCATTTACGACCAAAGCAAGTTGAACATGTGTTTAAACAAGCCAAGCTAGATGGCATAGTAGACTTTAAGTTGTTCAGTGACGCTTACATCGCTTATCAGAAGACACCCGATAGAAAGAAGTCGGTACTAACGATCATCGACTATAGTAAACCATCAACTGAAAAGCGTTTTTATGTGGTTGATTTAGATAAAAAGAAGCTAATCTACAATACGTATGTTTCTCACGGCGTGAACAGCGGAAAGAAAACAGCGACACAGTTTTCAAATGTCGTAAACTCGCGAAAAACATCATTGGGCACTTTTTTGACTGATACCACTTACTACGGCTCAAATGGCTATTCACTTCGATTAGATGGGCTAAGCTCTGGATTAAACGACAAAGCTCGCGAGCGTTACATTGTCGTGCACGGTGCCGATTACGCAAACCCTTCCTTCATCAAGAAGAATGGATACCTCGGACGCAGTTGGGGTTGCCCTGCTTTGCCAGAGAAGTTGTCTCGCGAGATCATTGACACTATAAAAGGCGGCAGCGTTATTTACGCAAGCGCATAATATCGATGCGACACATATGGGGAAGAAAAAAGAAGATTCTATTTCTTCCCCAGTAATAATCCTGTTAGCTTAATCGTACTTGTGCAACGACTCTCTTTCCATTTTCGCTTACTCGAAAGCGAAAACTATTGTGTTATTCGCTGATATACCTAAGTGCGATCAGAAAACTCTGTTCATCCCCCTTCCATCTCGTTAGTATACGCTGAGTTCATCAGACACTGGCTTTCATCGTTATCATAGTTCCACTAAGATTCCTTAATCATGGTGGGTATCTGTGGCTTTATATGTTTAGGGTTACTTCTTGCGTTATCTACACCATATATTATTGATGCTTTCTTTGTCCCTGCTCTCAGGGCTCATCACAGCTTCATATGCGCATGAGTGGCACCACACCAAACATTACACTTCCGAGCGCTTACTTAAACTCTCTCAACAAGACGATTTTGAACTAGCACACACTGATTTTCATACCTCAGCTTCTCTGAGCTCTTGGGGTTCAGAAAGTTACTACCTACATATAAAGCGCGAGTTGTTCGGGCTTGTCTCCTGTCGCCGAACATCAGCTACTGATGGCGTTTTATCATCAGATTTTACTCCTGATTATTTTTTACTTATTGCTTTCTCTTCTCCACCACTACTGGAGTTGGCAAAACAAGCATCTCGCTTACCTCTAGACAGTTATGGCGGACTCATGAGTCAACGCTCTCTTTATCGCCTCTCAGGAAGAAAGGAAGCGAACTTAATGTACGTCTTTACTCATGGTCGCAACGCCTTCTCTGTTGTTTAACTTTTTATGACATACAGAGAACACGAAAATGTAACGATAAGAACCAATATGCTCATTGTTACTAGAACCAATTTGAGGTCCATATAATGACAAGAATCGCTACAACCATCGCACTAGCATTGCTATTTGCAGCGGGCTCAACCTTAGCAAACACAGAAACTAAGCCAGAAGAAATGAGTAACGACACTCTGTTAGAGTGTGCCAACGTTTCTAACGCACGTATTGCAGTTCCGGAACACAGAGCGATGTTCAGACACTACTTAATGTCTGAGAGAGACTACAGCTTTGACCAGCTATCGTCTGCCGAACTCGAATTTAAAGCAGCAGATAAGAATGAGTCTGAAGTAGAGAACATCTACAAGTCTCAGTGCAAAGAAGTTGGCGAATACTTATATAGCATTGGCTATTAAATTCGAAACCCTAACGACACTCAAAAAGAAAGGCGCATACATTGCGCCTTTCTTTTTACTGACAAAAACCTGTCGATTAGATGTCTAATCTGCATACAAGCTTAAAAGTGCAAATCAAAGTAAACTTACTGGGAAAACTCTGACACATCCTTGGGTTTACAGAACGCTCGACGTGCTTTAACAAACAAGAAACTAAGCACCCCAATCACAAGAGTAATTATTGGTGCCGCCATTAATAGCATTGTGATCGCTTTGCTCATATTTTCTGGTAACAAAGGAAGTAATGAACCAAAACCGCATAATACCAGCGTCCATAAAATCGCACTCAACCACGCAAAGTAATGGAATTTACTAATACGTTTCACTCGCAACCCCATCATTAATGGCAATAGGGAGCGAACAACCGGAATAAACCGCGCACAAAAAAGCGCAATCAATCCATGTTTACTGAGTAATACGTCGACTTGTTCCAGGCGCTTTTGAGGAACCGCACTCACCCAGCCTTGGACCTTAGGTAAGCGATTTAGCCACTTGCCTTGTACATAAGCCGCCCAACTTCCCAATCCCGCACTAACAGCTATCACCAACATGATCATAATTGGGTCAAGGACGCCAACCGCCGCCAGCGTACCGGATAATACGACGACACTGTCGCATGGGAAAGGTGCTGCAGGAATAAAGCCACTTTCCAAAAAGATAATCACAGCAACAACAAAATAAACCAAACCTGCACTGCTTCGCGCCATTAACGCCGTGAAATCTTGATGCCAAAAGGCACTCAAGACCTGAATTATCGAATCAAACATAAACCGCTCCTAAGCATAATTAACCAAAAGTTGCAAAAACATGGAGTGTGTTAGCGAGCATGTATAAAGCGGTATATGAAATTCGATTCTTTTCTCACTCCGATTCTGTATTTAAAGTGAGTAAAAATACTTTCAATACAACAACCTAAAGCCTCATTGCCGATGCGTTTTAGCCGCTTCATCGAGTAAATTGCCGAACGATGCGCCCACCATGCTACATCAAGCATTTCAAACCATTCGGGTTCTACATCGTCGTTCGAGCTCATTTCCTTAGCATGGCTAACCCTCAATACATTCCGGCTGTTTAAACTCGGATAGTCTTGTTGTATTGGAGAGATAGGATGTTCTGAAAAGTGCTTCGACTTAGCGTCAACAGCAATATTCTGGTTATGAAAGGAAAGAAAATTTGGGTGTGAGTGCGCCAGGCTCATGCTCGGAGCCAACAAGCAGAAAAGTAGTCCGAGTAAAGCAATCAGGGTCGTACGCACAAAGGTAACCAAAACCAAAATAATAAGTTCTTTTAACCCTGTGCGTAACTATTGGCAATTAGTATTCTTAATCGTTAAGAATACTAATTATTTTTCACCGTAAGGGTAGCTTTCAAACATCTTCGCGATTTCTTCTTGGATGAGAGATTCTCTTTTCTCAGAGCTCATTGACTCAGACAGTTTACGACTTGAAACGCCTTTCCAAACGACTTGATTAGCCTTTGCATCAACTAGTTCAACCACCAACTTCCCATACTTACGTTCTTTATATCTTTCTGGGCTTGAAGTGATCACACCAAAGCTATTCCAGCCATAGCCAAAGCTCACCGACGATCCTGAAGAAACAAGCTCGGATTCTTCTACGATATCATGATGTACGTAAAGGTCACCGCCACTATTTACCTTAATTAAACCCTTACTCTCAAGCTGTTCAGCAAGCCCTTGCTCAATACGTCGACCATCAATACTGGTAGGAGCTTCCGCCTGAGCACCGAAGTCAAACGTTCTGTAAGCTGAAAAGTCGGCTTGTTTATCTACATCGGTTGTAACGGTAGTACAAGCAGATACCAGCATCACCACCAGCCCTAATATCAAACCTCTCATCATGTTAAATCTCCTTTGGTTAAGCTGACTGTTTCAGCAGAATTACCCTGTGTTATACATACGCATCAACAGTAAAAAGTAATCATTTCAATATCTAGTCTTGACCATGAAACGTGACTGTTCAATAAACGAGATTAACCTTTACACAGAAAATCTTGAATATCATCAACATCTAAACACCTAAGAATTCGGTGTTTACGACCTAATTGGAAGCCCCTAGGCTTAGTAGCGGAATCGCGAGTGCCACAAAAAACCAGAGACAATGAACACTTTAACATCAGTCCGCTACTTTTTTAGGCAACTGACAAACATTTGATGAGAAAAGACTTTTCTTTTTCGTCCAGTGTGGCATATTAACTGAGTCCTATCGATGCGCGGGCATCGTATAATGGCTATTACCTCAGCCTTCCAAGCTGATGATGCGGGTTCGATTCCCGCTGCCCGCTCCAATCTCTTTATCTCAATTTACTCATAAAAATCCGATGGCGGAGCGAACAAACGGCGGCAGCGTTGTTTCCATGATAAGTTTGGTCGAGTTACGTCATAAAACATGTCTTTCCATTCTGCAAACGTCACGCGGATGGGATTAAAGCTGTTTACAGGTTTAGAAACCCCATACCGAACCGTTTCCACCTCTGGTTCAAACGTTCCGAACATTCGATCCCAAATAATTAATACACCCGCATAATTTTTGTCGATGTACTGACGGTTCACACCATGATGAACGCGATGATGAGACGGCGTGTTAAATACCCACTCTAGTGGCCCGAGCGAACGAATTGATTGGGTGTGAACAAAAAACTGTAAGCCCAGATTAAACAACACAACGAAGACAACCCATTTTGGCTCAAAACCAATAATCACCAAGGGCAACCAAAAAATCCACATCCCCGCTAGCGGATACATTAAACTTTGACGAAAGGCGGTACTGAAGTTCATTCTTTCCGAACTGTGATGAACAACGTGCGCGGCCCACATCCAACGAATACGATGGCTAGCCCGATGAAACCAGTAATAGAAAAAATCTTGCAGGACAACAAGTAAAAGAAAAGCTGAGACGCTCATTTCGATATCAAACAAACGCCAATCGAACCACCACAAATACAACTGAGCAATCAGTAAACCCGTGAGTATGTCTGTCGCTTGGTGTAAGCCCGCAAGAACAAAATTACACGCTACTTCAGGGAAGTAATACGTCGCGCTTTCAGGCAAGCGTCCCCTTCTTTGTCCGAACCAATATTCGGCAAGCATGCAGAAAAAGAAAACTGGAGCCAGAATCATCAGAAGTAATTCTGGGCGGTCCATCAACTGCGTCCAATCCATTGTGTTTCTACCATTTTGCATAGTGATCTTCAGTAAGACCCATAACTTCTTCTAACTGATGTTTGATGCCATTTCCATCGATAATATAGCCAGAGAAATAACCGATGTACTGACGAAAGTTACTTTTGAGAAGCCAAAAATTTTTCTTCTCTGAGCGTCGATTCAAAGGCGTGAACTGTAAGTTAACTCGTTTATCTTCAGACGTAATATGCCACTTTTGCCCTTCATCACTTCGTGAAAACTGAAACTGCACAGGTTGCAAAAAGTGACGCTGACCATTAATCCACAATACATTTTCGCAATAGCCAGTTTCATTAACGCCAGCTGCCAAGTTCAACCCCAGACGCCTGTCATCCTCAAAGCAATTGATACTCGCCCAGCGCCAACTTGTTTCTCGCCGCATGTACCCAGCGGAAAAATCGTAACCAGCAGCCACCTCTGAAAGATCTTGCTCTTTTCCTAATATGAACAAGTTACCGTCTACTGCTAACGCATTGTGCTTCTGAGTATATGTCCAACCCGCATAACCTGTTGGCGTACACAACATTAATGGCAAACTCATGTTTTCTGGACGTAAATAGAGATCCGCATTGACTGACTCTGTCACAAAGTGGACGTGCCAAATACCATCCTTAATAGAAAACTGAATTCTTTTGTTAGCAAGATGGGCAAGACTGCACCAACTGGAAGGCTGAGTTTGATAACCTATATTAAAAGGTTTCAACCATTGTTGCTCAATCAACTTATTCTTTTTAATATCAAACAGGTAGCAAAAGCCGGATGCTAAATACCGTATATCAGCAATCGCTACTCCAATGACGTAATCAGGTGTGACCAAATTGACGAACTGAAACTGCTTATAATCGCGGTAACGGCGCCACTTAGACACTGGCTTATCCATCTCATCGAGGTAAGTAAATTTATCTAGCTGTAACGATGTTGGAATTCTATCAAGGTGGCCAAACGCTGGTAGACCATTCTGCTGAATAAACGAGTTCAGAACCTTAAGCTCATCCATATAGTTGTCTTTTCACAAGTTATCACACACCAAAACTTTAACATGACGTTAACATAAACAATTTGCGTAACTGCACAACAACATCGACTAAAGTGATTTCTGCTTGTTATATGTGAAACTGATCACTCAACCACCCGCTTACTTAGCTCGCCCTACCTATCTCAACCAACACTGCCTGGGTTAGAAGCTGCACATTCTCATCCGCAGGAAAGACCACTACAACCATTGAATCTTGGTCAAAATCACTATTTAATGGAAATAAATTCATATAAACTGATTGCTTATTCACATCAAGGAAGAAATCTATGTCATACATACACGATACTATTGTTGCGTTGCAACACAGTAGCCCTGCGCAAAAAGAATTTTACCAAGCGGTAGAAGAAGTATTAACTTCTCTCGCGCCGGTAATAGAAGGCAATAATAAATATAAGGAACAAGCGATTATCCAGAGGATCGTCGAGCCAGAACGTCAAATCATGTTTCGAGTTCCTTGGGTTGATGATGCTGGAAATGTACAAGTAAACAAAGGTTATCGAGTTGAATTCAACTCTGCTTTGGGGCCGTACAAAGGAGGATTGAGATTCCATCACTCAGTCAATGCGAGCATCATAAAATTTCTCGGCTTTGAGCAAATCTTTAAAAACGCACTGACTGGCCTTCCTATCGGTGGCGGCAAAGGCGGTTCAAACTTCGATCCTAAAGGAAAATCCGACGGCGAGATCATGCGATTTTGCCAATCATTTATGAACGAGTTGTACCGTCACATCGGTCCTACCACCGATGTTCCCGCAGGCGATATCGGCGTCGGGGCGCGCGAAATTGGCTATATGTTTGGTCAATACAAACGATTGACGGGGCGCTACGAAGGTGTGCTTACAGGCAAGAGTCTTCTTTGGGGTGGATCACTCGCCAGAAAAGAAGCGACAGGATATGGCGCCGTCTATTTTGCAGAATGCATGCTCAACGACCGCAACGATTCATTGAAAGGGAAAACTTGCCTCGTTTCTGGTGCTGGCAACGTGGCTATCTACGCCATTGAAAAACTGTACCATATGGGAGCAACGCCGGTTACATGCAGCGACTCTCGAGGTACGATCTATCATGAGCACGGTATTGATCTTAAGCTCCTAAAACAACTGAAAGAAGTGAAAAGAGCAAGCTTAGAAGAATATTTAGAAACTTACCCTGAAGCAGAATACACACCAGAGGGCGACTATCCTAATGAAGGACATGCTGTTTGGCGATATCAGGCTGATGCTGCCTTCCCTTGTGCGACTCAAAATGAATTAACGTCAGACGACGCACTGGCTCTTATCGAAAACGGATGTATTTTGATTAGTGAAGGGGCGAACATGCCAACCACCCGTGATGCTGCCAATATTATCGTGGACTCGGACATAGCTTATGGGCCTGCCAAAGCAGCCAATGCAGGCGGCGTTGCAACCAGTCAACTTGAAATGGCGCAAAACGCCAGCATGCAAAACTGGACGTTTGAACAAGTGGATAGTCAGTTGCAAACCATCATGAAAAATATTTTCATCAATGCAAACGAAACCAGTAAAGAGTTTGGCCAACCTGGAAATTTAGTTTTAGGCGCCAACATTGCAGGCTTTAGAAAAGTCGCTGATGCAATGATTGAGCAAGGTGTCGTCTAGATGAACGAGCCAGCAGGATGACTGCTGGCTTAATATAACTCCGCAATAGGCCGCGCTTTTTGATAAAGAGCTCCACTTAATTCGCAATAAGCGTTGTCACTTCTGTTTTAACGGAGTTGGCGATAAAGCAATTCTCATGGGCCATGTGGTGCAGTTTTTCTAATTGAGATGGTGTCGGTTGTTTTTCACCTGAAAATGTTATCTTAGGGTTTAACGTTACCTTTGATACCCACTCTTTTCCGTTTTCGCCTTTTTCAAGCTCCCCTACCGCTTCATCTAAGTAACTGTCCACAACGTAACGCCGCTTTGCTGCAATAGACAAGAAAACGAGCATATGACAACTAGAAAGTGCCGCGACAAACGCTTCTTCTGGATCAACATTTTCTTCTACGGATAGTGGTAATGGTACTACGTGGGGAGATGGAGATGCTGGGACTTGCAACCCTCCATCAAATTGCCAAATGTGTGCCCTACTATACTTATTATCACTAAACTCTTCGCCAGCTTTACGATGCCATTTGATTAAAGCGGAATGCTTACTCATTCTAACTCCCTGATTTTCCGACGACGAATCAACACTATCCGTCCTTGCCACAGTAAACCACAACAAAATGAGTTAAGGAAAGCATCGCACTCACAGGGACTATAAAATCTGTTGAGGATCGGCATTGTTCTTCTGGATATCATCCAAAAGTCTATGAGACTGATGGATGTTGACCTGTAACCGATTGATCAGCATCTGCAACTGCTCAATCTCGGGACTTTGGTTGGCTTTAAGTTGAGTTTCCAGGGCCTCCGTTTGGCTCGCCAAAATAGGTAAACTTAGGTTCAGTGCCATCCCTTTCGTTTTGTGCAACGTCAGCTCTAATGAAGCAAAGTCTTCAGCCATAAAGTATTCAATAAGTTCATCAACAGAAGTCTCAAAATCGACAATAATGCTTTTTAGCAACTCGTCGAGCGCTTCTGGCTCATCTCGTAAAGAAGTAAACATGCCTGAACGGGAGAGTTCTTCCTCTGTTAACCTTAAGTTCTCGATTGGCTTACGTTGCAATTGAAGCACATTGCTGTCACTCGTTAGTGGCGGATTCTGTTTCGGTTCGAGTCTGGCGGCAAACTGTTTGAGAGCGTCTGAAAAGCTCTCATGCTGTAGCGGTTTCGTAAGCACATGGTCTGCTCCTGCTTCGATAAAGCTATCGTGAGCTTCACGAAATACGTCTGCCGTGTACGCAAAGAGTAATGTCTTGATACCTAACTCTTGTCGGATAACGCGTGTCGCCTCAACGCCATTCATCTCGGGCATATGGTTGTCCATCAAGATCAGGTCGTACTCGTTCTCTTTCGCCTTTTTAACCGCGATTAATCCATTTTCTGCAACATCCACTTCATGCCCAAGCTTTTCGCAAAACCCTTTTGCCACAATGGCATTCACACGGTTATCATCAGCAAGTAGTATCTTGAAATGGTGTGATTTTGCGCGAGGTTTCGGTGCTTCTTGCTGCTTTTTCGGAGCAGATTCTACCCAAGGAATCGGCAACTCAACGATAAATTGACTTCCAACGCCTTCTATACTCTTCAGAGTAATATGGCCACCCATCAAATCGGTTAGTTTTTTGACGATGGCTAACCCAAGCCCTGTTCCGCCGAACCTTCGAGTCGTTGATGAGTCTGCTTGCTCAAACGAGTTAAAAATATGCTCGTGCTTGTCTGGCGCAATACCAATACCGGTGTCGCTCACGCGCATGACCAACAACTGATTCGATTCATCTAACTCAGTTCTAACCAGCACATGCCCTTCATTGGTAAACTTCACCGCGTTACCGGCGAGATTAAACAAGATCTGTCGTAAACGCGCACAATCTCCAGTAAATTCAGTATATTCAGAAACCTCGTTTTCCAAGATTAACTCGATATTTTTTTCATCAACAAGTGGTTTTATTGCGCTACACACCGGAGAAAGCACTTGATCGAGCTTAAACTTAGCTTGCTCAAATTCCAGTTTGTTTTCTTCAACTTTAGAAAAATCCAAAATATCGTTGAGGATAGTCATCAGATGCTGGCCAGAATCAAGAATAACCCTAATATGCTCTTTCGTCGTCGGCTCTTTGGTCTCTTCTGCAATCATTTGAGAAAGCCCTAGTACACCATTCATCGGCGTCCTTAGTTCGTGACTCATTGCAGCGAGAAAATTTGATTTCGCTTTTGCCGCTCGCTCGGCTTTGTTTCTCGCCTCTTCAATTTCAAGATTCAACTGTTTTAAGTTATGCATTCGGTGATGTGACTGATAAACAAACGCGCTAACTAGAAACATCACCGCGATAAATACAAACAACCACGTAAAACGCGCCTCACTTTGAGCAATATTGAGTAACCGATGCTCTGAGCTTTCGACAAACTCAATATAAGTGTGATCAAGCAGTTCATTCGTCAGCAATTCAATTCTTTTATCACTCGTTTGAAGCCGTTTAAGGAAGTTCGCTTCTTTTTCACTCTCAACTTCAGTTTGTGTTAGAAGCAACTGGTTGAGAAATTCAAAATAACGACTGCCACCCAATGATTGACCGCTCTCGGTAGAAACCTCTTGCTGATATAAATTGAACAACATGAGTAATGCATACCGATTTTCTACCTGAACACCAATTAACATATCAAGCTTCAACGTTGTTTGAAGCACTCGCTCCTTAAACTGTTCAAGCGTATCCCTAACTTTTATACGATTGGGTGTCACGGGAAACCAAACTGATGCCTTTGATGATTCCAACAGTGCCTGTGCTGCGATTTCTATCTCTACTAAAGATGTTGTTAACTCATAGTTTTTCCTATCTTCAACGGCATATCGGTTCACGATAACATCACGCTCTTCAATCAACTCATGTCCGATATTCATTAGCCCTGCATGAAATTCTTGAGCGTTTTTTGAATTCATATACGACATATACGCCAGTGTGCAGCACGTCAGTATCCCAATAAAAAAGCAAAAGTTGATCAGTTTGAATTTATTCATTTTCCAACACCTCTAAAATTATGGGTCTAGGTGCTGTCAACGACTGCAAGAATGCTTCAATGTCCGCGACATTCTCATCGTTCATCGTTATACCGAGCTGGGTTTTAGCCATGATTTGTATCGCGTCGGATAACTTATCGACTTGCCCATTATGAAAATAAGGACTCGTTAGCGCGACATTGCGTAAACTGGCTACTCTAAAATAGAATCGCTCTTCATCTTCTATCGTAACGAGTTGCCGGCCCGAGTCCTCTACTACTGGCTTATCCTTGAAATAGGCGAACCTTTGGATCATCGCTCCGCCGATATTTTTGCCCTGATGACACTGCACACAACCTGAAGTCTGAAATGTTTTCCAACCTCTGATTTGCTGTTCACTCAGTACATGCGTGTAACCCAATAAGTAAGCATCGAATGGTGCGCCAGGCGTCTGCAGCCCTTCAACAAACTCCACAATAGCGGACTTGATATTATGAACGTTAATCGGCAATTCATCGTCACGACTAAATAGCGCTTGATAATGTTCACTCTCTTTTACATATTGCTCTATTGTTTGCCAGTTTGAGTCCATTTCCATTGGATTATGGATTGGACCATCAATCTGAGCCATCAAGGTGTTTTCCGTTCCATCCCATAAAAAACGATAATTTAACGCCGCATTAAACACTGTTATAGAATTTCTAATTCCATCACCTTTCACCCCCGTAGAGACTGGTGTATTTTCAGCGCCATTGGTTTGCAGATTGTGGCATGTCGCGCAGCTGACATTACCATTTGACGATAATTGAGGATCGCGGAAGAGATGCCAGCCAATTCTCGCTAGCTTAATATCCACATTAGGATCACCCTGTATGGGCTGAACTAGGGAGATATCACCTAACATCTTCGCGTTTCTTGCGGTTGTTGTTTGGCTCAAAATGAGTGTTACAACAGCTAGTGCGATTGCGCTGAATTGCCTCATCAACTACATACCTTAAACTTGTTATTGATATGAATTTAGTTGCATTTTGGCGTTTTTTCCACCGACAGGAAGTTGAAAAAACGAGTTAAGTATTGCTTTGTTTAAGGCTTTGGTTGAAGAGGGAGTAATAAGGCGAATAGGAAGAAACCTATCGCCTTATGAGTAGCTAACGTATTGAAATCTGAGTTTAGTGTAGAAAAGCCAAAAACCGTTGAAACCAAGTCACCTCTCCATACGAGATCAGATCGAAAATAGTAAAGAATACGGCACAGATAACGGCCAACTTAATCAAACGCTGAACAATAAACATAAACATCACAATTACCAATAATTTGCTTTAGTTTACTATCTCACACAGCGTTTATATATAAAAAAGTAGTCTCCTAATTAGCCTCGGCAACTTATTCATTAGAACCTATACTCAAGCATCTCTAAGTTATTTGGATATACTTGAATTAGGATTTCAAAAAGTCCCTGTGACCACACAAGGAGGACTGCATGAAACGACTATGGATATGGTTCTTACCTTTACTCTTGATTGCCAGTCAAGCACTGGCGAATACCGTTTGGATTGTTCCTGTCAAAGGCGCTATAGGGCCTGCTACTAGCGACTATTTATCTCGTGAAATAGAAGAAGCTCAACTAAACGGTGTCAGTTTAGTGATCTTAGAGATGGACACACCAGGCGGCTTAGATAGCGCAATGCGAGATATTATTCACGCGATTACCACCTCCTCGACTCCCATTGCGACTTGGGTCGGCCCATCTGGTTCTAGATCCGCCAGTGCCGGAACATACATCTTGCTCGCTAGTCACGTAGCCGCCATGGCTGAAGCGACAAACCTCGGAGCTGCAACGCCCGTCGCGTTAGGTGGTGCGCCTCAACCTCCTTCATCGGATGATGGCAAAGATCAAAACGCGGAAGAAACGCCAGAAGGAACCAACGAAAGCTCAGAAAAAGTTCCCGCTAAAACCGCAATGGAGAAAAAGGTAATTAACGACGCCAAAGCCTACATTAAAGGCTTAGCAAAACTTCATGGACGAAATGCAGAATGGGCAGAGAAAGCAGTAAGCGAGGCGGCGAGCTTGGATGCAACAGAAGCATTAGAATTAAACGTGATCGATTACATCGCCAATTCGCCAGAGGACTTAGTCAAAGCCATAGATGGGCAAACTGTTAAAGTAAACAATCGCACTGTGACATTGTCACTTGAAAATCCAACATGGGTTGAAAGAACGCCAGATTGGCGAGCAGAAATGTTAGCCGTTATCACCAATCCAAACGTTGCCTACATTCTAATGCTCATCGGCATCTACGGTTTACTTCTTGAATTTTACAACCCAGGAATTGGCTTACCCGGTGTGCTAGGTGGGATTTGTCTGCTTCTTGCCATGTACGCACTACAAATGATGCCCGTCAACTACGCAGGTCTTGGTCTGCTGTTACTCGGTATTGCACTAATGATAGCGGAAGCATTCAGCCCGAGCTTTGGTATTTTGGGCTTAGGCGGCGTTGTCGCCTTTGTTCTCGGTTCAATATTTCTCATGGACAGTGAGTTACCAGGATTCCAGGTCGCCCTTCCTTTGATTTTTGGTATTGCCATATTTTCCGTAGCTCTAATCGTGCTGACTGTCGGCCTGCTGCTTAAAATTCGTCGCCGGCGTGTAACGACGGGTTTAGAGACATACCCTGGGAAGGTCGCCGTGGTAAGCGATGACTTTATCGATGGCGAAGGACGCGTTCAACTCAACGGTGCGTTATGGCGAGCTAAAGCCAAAGACCATCAACAATTCAAACAAGGTGATCACGTCACCATTGTTAATGTTAAAGGGCTGACCTTAACTGTGATGCCTGATGACCGCCAAAATAAATAGGAGGCGCTTTATGATGCTCTATACCGTTGCGGTGATCGTGGTGCTGCTGTTCGCACTAGCGACCCAAATGTTCAAGGTTTTGAGAGAATACGAACGTGGGGTTGTGTTCTTTCTTGGTCGATTTCAAGAAGTCAAAGGACCTGGTTTGATCATCCTTATCCCATTTATTCAGCAAATGGTGAGGGTTGATTTACGTACTGTCGTTTTGGATGTGCCGACACAAGATTTAATTACCAAAGATAACGTTTCTGTGCGCGTCAACGCAGTCGTTTATTTTCGCGTAGTCGATCCTCAAATGGCGATTAACAATATTGAAAGCTACAGCGATGCTACCAGCCAGCTAGCACAAACCACGCTGCGCTCGGTATTGGGTCAGCATGAACTCGATGAATTGCTATCAGAGCGAGAACGCCTCAATAAGGATTTACAATCCATTCTCGATCAACAGACTGATGACTGGGGAATCAAGATTGCTACGGTTGAAGTCAAACATGTTGATTTAAATGACAGCATGGTCAGAGCCCTAGCCCGTCAGGCAGAAGCAGAACGTAACCGTAGGGCGAAGATCATTCACGCTACTGGTGAGTTAGAGGCTTCAAATAAATTAAAAGAAGCAGCGCAAATGCTCAACGAAGCACCGAATGCACTGCAATTACGTTACATGCAGACACTCACTGAAATCACTACAGACAAAACATCCACTATTATTTTTCCAATGCCGATCAATCTTGTCGAAGCTGTCAGTGATATCGCCGAAGCGGTGAAAAAGAATAAAGAGACACAAGATAAGTAAGGTTCTGACCCTAGGAAGTAACGACCACTCACGTTACTTCCTTATTTGGTACTCGCTTTAAGGAAGTGCCCATCTTCTTTATCACATTCTTGTTTCATTACTTCTAAGCCCGTTTTAAAGCATGTTCGCCAAGCGGTTTCAACATCGGCATCGTACCCGGAATCACACTGTCGAACCGTTTCTAACAAACTCTCAAGCCAAACATCAAAATCCTGCGGCTCTATACCAATATCTGCACTTGCATGCTTTTTCCCATACTTTTCCACCATTTTGTGCGCTTCGGTCGAGGTATCTGCCATCATAAAAAATACGATAGACCCTCTAAGCATTCTCACTTGTTGGTGCATGTCTATACCATCAAACTTCTGTCTAAAGTTGGCGCTTTTCGACCATAAATTTTTGTAGAACAAGTCGAAAAACTCCTGATCTGAAGTACAACGTTCATAGCTATCATTAAAAACTTCAATCACGTTCATGTTGCTTTCCCCTACGCCTTAATATGAGTTTAATTTAATATCAAATAAAAGCTTCCAAATAAGGACTTTTAAGTTTCAAACCGATCAACCCACATCGATTTTCAACAAAAAGTAAAAAGTGATTTAAATAAACACCCTCTTATCAATGAAAAAATATCCATTATCATGACCCCATATTCGAGGTACGCATGGTTGTCGATGCTAGTGCATCCTCATCTGTCATCACATAAAGAGGATATAAACGTGTCCCATCAAATCATTACCGATCTAAATAGCCGTTACACTGCAAAAAAATATGATGAAACCAAGCGCGTTTCTCAAGAAGACATGGCGATAATCAAAGAAGCACTGCGTTTGTCGGCGTCTTCTATCAATTCACAACCATGGAAATTCATCGTTATTGAAAGTGATGAAGCGAAGCAACGTTTCCACAATACGTTTGCAAATATGCATCAGTTTAACCAACCACACGCGAAAGCCGCATCACATACGATTCTGTTTGCTTACGATCCTAAATTTACTAAAGAGAAATTTGCGAAGCGTGTGGATGCAGAAGTAACATCTGGCCACTTGCCAGCGGAGATGTACAACAACTTTATGGGTGCTTACGCTTTTGCCGATGCAAATACGGACGAAAATGGCTTCAACGGAAACTGGACAAAAGCACAAGTCTATTTGGCACTAGGCAACCTACTACACACATTGGCACGACTAGGCATTGATTCAACACCGATGGAAGGTGTCGATCCGGCTCTGATTGGAGAAGAGTTTAAAGAAGAGCTCGAGGGCCATATTTGTGAAGTTGCGCTGGCGATTGGCTACCATAAAGATGGGGAAGATTACAATCATGGTCTTCCAAAAGCACGCCTTGCAATGGATGAGGTAATTACGACTCTATAGTCGACCATTGTCTTAGCTTAGCGACTTAACTCATTGTTTAAACTAAAAAGAGCCGCATTAATGTGCGGCTCTTTTTTACTTGGTTCTGCGTCAACGTTACGCAACTTGCTCTGACTTAAAATTACCAAGCAATGCATCGTAAAGCTCATTGTCGCTTAACACACCAACCAGATTATTATCTTCAACCATAAGCAGAGGCTGATTGCTGCGCTGTTTAAGTTCAATCGCTTCTCGCATACTGATTTCTGGGCTAACCTGAACCAGAGAGTTTTCATTAACTTCATCAAGGTTCGAAGAATCGCTCTTCCATTGAATCAACGATTTACCTTTATCCGCTAAACTTAACCCCTTGCTCTCTTGTATCACCCAAATATCTTTATCAGGGCAAATCAGAACACGCGTATCTTCGCGAACCAAATCGTCACGCATTAAGGAACGTCCCTTCAGCACATTTAATGGATTAGTGTGAGCAACAAAGTCCGCCACATAATCGTTTTCTGGAGCAAGAATGATCTGTTCTGGCTTGCCATGTTGAATCAGCTTTCCTGATTCCATAATGGCGATGTTGTTGCCGATTTTAAGCGCCTCATCCAAGTCGTGACTCACAAAAAGAATGGTTTTGTTTAGCTTTTCTTGCAGCAGAATCAATTCATCTTGAAGCTGAGCACGAATCAATGGGTCAAGCGCTGAAAACGGCTCATCCATTAACAAGATATCTGTGTCCATCGCGAACGCTCGCGCTAGGCCAACACGCTGCTGCATACCACCAGAGAGCTCGTGCGGGAATTTCGTTTCCCACTCAGACAAACCGACCATTTCGAGCTGTTCACGCGCTTTTTTACGGCGCTCAGCTTTACCAATGCCTTGCATCTCTAGACCAAACGCTACATTGTCTAACACCGTTAACCATGGCATCAATGCAAACTTCTGAAACACCATGGACACGCGGTGCGTACGAAGGTGGCGCAGCTTCTGTTCGTCACAGTTAGAGAGCTCAACCATATCGTCGCCATCTTTGATTTTCAGAGAGCCACGAGAAATATCGTTCAATCCGTTAACCGTTCGCAGCAAACTTGATTTACCCGAGCCCGAAAGCCCCATCAAGACACAGATCTCACCCTGTTTCACGTTCAGCGAAACATTATCAACCCCAACCACTTGGCCAGTTTCATCAATGATTTCTTGTCGAGACTTCCCTTGATCTAGTAGTGCTAGCGCCTGTGCTTGTTGCTGACCAAAAACGACATCAAGATTTTTAATAGTAATAGCGTCCATGATTATGCCTCCTTCTGGTTTGGTGCTTTACACAAGCGATCAAGAATGATGGCAACGAGTACAATCGCTAAACCCGCTTCAAAACCTTGTGAAATGTTTACCGTATTCAGTGCACGTACGACTGGCTTACCAAGCCCATCAGCACCAACAAGCGCCGCAATGACAACCATAGACAAAGACAACATAATACATTGCGTAACGCCAGCCATAATACTTGGCAATGCCGCAGGTAACTCCACCTTAAACAGTAGCTTCATGCGGCTGGCACCAAATGCTTTACCCGCTTCAAGTAGCTCCTCCGGCACTTTAATAATGCCGAGGTACGTCAATCGAATTGGCGCAGCGATAGCGAAAATGATGGTCGAGATTAGACCAGGGACAATACCTAAGCCAAACAGAACCAAGGTTGGAATTAGGTAAACGAATGTCGGTACGGTCTGCATCAAATCGAGTATTGGCCGCAACAAGGTGTATAACCAAGGACGGTGCGCCGCCATAATGCCCAACGGCACGCCAATTAATACGGAAATCGTTGTCGCTGCAAACACAAGGACAAAGGTTTCCAGCATTTCTTGCCAGTAACCAAGGTTGAGAATTGCGAGTAAGGCCAACACGATAAATACGACAAGAGGAATGCTGCGATGTAAGAACCAAGCAATTGCCGCCGTCATAATGATTGGCGCTGCAGGTGGCATCCATTTAAAAATGTCCACCACGAAAAGAATGATCGTTTCAAGTGTAATAGAGATTGCATCGAAAAAACCCGATGCATTGATGGTTAACCAATCGACGCCAGTTTCCATCCATTGGCCCAACGGTAGTTTGTTGTCCGTAATAAAATTCAAAATAAAACCTTTGTGTTAATGAAGCGGGCAAAACTCTGCCCACTTTCTTTTAAAAAAACGAGCTCAAATACTGCTTATTAAGCGTTTGTTTTTAAGTAGTTTGTAATAGCTGTTAGCGCATCTTGGCCATCTACCGTTTTCACGCCCTCTAGCCACGCTTCAATTTGCTCTTGGTTTGCATTCAACCATGCTTGCGCTGCTTTTGATGGCTTCTGTTTCTGGTTAAGAATCGCTTCCATCAGTTCATTTTCCATTTCTAGGTTAAACTCTAGATTTTTCACTAGCTGACCTACATTTGGACACTCAGCGAGGTAATTTTTACGTACGTTTGTGTAGACGTTCGCGCCGCCGTAGTTAGGACCGAAGAAGTCATCACCACCCGCTAGATATTCCATTTCAACGTTACTATTCATTGGGTGCGGCGCCCAACCTAGGTACACAATCCATTGATTGCGGCGTGCGGCACGTGATACTTGAGACACCATGCCAGCTTCACTGGACTCAACTAGGCTGAAATCTTTTAGGCCGAATGCGTTACTATCAATCATTGACTGAATTAAGCGGTTGCCATCGTTTCCAGGTTCAATGCCGTAAATGCGGTCTTTAAATTTGTCGGCATGTTTTACTAGGTCAGCGAAGTTGGTTACGCCTGCGTCATAAACGTATTTTGGAACCGCTAGCGTGTACTTTGCGCCAACGAGGTTCGCGCGTACGGTTGCAACAGTACCTGCATCACGGTATTTCGCGATATCACCTTCCATCGTTGGCATCCAGTTACCTAAGAAAATGTCGATATCGCCATTAGCCATAGAGGAGTAAGTTACAGGCACAGACAGAAGATCAGTCTTCGTTTTGTACCCCAACCCTTTAAGTAACTCTGATGTAACGGCAGTGGTCGCTGTGATGTCAGTCCAACCTACATCTGCGAAACGAACCGTTTCACATTGGTTGGCGTAAGCGCCTGTTGCTAAAGTACTTAGTGCAATTGTTGAGAAGCTTTTTGTCATCTTAGACATGTTGAATTCCTTGTAATGATTACTGACTTTTTCATTTTATGAGATCGAATCGAGATCTCTTTTTGGCGGATGCATTCGTTGCATCTCTTGCCAGTCCGGTGCAATCCAAACTGGTACGTTGTTCGACGTTTCTAGGGCGTTATCCAAAATCATGTCCGCGGCGCGTTCTGCCACCATAATCGTTGGCGCATTTAAATTACCGTTCGGAATGGTTGGGAAAATAGAAGAGTCCACCACACGCAAGCCTTGAATACCGCGTACTTGGCATCGCTCATTTAAGACGGCTAATGGGTCATTATCTGCGCCCATTTTGCAGGTACAAGATGGATGGTAAGCACTCTCGACGTTTTGCTTCACCCATTCATCAATCTGTTCATCCGTTGTGATGTTCAGACCGGGTTGGATCTCATCCCCACGAAACTCATCCATGGCTGGCTGATTGAGGATCTCGCGAGTAAGGCGAATACAATCACGCCAATCCTGCTTATCTTGTTCAGTGGAAATGTAGTTAAACTCAATCTTCGGCTTATCATTCGGATTCGCAGAGACAACTTCGACCGACCCGCGACTTTCTGGCTTGTTAGGTCCAACGTGCACTTGGAAACCATGACCATCAAAAGCAGCTTGCCCGTCATAACGCATTGCCGCTGGCAAGAAATGATATTGAATATTTGGCCACTTTAGCCCTTCTCGAGAGCGGATAAATGCACACGATTCAAAGTGGTTAGTCGCACCAAGGCCTTTGCGAGTTAATATCCACTCAGTGCCAATCAAGCCCTTGCTCACCAAACCTAATTTGCTGTTGAGCGTGATAGGTTGTTTACAGTGATATTGGAAGTACACTTCTAAGTGATCTTGCAGGTTTTTACCTACTCCCTCCAACGAGTGTTTCACCTCAATGCCCGCTTTTTCTAGTACTGCCTTAGGGCCAATGCCTGAAAGCTGCAACAGCTGAACGGAGCCAACCGAACCCGCACTCGAAATCACTTCATTATTCGCAAAACATTGCTGAATTGAACCTGACTTTTCAAATTCAACGCCTACCGCTTTCTTACCTTCTGCACCAGTTTCTTCTAATAAAACTCGATGAACCGTCACCCTCTTCATTAGGGTGAAGTTTTTACGTTTTTTAGCGCGGCTTAAGTATGCATTAGAGGTCGAAGCGCGTACGCCTTTGTCGACCGTCATATGCATTGGGCCAAAGCCCTCTTGCTGATAGCCGTTGTAATCTTTTGTTTCTGGGTAGCCCGCTTCTTTGCCTGCATCAATAAAAGCTTGGTACAGTGGATTGAGCTTCATATCGTTGCCGTTACATGTGCCGACTGGACCGTGATCGCCCCGATATTCATCAGCACCACCAATCCAAGACTCTGCTTTACGGAAATAAGGCAAACACGACTGATAGTTCCAGCCTTTCGCGCCTTCCTCTTCCCACTGGTCAAAGTCACAAGCGTGTCCGCGAACGTAAACCATGCCGTTGATGGATGAGCTACCACCCAGAACTTTTCCGCGAGGGCAATGAAGTTGACGGCCATCCAACCCTTGCTCTTCAACCGTCTCAAACTGCCACGCGTATTTTTCAGTGTTCATCGGGTAAGAAAGCGCTGTTGGCATTTGGATAAAAATACTTTTATCCGACCCACCCGCTTCGAGTAAAAGGACCGAATTTTGACCACTTTCACTTAAGCGATCCGCTAACACACAGCCGGCCGAACCCGCACCGACGATGATGTAATCGTAGTGTTGTTGCATTTTTATTCTCCTAGGAGTTAATACTAATCACCGTAGATAAGTGAACGAAATTAGCGTAGGAAAAATGCTTGAGAACAAGGCGGAAATTTTGATAAGTAGTTAACCTACAATCAAAATTGACAACGTAGTTATCGAGCATTTTAACAAGCTAAAGTGGTCAGTTATCTACTACGATTGGTATCATTTGTAAGGGCTTTCGAAGTCGCTTAGCTGAACAAGAACACTCTTCGTTTGTGTGTAGTGCTTAAGGGTTTCGACTCCGTTTTCACGGCCAACACCTGATTGCTTGTAGCCGCCAACTGGCATTTCCGCAGGTGAGTCACCCCATGTGTTCACCCAACAAATACCCGCTTGAATTTGATGGATCACACGGTGCGCACGAGATAGGTTTTGAGTAAATACACCTGCCGCTAAGCCATAATCGGTGCCATTTGCACGCGCAATCACTTCCGACTCATCGCGGAATTTCAGGACTGACATTACCGGGCCAAAGATTTCTTGTTGAACGTGGCTCATGTCATCATCGCAATCGACAAATACGGTTGGAGCAACAAAGTTACCATTAGCTAGACCATTGTCTGTTACTTTGTAGCCGCCAGTCAGTAACGTCGCGCCACTCGCTTTCGCGGCTTCAATCGCTCCTAAAACTTTCGATTCATGATCTTTAGAGATTAGCGCGCCAATCTGCGTGTTCTCATCAAGCGGATCGCCGACGACTAACAGCTCGGTTCGGGCTTTAAGTTGTGCGATAAAGTCATCATAAATACCTTCATGGACAAATACGCGTGTACCGTGCGTACAAACTTCACCTTGGGTGTAGAAGTTCGCCACCATGGCCGCAGAAACGGCATCGTTTAACTTCGCATCATCAAAAATAATCAGCGGAGACTTACCACCAAGCTCCATCGTTACTTGTTTTAGTGTCTTAGCGCTGTCACTCATGACGACTTTACCGGTGCCTGACTCACCCGTGAATGACACTTTTGCGATATCAGGATGCGCCGTTAGCATCTGTCCTACTCGGTAATCCCCTTGCACGACATTAAATACGCCATCTGGCATGCCCGCTTCTGAATAAATTTCGGCGAGCTTAAGCGCCGTTAATGGTGTTTCTTCTGATGGCTTGAAGATCATTGCGTTGCCCGCAGCCAGTGCTGGCGCCGATTTCCACATCGCAATTTGAATTGGATAATTCCAAGCACCAATACCGGCGCAAATGCCCAATGGCTCACGACGTGTATAGAAAAACTGATCGTCGCTGAGTGGCTGCTGTTCACCTTGTAGACTTGGAGCAAGTCCCGCATAGTACTCAAGAACATCGGCACCTGTTGTGACATCAACCGCGATAGCTTCTTGAATTGGCTTACCAGTATCTGCCACTTCCAATGCAGCCAACTCGTCATTACGCTCACGTAAAATGGCAACGGCTTTGTGTAAAATACGGCTGCGCTCAATCGCAGTCATCGCCGACCATGCAGCAAAACCTTTTTTTGCCGATTCAATCGCTGCTTGAAGATCGTCTTGGTTCGCTTGTTTAATATTGGCCAATGGCTCACCATTCGCCGGATTGTAAGTGGTGAAGTGTTCATCTGAACACCCGTCGTACATCGCACCATTGATATAGTGTGCTTTCATTTCCATTTTGAAGACCTGTAACTTTTATATTTTTTCAGAATAAAACGTAAGTTGTTTTTCGAGATAATCGTTGATGATGATTCTCGCTCTTTCTGCATCAATGCCGTGCGGGTTGAGCGTTCCGCGCAGCCAAATTCCATCAATAAGTGATGCAATACCATGAGCAACCAATTCAGCCTGCTCTGCATTTAATAATGCTTTGAGTTCTTTTCTTAGATGGGACAATAGACGTCGTTCGTTGACACGCTGCAAACGCTTGAGCTGCTCGTCATGCATTGAGTACGACCAAAACGCCAGCCAAGTCTTAGCAACTTGGTTTTCTGCCTGATAGCCGACAAAGTTACCATCAATGATGGCGTTAATTCTTTGGTGATGAGCATCACTTGGCAGCTCACGTAACTTCTGTGTGATAGTGGACGAAAGCTGACGCAAGATTTCGCGCATCGTTTCCTCCAGCAATCCGTGCTTACCACCGAAATAGTGGTTGATAATCCCCGTTGATACACCGGCTTCTTTGCTGATTAACGAAATACTCGCCGCGTGTAAACCGACTCTATCAATCACTGACATTGTCGCTTTCACAAGCTGCGGTTTTCTGATTTCAGGCATCCCCACCTTTGGCATTTTGCGTCCCTGTTATTTTTAATTGAACGGTTAGTTAAATATAAAATGCCTGAAAATTAATTCGAACTCAAATTATTTTTAAAGAAAAATGTTAGTAAAAAAGGATGAAAAGTTGAGGGTGTACGAAAAATTGCTCGGTAAGAACTTGTCGGGATAACTAGATTTCAGTTTAAGAACAAACAAATAAAGCAATTAAAATCAAGTACTTAAATGTAGATCCATTTTTAAAACGATGATGAACGAGTTGATTTTTGAACAACAAAAATCTGTGCCACAAAAAAATTATATCGACCACTAATCATTTCACCTGTACATGGTTTGTTTGTACAAAGAATAGACACACTAGTTTGTTATAGTTTTGTAGACACAAGTGGCATTCGCACTTTGAAGGTGAAGGAGGCAAAAAGAGAGGTTATATTGAACGCCATGAATATGCGATTCGATATCCTTAAGCCATTTTTAAGTAATATCGCCAAGTGACTTTAAGATTTTAGATTCAGCGTTTTATATTCGAAGCAAGGATCTCAAAGTCACTTGGCTATCAAAGTAAATGGGAGGGATAAGTTCAGATTCATCGTGCGATGAGCCTGAACTTTTGATTTCTGTTACGCTAGCGAGCGACCTTTCACGCAGTTGCGTCCGTTCGCTTTCGCTTGATAAAGCAATTTATCGGCCTGATCGCAAAGTGATTTAAAGCTCATCTCATTATCTTCAGTGGTAACGACTCCAAAACTACAGGTCACTCTCACTTCTTCTTTCTGTTCCGTAACAAAGCAATGTAGGGATAAAGCGCTACGTAAACGTTCGGCAGTAATAAGGGCGTTTTCATGGTCTGTATTGGGCATAACAACAACAAACTCTTCACCACCAAAGCGAGCAACAATGTCGTTCTCACGTACAGTTTCCTCCAACACTTTGGCAACGCCCGTTAGTACGGTATCTCCAAACACATGCCCATAGGTATCATTTACCTGCTTGAAATAATCCACATCGATTAACGCTAAAGTTACTGGCCCCGATTGTGGTTTATTTGGCACCATTTTCTGTTTATCGAGTTTGCTATCTACCCATTTATTTAAAGCTAGATAACCGTACTTAACTTGCTCGACTTGCTCAAAAACAAAGTGTTGTATTTTTTCTTGCTTAGATTGAGGTACCGGTTTCTCTTTTCGCTCACGCCTCACTTCTACTGGCTTAGTGAACCAGTCCTCTAAAAAACCGCGATTGAACAACCCTGTCAATGTGTCTGTCTTTGCGAGGCGACGCATTCTCAAACGCGAGCGATTGACGACGAGAAATACTACCGCCATCAAAAATAGAACACCGATGAGCGCAAGTAGCGCTTCACCCAATAAGTAAAAAGTACGACGGTTATTTTCTAGCTCCATACGCTGCAAAACATTGTTCCAGTTGAGATCTTCGTTCTCATATTCAAGTCGTTCCAACTCAAATAACGTCTGCTGGCGCTCAAGATTTTCAACTTCTCTTTGATTGCTAAATTGGATAAATTTATCGTGATAGTTACCGTAAGTTTCGAATGCTAGTTTAAAGTCATTGCTTCCCGCATAGGCCATAGCGGCGACTTTTAGTAGCTCCATTTGCTGTTGCTTGACGTATCGACTCTCTATAATCTCCGGCAGCATTGGTGCGATCATCGCTAAAAGTATTTCAAATTGCTGCTGCTCTAACATATATTCGGCTTGTAACAACTTAAATGTTGCCAAATACGCGCTAGACGTTTCTCTGTACTGTAAATTCTCCGCCAGCTTCAAGTGGTTAACCATCTTCTTTTCTTGTTTCGTCTCGCGATATAAAGCTGCAAGTTCAAGGTTAACTCGAAATCTAAAGCGTCCATCACCGATAATTTGAGCCAGCTTTAACGCTCGCTGATATGACGGTATCGCCTCTTCGTATTGGAACTGTGCTTTATGAAGTTTCGCTATCGTCAAAACGCTCAACAACTCATTGAACGACATACGCCTATCCCTAAAATAGCGATATGCTTGTTCCAAAAGCGCCTCAGATCGGTCGTAACCCTGAATTTTGACAAGTACGTCACCTAGCTCTAGTGCTGCACGTTCGACCAGCCCGTGAACACCTGAAGATTCAGCCGCATCCATGGACGACATAAGTGCAGCATAGGATTTTTTAAACTCACCTTGCTCATCGTAATAGCGTCCTTTTAGCAACAGGATTTCTGATTCAAGTTGCTTATCACCATTCTCACGCGATGTTTCCAACAAGCTATCCAACGCAGAAAGCGCGGTATCGATATCGCTCTTTCCAACCATAGTTCGCATCTGAATCAACTTAAACAGGAGATACTCATGGCTCTGTGGACGCACAAGCTCCAATCCTTTTTGAACGACACTCTGACTCTCTTCTACGCGCCCTAGCAGCTCTAAAACCGTGGCCTTGGCAAGCCAGTAACGCACCAACAGCGCTGTTGGTTGGTTTTGTAGTAAAGACTCTTCTTCTAACGCTTCAATCAAAGCTAAAGAACTCTGAGGTAATGCGTAAATTTGATTTTCGATGCCTTCTAACGACTGTAAAAACTTACCTTCCTGTTCCACCTTTTCTGTGGAGGCCTGAACAGAAAAACACAGACACCCCAATAATAGCGGCATCGTCCTAAGCGAATGAAATAGTGACATTATTGCTCTTCCCTAATGGGTAGTTACTTCAGTGTAATTGAGAATTCTGATTATTTATTATTAAGACAACTGAAGGTTATTCAGTCAGCCTCATATTCCCATGTATTTTGCGCTGAATAATAAATCACCATCTTTAGATGCCGAAATAGTTTTCGGTTACAATATGACCAATAAGAATGTTTTTTACACACCAAGAATGACGATCTCGTTAGTGAGACAAAAGATCGTCTTAGTTGTGAGTTGATACATTTACATGACAAGCAATATAGAACTAACCATTCACATTAGAAATAGAATCCATTTTTATACCGTTCGATGAGATAGCAGTCGACCATGCATCCAATACATTTTTCAGATAGAAGCAATAAAAGAAAGGAGAAAATGGAAGGAAGCGGACAATCAAACTCGCTCCCCTTTTTTATGTTGCAGAAGGGGTTACATTCGCATTCCGCCATCGACTTCGAACACTCTTCCGGTCACGAATTCGTTGGTTAACACGTATTTTATGGTCGATGAAATTTCATCCGCCAAACCTAAACGTCCAACCGGAATCATTCCGATTAAACGTTCCATCGCTTCAGGTTTTATTTGGTCTGTCATGGCAGTTTTGATGACACCCGGAGCAATCGCCACTGAGCGAATTCCGAAACGCCCTAACTCTTTCGCCCACACCGTTGCCATGGTGGCTACCGCCGCTTTAGATGCTGAATAGTTGGTTTGACCAATATTCCCGGCACGCGCAACGCTGGATATGTTGATCAGAACCCCTTTGCTATCGGTGTTCAGCATTACCTTGCTCGCTTCACGGCCACACAGGAAAGTGCCTGTTACATTCACATCTAGAACAGACTGAAATTGTTCCAGCGACATCGTGTTAACCTGACCATCTTTGACTTTAATGAACATACCATCACGCATAATACCTGCGTTATTGATAACGCCATTGAGCTGCTTGAAATCTGCCTCAATTTGCTCAAAAGCAGTGCACACCTGCTGTTCGTCAGTCACGTTCGTCACATAAAAACGAGCGGTAACGCCGAGAGATTCACATTCCGCTTTCGTTTCAGCCAGTTGATCTGAATTGAGGTCGATAAGCGCAAGATGAACGCCATTTTCCGCCAGTGACAGTGCCATTTGTTTACCCAGCCCCTGCCCTGCCCCCGTGATCGCAATGACCTTATTTGCTAACTCCATAAGCGCTCCTTAGGCCTGATTTTGCTTTTGATAGAACTCAAACAAGCTTGAAAAATCTTTTTGCCCGTTGCCCTGACCGTTGTGAAAATTAAACAGATTACGAGCCAAGCTGCCCATTGGCGTTGATGTTTGACTGGCAACCGCCGCTTCCATCGCAAGACCCAGATCTTTAGCCATTAACTGGCTCATAAAGCCGCCTTGATAACCATTGCTTGCAGGCGTATTTTCCATCACACCTGGACAAGGGTTATAAAGCTCTAGCGCCCAGTTACGCCCTGAACTTTGCAACATGATGTCGGAAAGCACTTTGGGATCGAGTCCGTTTTCCATCCCTAAATTGAGTGCTTCACAGGTGCCGCTCATCAAAATGCCCAACATCATGTTATTGCAGATCTTCGCCACCTGACCAGCTCCAGCATCGCCCGCATGGAAGATGTTTTTACCCATGTGGCTAAGCACCGCTTTGGCTTGAACAAAGTTCTCTTGTGAGCCGCCAACAATGAAAGTTAACGTACCTGCTGCTGCGCCCGCAACGCCACCAGATACTGGTGCATCAACAAAACTGATACCAAGTTGCGATGCTTTTTCGCCAACCAAACGAGCAGTCGCCGGATCGATGGTGGATGAATCAATCAGCAAGGTGCCTGATTCGACGCTATCTAAGATGCCATCTTGACCAAGATAAACGCTTTGAACGTGTTGGCTCGCTGGCAGCATAGTGACAACCACCTCCACACCTTGTACTGCCTGCTGAACGGAATCGGCACTTGAAGCGCCCAATGCGGCCAACTCCTCAACTGCGCTTGGGTTCAAATCAAATACTTCGACATTCAAGCCCGCTTTGAGTAGATTCTTAGCCATAGGCGCACCCATGTTACCAAGGCCAATAAATGCAATTTTGTCCATATCGTATTTCTTCCTTGTACTAAAGTGCCGCTATAGCTACCGACGATGCGGTCAGTGGGTATTCTGCTGAGTCAATTGGCGAGAAGAAGCGCTCCAAAACTTGTGGCGTTACGTCAGAAACCGTGCGATGTTGCCAAGTCGGTTGATTGGTTTTATCAATAATCAGCGCACGAACCCCTTCTCTAAAATCACCTTCTAAGCCACAACGTAGTGTTAGGTTAAATTCCATATCAAAACACGCTTTCAAAGAGAGGCTTTGATACTGCGTTAACTGCTGATAAGTGATACTGAGCGACAACGGACTGCCATAGTTCAGTGACTTCTGCGCATTGACGAACCACTTGTTATCAACGCTAGCACGGCTGATTGCATCAACAATTGACGCTAAGTCACCCGAACATAACTGCTCAATCAATTCCGCATAGGGCATCAACATCCCTTCGGTTGGCTCGTCCACGTGTACCGAACGCAGCGTAGTGGCGATTTTTTCGTTGATGTTCGCTTCACCTTTCCAACTTACCGATGCAAGCAGATCCAGCAGCACTTGCTTGTTTTCTGGCTGTGCAATCCATTGGCTTAACCCCAACGCTTTCATATCTGTTGCGTTAATTTGACAAGCAGTCAAACTTAAGAACAGTGCCAAATGTTTTGGCAACTGGTTTAGGAAGTACGTCGCACCTACATCTGGGTAAAGGCCAATTTTAATCTCTGGCATTGCAAAGCGTGTGGTCGTTTCTGCAACGCGATGGCTGGCACCCATAAATAAGCCCACACCGCCGCCCATCAAATAACCATGTCCCCACGCGATGATCGGTTTTGGATAAGTATGAATAAGATGATCACAGCGATATTCGAGGTCAAAGAAGGTTTCCATCGCTGAAAACGCAGAATCAAAATCTTGCTCTTTGTTTTCAAGTGCACGATAGATCGCTTGAATATCTCCGCCAGCACAAAACGCTTTTTCACCTTGAGCATGCAAGAATACCGCGACGACGCTGTCGTCCGTTTGCCATTCACTAAGCTGTTTGTACAACTTCTCAATCATCACGTAACTCAACGCGTTGAGAGCAGCTGGATTATCAAGCTCTAGCACACCAATAATAGAGCCATCAGCGCACTTAAGTTTTGAAACATTTACTGTACCTGTCATTTGGCCTCCGCTAGCTGTTTGTCCATTGTGGCTTGCGCTTTTGCAAGAACGCATTCACACCCTCAGTCTGATCGTGTGTATTGAACAGCTGTAAAAACAGTTCACGCTCTAAAACCAATCCAGCTGCGTGAGTTTGGCTGCGTCGACCTTGAATTAGCGTTTTGCACGCAGACACAGATTTCGGTGATTGACCTGCAACACGCTGTGCTAGCTCCATAGCCGCTTCGAGTGCTTGACCTTTCGCCACCACCTCTTCGACTAACCCAATTTTTTCCGCTCGCTCGGCCGTCACACGCTCGCCACACAGGATCATACGCTTCGCCCAACCTTCACCTACCAACGCGGTCAGGTTTTGCGTCCCGCCCGCACACGGCAACAAGCCTACCGATGCTTCAGGAAGTGCCATTTGTACTTGTTCTTCTGCGATGCGAATGTCACACGCCATCGCCACTTCCAGACCGCCGCCCATCGCGTAACCATTAATCGCTGCGATAGAAACCCCATCGAATGCAGAAAGCGCTTCAAACGCTTCACCAAATGCGAACGCCATGTTTGCTGCTTGTGATTTATCACCCGATGCAAAGTTATTAAGATCTGCTCCAGCAGAAAAGAATTTCTCGCCTTCGCCTGTTAAAACCAACGCATAAATAGAGCGATCATTACTAAGTTCAATTGCCAACTCTTTTAGCTGATTCAAAGATTCAAGCGTCCAGGTGTTTGCTGGCGGGTTACTAATCGTGAGCTTGGCAATATGCGCTTCGCGCTCTAATTTGATTTGTGCCGTCATAATCTTTCAGTCCTTTTTAATTTCTTTAGGTAAGGCTGTGTCTCGCTGACTAAAGCAGCTCAACGCCTTCCGTTAGTAATCGTCTTGCGACGATCAGACGCATGATTTCGTTGGTACCTTCAAGAATTTGGTGAACACGAACGTCTCGGAAATGGCGCTCGACTGGATATTCTTTTATGTAGCCATAGCCACCGTGAATTTGCAGCGCCTGATCGCAGACTTTAAAGCCCACATCAGTAGCAAAGCGTTTTGCCATGGCACAGTACGCACTTTTTTCTGCGTGCTGGGCATCGAGTTTAGCGGCAGCGAGTCGCACCATTTGACGCGCAGCGACCAGCTCAGTCGCCATATCAGCAAGCTTGAACTGCAACGCTTGAAATTGCGCCAGTGAACGGCCGAACTGTTTGCGTTCGTTCATATATTGCTTGGCTTCGTTCAGTGCTTGTTGCGCAGTACCGACGGAACAAGTAGCGATATTGATTCGACCACCATCAAGGCCAAGCATGGCGAACTTAAAGCCTTCTCCCTCTTCACCCAACAGATAGTCAGCCGGAATGCGGACATTTTCGAAGGTAATCATGCGAGTTGGCTGGCAGTTCCAACCCATTTTGGCTTCTTTTTTACCGTAGCTAATGCCTTCGCAATCAGCAGGAACAACGAATGCAGAAACGCCACCCGCTCCTTCACCACACGAACGCGCCATCACGACCAATACATCTGTATCACCGGCACCCGAGATAAACACTTTTGCGCCATTGAGGACAAACTCATCGCCATCACGCACTGCGCTAGTCGTTAGAGAAGCGGCGTCAGAGCCGGCATTAGGTTCGGTTAAACAGTAGGAAGCGAGCTTTTCACCCGAAATTAGATCCGCGCTAAATTGCTGCGCCACTTCGGCTTTGGCAAAGCTGGTGATCATCCACGTCGCCATGTTGTGAATGGTCATAAACGCAGTAGTCGCGGTACAACCCATAGCCAACTGCTCGAAAATGATCGCCGCATCCAAACGAGATAACCCTAAGCCACCATGCTCTGGCGGCGTATAGATGCTCAGAAAACCAAGTTCACCTGCTTGACGCAGTACGTCTTTAGGGAAATGATGGTTTTCATCCCACTCGGCCGCATGAGGCGCTAACATTTGGTCTGCAAACTGCTTTGCTACTTCGGCAAACGCGAGTTGATCTTCGTTTAATTCAAAATCCATCTTGAAGTCCTAAGGTCTAATTCGTTGCATTTGTATCCGAGCCAAGCCCACTTAAACGGTGGCGCTTGGCTAGAGGTGTCGCTAATCCAGTAATTAGCTAAGTTGAATGGTCATGTTTGGACCGCTTGGAATGTCATCTTCAAACCAACGCGCGGTGACAGTTTTCGTCTCGGTGTAGAAGCGAACCGCTTGTTTACCGTAAGCATGCAGGTCGCCGTAGAAGCTGCCTTTCCACCCAGTAAACGAGAAGAACGGCAATGGCACCGGAATCGGTACGTTGATGCCTACGTTACCTACTTCGATATTGTGTTGATACTTTCTCGCGGCAGCGCCGTTCGCCGTGAAAATAGACGTACCATTACCAAAGCGGTTTGCATTGATCAGTTCAATCGCTTCATCTAGGTCATCCACTTCCATAGTTAACAGTACAGGCCCGAAAATTTCTTCCTGATAAATCGACATGTCTGTGGTCACGTTGGTAAACAGTGTTGGCCCCACCCAGTTACCGTTCGGGAAGCCAGGTACTTGGCAATCTGTCCCGTCCAGAACACAATTCGCGCCTGACGCTTTGCCTTCATTAATCAGATTCACCACTCGCTGCTTCGCTTGAGGGCTAATCAGTGGACCATAACCGGCGGTTTCATCATCCCACGCGCCAGGCTGAACCTGAGCTAACGCCTCTTTAAGCTCTGGAATCCATTCTTTGGTTTCGCCGACAAATACGGCAACCGAAATCGCCATACAGCGTTGGCCTGCAGCACCAACTGACGCGCCAACTAGGTTATTGATGACTTGCTGTTTGTTTGCATCCGGCATGATGACCATGTGGTTCTTAGCACCTGCAAATGACTGCACGCGTTTCAGGTTGTCTGTACCTGTTTTGTAGATGTACTCACCAACGGGCACAGAGCCAACAAAAGAGATCGCACGAACAACTGGATCAGTCAGAATGCGGTCGACTTGCTCTTTGGTCCCGTGAACAACTTGCAATACGCCTTTTGGTGCGCCAGCTTGTTCAAACAGCTCCGCCAGTTTCATTGCCGTTAGTGGCACTTGCTCTGACGGCTTCAAAATAAAGGTGTTGCCACAAGCGATCGCCATCGGGAACATCCACAATGGGATCATCGCAGGGAAGTTAAACGGTGTAATGCCAGCACAAACGCCGAGCGGTTGAATGTAAGAGTAACCATCAATATTGGTCGCGACGTTCTCAACCGTTTCGCCCATCATTGAGCTACAAATGTTTGCAGCTTGCTCTACCACTTCAATTCCGCGCCAAATGTCACCCTTTGCATCCGCGAGGGTTTTGCCTGTCTCACTTGAAAGCAGTATCGCCAACTCATCGTGTTGCTCTTTTAGCAGATGTTGGTAACGCAACATCAATCTAGCACGCTCCGGCGCTGCAACTTCTTTCCAGCGTTTGAACGTTTCTGTTGCGCTGGTAATCGCCGCATTCATTTCCGATTCCGTGGCACAAGGTACTTGTGCAATCACTTCGTTGGTTGCCGGGTTAGTTACATCTAGCCATTGTTTTGAATCGGAGATGGCAAATTCACCACCGATATACTGCTTTACTTGTTCTGTCATGATGACATCCTTGTATTTTTCAGCTTGTTACTGACTACTGTTATGTAAGTGAAACTTTGTTGAGAGTGATTTAGCAGATTTCAATCGCGATAGCGGTAGCTTCGCCGCCGCCAATACAAAGCGATGCAACGCCACGCTTACCACCAGTTTGTTTTAGCGCATGAATCAAAGTGACAAGGATTCGATTGCCACTTGCGCCTATTGGATGCCCCAGCGCACAAGCCCCTCCTCGAGGGTTCACTTTGCTCTCGTCCAGTTCGAGAGCTTTCACCGCGTATTGAGTCACGACAGCAAAAGCTTCATTGATTTCCCAAAGTTCCACGTCTGATTTGTCCCAGCCCGTTTTTTCCAGCAGCGATTCAATCGCGAAGACTGGTGCGATGGTGAACTCATCAGGCTGTCTTGCATGCGTGCTGTACGCGACAATTTTGGCTAGAGGCTGAAGGTTTTCCTGACGACCAAACTCACTATCGACTAAGATCATTGCCGACGCACCATCCGAAATGGAACTAGAGTTTGCTGCGGTTACGCCGCCATCTTTGGCAAACGCAGGGCGTAAGGTAGGAATTTTAGTGACGTCGAGTTTGCTCGGTTGCTCATCATCTACAACCAAGGTTTCGCCGCGCCGACTTTTTACGTTAACAGGCACGATCTCTTCTTTGAACAAACCTTGTTCGATTGCTTGCTGCGCACGAGTCACCGACTGCTGCGCCCAGGCATCCATACTTTCACGGCTAAACTGATACTTTTGCGCCGTCTGTTCTGCAAAGACACCCATCAGCTCGCCTTGGTAGGCATCCTGCAACCCGTCATAAAACATGTGATCAAGCACTTGCTCGTGACCTAAACGGAAACCATCACGCGCTTTCTTTAATAGATAAGGAGAAGACGACATGTTTTCCATGCCACCAGCGATGACAGCATGCGCATTGCCAGATTGAATAAGGTCATATGCCAGCATGACGGTTTTCATACCCGAACCACAAACTTTGTTCAGTGTCGTACAACCAATCGATTGTGGCATTTCAGCTTTAAGACTTGCTTGTCTTGCAGGCGCTTGCCCCACACCGGCGGTTAAAACGCATCCCATCAACACTTCGTCTATTTTGTGCACATCGAGTTGGCTTTCGGCTAGCGCCCCTTGAATGGCTTTCGCACCGAGTTCCGTGACATCTGTTGAAGCTAATGCACCTTGAAAAGAGCCGATAGGCGTTCGCTTAGCGGCAACAATCCATGTTTCATTTTTCATTCCATTAACCTTTTGTTGACGTTTACGTCATAACTATACTAACATTTACGTTAACGTCAAGTTTGAGATTATTGTTTGTTCGAGTGATTCTTTGATTTCGAGTAAATGCGAGTGATATCAAGGCTCAAGAGTGGATGTTGTTTGTTTACTTTAACGTTAACGAATTGTATATTCATGTGAATGTTATACGAAAGTCGTAAGGTTAAGGAATGAACACATTTAAGATCAGCGAGCTCGCGAAAGAGTTCGACATTACTACTCGAAGCATTCGCTTCTACGAAGATTTAGGTCTCCTAACTCCAGAACGTAAAGGCAACACTCGAATCTACAATGGTCGCGATCGAATTCGACTAAAACTGATTTTGCGAGGTAAGCGATTGGGCTTTTCTCTTGCAGATATCAAAGAGTTATTTGAACTCTACGATACCGATCAAAGTACTGAGCAGTTGAACTATATGATTCGGTTGATCGAAGAGAAGAAGGCAGCATTGCAACAGCAAGCAAACGACATTCAAGCGGTAATGATGGAGTTAAATGCTGCGCAGTTGCGATGCCAAAACACACTGAGATCCATGAAAGGCGAAAAAGTCACCTAACACCTCAACTCTGGGATGTAGGTGACGTAAAGGCAAGGACACGCAATGAAATCTACCTACTCTTCCCTGAACTTTGTTTATGACGAAAATACCGATTTGCTTCGCGAGCAAATCAATAGTTTTGCTGCAAGAGAAATTGCGCCGCTAGCGCAATCTATCGACCAAACTAACGACTTTCCAAACCATCTTTGGTCCAAATTAGGTGACATGGGTCTTTTAGGTGTGACCACCAGCGAAGAGTTTGGTGGTGCAGGCATGGGCTATCTCGCCCACGTTATCGCTATGGAAGAAATAAGCCGAGCATCCGCTTCGGTTGCGTTAAGTTACGGCGCTCACTCCAACCTTTGCGTCAACCAAATCCACCGTAACGGCACACAAGCGCAAAAAGAGAAATACCTACCTAAGCTCATCTCCGGTGAACATATCGGCGCCCTTGCTATGAGTGAACCCGGCGCCGGCTCTGATGTGGTCTCTATGCAGCTTAAAGCCGAACGTAAAGGCGATATTTTCCTATTAAATGGCAACAAAATGTGGATCACCAACGGCCCTGATGCACACACCTATGTTGTCTACGCAAAAACCGACCCAAGCCAGCACTCCAAAGGCATCACGGCGTTTATTGTGGAACGCGGATTCCCTGGATTTACTCAAGCACAAAAACTCGACAAGTTGGGCATGCGCGGCTCGAATACGTGTGAGCTGGTCTTCCAAAACTGCGAGGTCCCTGCGGAGAATATTCTCGGCGAAGAAAACCAAGGCGTGAAAGTATTGATGAGCGGCCTCGACTACGAACGTGTGGTGCTTGCAGGCGGCCCACTTGGCATCATGCAGGCGTGTATGGATATCGTTGTGCCTTACATTCACGACCGTAAACAGTTCGGTAAATCCATCGGTGAATTCCAGCTAGTTCAAGCAAAAATCGCGGATATGTACACACAAATGAATGCCGCTAAAGCGTATGTTTACGCCGTCGCTGCCGCTTGTGATCGCGGTGAAACCACACGTAAAGATTCTGCTGGCGCGATCCTCTACAGCGCAGAGCTGGCAACCAAGATGGCACTGGATGCGATTCAACTACTTGGCGGTAACGGCTACATCAACGAGTTTGATACGGGCCGTTTGTTGCGAGATGCCAAGCTGTATGAAATCGGTGCGGGCACGTCAGAAATTCGCCGCATGCTTATTGGTCGCGAATTGTTTAACGAAAGCGCCTAATCATCATACCTAGGCGGTTCGAACTCGAAACAACTTCCTTATTCAATCTAAATCTTATTCAACCTAAATAAAGACGGGTGGTGACACCCGTCTACCGAATGGAGATCGGCTATTTATGGCTTGTTTGACGACCAATATTAATACCCATTCAGAGCAGTATCAGGAAAACTACCGCTCTATGGCTTCACTTGTAGATCAACTTTATACCGTGACTGCCCAAATAGAAGATGGTGGCGGTGAGAAAGCCCGCGAGCATCAGCAGAAGAAAGGCAAACTTCCGGTACGTGAGCGCATTCTTGCCCTACTCGACCCTGGTTCGTCCTTTCTAGAAATTGGTCAATTTGCTGGCTGGGATGTGTATCCAGATTACGTTCCATGTGCTGGAGTGGTTGCAGGTGTGGGTGTGATTGACGGCACTGAGTGCATGATCGTCGCGAACGACGTGACGGTAAAAGGCGGCAGTTACTACCCACTCACCGTGAAAAAGCACTTAAGAGCACAAGAAATTGCAGAAAAATGCCAACTGCCGTGTGTTTACTTAGTCGACTCTGGCGGTGCTAACCTCCCCCGCCAAGATGAAGTCTTCCCAGATAAAGACCATTTTGGCCGTATTTTCTACAACCAAGCCCGTATGTCGGCCAAAGGCATTCCACAAATTGCGGTGGTCATGGGGCTATGTACCGCTGGCGGCGCTTATGTCCCTGCCATGTGCGACGTATCCATCATAGTCAAAGAACAAGGCACGATTTTTTTGGCAGGTCCACCTCTTGTAAAAGCAGCGACAGGTGAAGAAGTCAGTGCGGAAGATCTTGGTGGCGCAGACGTTCATTGTCGCACCTCTGGTGTGGCGGACTATTACGCAGAAAATGATCACCACGCGTTAGAGTTGGCAAGACAAGCCGTTTCTCAAATTAACCACTTGAAACCCGTTCAACTCAAGCAAAAAGCACCACAGGAACCACATTTTCCTGCCCAAGAGCTGTACGGCATCGTCGGGACCGATCTCAAAAAGCCGTTTGATGTTAAAGAGGTCATTGCCCGAATTGTTGATGATTCCCAGTTCGATGAATTTAAAGCCTTGTTCGGCGAAACCTTGGTCTGTGGCTTTGCCCATATTCACGGTATGCCGATTGGCATTGTCGCTAACAACGGCATTCTATTTTCGGAATCAGCACAAAAAGGCGCGCATTTTATTGAGCTGTGCGCACAACGCAAAATTCCTCTGCTCTTCTTGCAGAACATCACGGGCTTTATGGTCGGTCAGAAGTACGAAGCCGAAGGCATCGCCAAACATGGTGCGAAAATGGTAACTGCTGTTGCGTGTGCAGACGTGCCGAAGTTTACCGTGGTTATTGGTGGATCGTATGGCGCAGGAAACTACGGCATGTGTGGCCGCGCTTATGATCCAACCATGATGTGGATGTGGCCAAACGCGCGCATCTCCGTCATGGGTGGAGAGCAAGCGGCTGGCGTGATGGCGCAAGTGACCCGCGATATCAAAACTCGCAAAGGTGAAAGCTGGAGCGTAGAGGAAGAAGAAGCGTTCAAACGTCCAATTGCGGAGCAATATCAGACTCAAAGCCATGCATACTACGCCAGTGCACGCCTGTGGGACGACGGCATTATTGACCCTGCGAAAACCCGTGATGTTGTCGGCATTGCTCTGTCTGCTGCGCTTAATGCGCCAATACCAGACAGTAAATTTGGCATCTTCCGCATGTAGCCGGATGCAAGGCAAACCTTAACTCCTCGCGAATACCGATGTTTAAAAAGTAATGGTTAGCGAGCATTGAAATACAGACTGAAATGTCAGACAAAGGAAGTCACATGACCGGACTACTGCTTGAAAAAGACAGCAATGGCGTTGCTTGGTTGAGCCTCAATCGACCAGAGAAACACAACGCGTTTAATGATGAATTAATTGCTTCACTTATCGACACCTTGGAAAAACTTGAGAGAGACAACTCTCTACGTGCATTGGTACTAACGGCGCAAGGTAAACACTTTTCTGCGGGTGCGGATCTTGGCTGGATGCAGTCAATGGCCACCAAAACCGAGGGGGAAAATCTGCAAGATGCACAGCAGTTAGCGTTGCTCTTGCACAAACTGGATACCTTTAGCAAACCAACCATTGCTATGGTGCATGGCGCTGCATTTGGCGGCGCACTTGGGCTTATCTGCTGCTGCGATATCGCTATCGGTACACCTGAAAGCCGCTTCTGTTTGAGTGAAGTGAAACTCGGTTTGTTACCCGCGACAATCGGACCCTACGTCATTCGAGCGATTGGACAACGACAAAGCCGACGCTACTTTTTAACCGCGGAACTGATTGATGCCGAAACCGCACTATCGATGAGTATTCTTCATCAGATAGACTCTCAACCACGTGAAGCCGTCAATCGCACCATTGATCACCTGCTTAACAACGGTCCACAAGCCATGCAGGCAGCAAAAACGCTCTGCTTACGTTGTGACAATCAACCTATCGAGCATTCATTAATTGAATACACCAGCCAAGCTATTGCAACCGCCCGCGTGTCCGAAGAAGGACAAGAAGGACTGAGTGCATTTTTTGAAAAGCGCGCCGCCAATTGGAGGAATCATGTTTAAAAGAATACTGATCGCAAACCGCGGTGAAATTGCCTGCCGAATCATTAAAACCGCAAAAAGCATGGCTATAGAGACGGTTGCCGTCTATTCCGAAGCGGATCGCAGCAGCTTACATGTTAAACAAGCGGATTTCGCTGAATTCATTGGCCCCGCTCCTGCGAGTGAATCGTATCTCGATATCGATGCAATTATCGGCGCTGCGAAAAAATGGCAAGCCGATGCTATCCACCCTGGGTATGGTTTTCTTTCCGAGAACCCTAAACTGGCGAAAGCGTGCAGCGAAAATGGCATTGTTTTTATTGGCCCTCCCACCAGCGCAATTGAAGCAATGGGTTCGAAGTCGCAAGCCAAAGCCATCATGTCTGAGGCGAACGTGCCCTTGGTTCCCGGCTATCACGGCACAGACAACAGCGTAGAGCACTTATTAGCGGAAGCTGAAAAAATCGGTTACCCAGTGATGCTTAAAGCAACACAAGGTGGCGGCGGCAAAGGCATGCGAGTGGTCAACAGCGCAGCCGAAATGCCGCTGGCTATCGACGGAGCGCAGCGTGAAGCACTTTCAAGCTTTGGCGATAAGCAGCTTCTAATCGAAAAATGCATATTGCAGCCTCGCCACGTGGAAGTTCAGGTATTCGCAGACCAGCGTGGCAACTGTGTCTATCTTTCTGATCGCGATTGTTCCATTCAGCGTCGTCACCAAAAAGTAGTCGAAGAAGCACCAGCTCCCGGTCTTAGTGATGAACTGCGTAAACAAATGGGTGAAGCTGCGGTTCAGGCCGCTCAAGCGATCGACTATGTTGGCGCTGGCACGGTGGAGTTCTTACTCGATAGCCGAGGTCAATTCTACTTCATGGAGATGAATACCCGTCTGCAAGTTGAACACCCTGTCACTGAATTGATCACCGGCGTTGATTTGGTGGAGTGGCAATTCAAAGTCGCAGCTGGCGAGCATTTACCTATTTCGCAATCGGAAATCACCCACAACGGTCATTCAATTGAGCTGCGAATTTACGCAGAAGATACAGACAATGACTTTATGCCGTCGACTGGCCGCATTGATTACTTAAAAGAACCCGTATCAGACAGTAGTGTGCGCCTAGCGTGCGTACGCGTTGATAGTGGTGTTACCCAAGGCGATAGCATCAGCGAATATTACGATCCAATGATCAGCAAGCTGATCGTCTGGGGGCAAACTCGTGATATCGCTCTAAAGCAGATTAAGCAGGCGTTAACTCAATATCACGTACGTGGCGTAACGACAAACATTGGTTATCTGCACAGTATTATTTCGCAGCCAGCCTTTGCCGAGATTGAGCTCGATACAGGTTTCCTCGTAAGACATCAACAAGGCATAAATGAGCAGCAAGACGTCTCGGATTCAATCTGGCTTACATTGGCGGCGGTTGCTCGTTGGAATGATCTCATTTCAAAATCAGACAGCTCAACGTTACCCGCGCCAACCAAACGAGGTTTTAGACTGTCAGTTGACAACGTTTACCGATTTAACTTCACGGATGCCAATGCCAACCATCAGGCACGTTTGCAACAATCATCGCAAGATACAGGATCTCACTTCACTGTCCGATGCGGCGAGGATCTGCATCAGGTCATCCTGCTTGAAAGTGACAACCAGTTTATCGTCGATATTGATAATGTGCGTTACACCTTTAATGCACTTAGCGATGAACAAAGAACAACACTATTTTATCTTGGTCAGCAGCGCACGTTCGCTCATCAACCTAACTTTGACTCTGCAAAAGATGTAGATGATGAACTAAGTCCAACCGCACCACTCAACGGCATAATTTCAGCAGTTATGGTGGCTAAAGGTGACGAAGTGGCGGCGGGCGATCCGCTTTTGGTACTCGAAGCAATGAAAATGGAATACACCATCACGGCTCCGGTAGCAGCAAAAGTCGACGAATTGTTTTATCAGCACGGGGACCAAGTACAGCACGGTTCCATCCTGCTGAATTTGGCTTTGATATCGGATAACGTCAGTGAAGATAAGGAGCGCGAATATGCTACCAGCGAAGGTTAATATCGTCGAAGTCGGCGCTCGTGATGGTCTGCAAAATGAAACGTCAGTGACGCTGGTTGATAAAATCCGTTTGATTAACCAACTAAGCAGCAGTGGCTTAAAGCATATTGAGGCGGGATCTTTCGTCTCTCCAAGGTGGGTGCCTCAAATGGCCGATTCCGATCAGGTGTTTGCTGGTATCTCAAAAAAGCCTGAAGTGGTTTATAGCGCGCTCACACCAAATCTCGCAGGGTTAGAACGTGCGCTGGAAAGCGGTGTAAAGCGAATTGCGGTGTTTGGCTCCGCTTCAGAAACGTTCAGCCAGAAGAACATCAACTGCAGCATTACCGAAAGTCTCGCTCGATTTGAACCCGTTATCGAATTGGCGAACCAGCACAACATTCCTGTACGCGGGTACTTGTCTTGTACCATGGTGTGTCCATATGAGGGAGTAATAAAGCCAGAGCAAACTACCAAGGTCGCCAATACGTTGTTTGATATGGGATGTTATGAGATTTCGCTCGGTGATACTGTCGGTAAAGCAACGCCTAATCGCGTTATCGCCATGCTGGATTCGTTGTTAACGCTACTGCCAAAAGACGCGCTCGCAGTACATTTTCATGACACTTATGGACAAGCATTAGCCAATATCTACCAAGCCTTGTTAATGGGCATCAACACCATTGATAGCGCAGTAGCGGGGCTCGGCGGCTGCCCTTACGCGAAAGGAGCCAGTGGCAATGTTGCAACGGAAGATGTACTTTATCTGTGTGAGCAACTTGGGATTGAAACAGGCGTTGACCTTGGCGTCATCAATGAAGCGGGTTGGCAAATTTGCCGTGCGTTAGGAAAGTCTCCTGCTTCTAGGGTCGCATTAGCTCTGGGCGATCCGTATAGCTTGTAAATCATCAACAACCAATCAGGTAATGTATTTAAACGGGCATGCAGACGTACGTGCCCGTTTTTTATTGTTACTCATAAAAACCTTAACGCTCAACGGTCTTCATCACATTAATTAGTGCCTGATTTCAGCTACAATTTAGTTTCAAAGCGAACATATAAAACAGGATCAGGTAAATGCTCATAACATTTCGTTGTCGAAGCCACTCAAACGTCACAATGTTTGGTGATATTGCATTAGATATGCTCAAAATGATGGGTCACAGCGGCACGGTGCCGGGATCAATTTCCGCTCAAGATGTTCCTGACGCGTTATCAAGATTAACTTCTGCTCTATCTGCGAAAAATGCAGCTGAAGAAAACCTCCCTACTGATGTAGACGAAGAGGAAGAACAAGCAGAGCCCGCGGTAAGCCTAGGACGCAGAGCGTTTCCACTGATTGAGTTGCTAAAATCAGCAATCAAAGAAGAATGCGAAGTCATGTGGGACAACCAATAACGCCTTCAAACTGGTTTCTAGCGAGGTGAATCCGTGTTGTGACCGCCTCGCTATGGTTACTCGACACCAAGATAAGAACACCAATACCGCTTATCGCCCTATCCGTTTCTCTCCCTAGACAACTTGATTTGCCCATCAATGTGCACATCTCGTTGTGGAAACGCGATTTCAATGCCGTGCTTTTCGAAAGCTTCGTAGATTTCAAAACGCATGGCACTTGCGACCGAGCGAATACCGCCCTCAACCGTTGAGTTAATCCAAAAATAAGATTCGAAGATCAAAGCATTGTCACCAAAGTCTTGAAAAAACACATCTGGCGCTGGCGAACTCAGAACTTGCGCTTGCTGCGAAGTCACTTCCGCCATTAAGGCAGCAACCTGTTTGACATCGCTCCCATACGCGACGCCGACGACGACCGAGCCACGAACTAATCTGTCGCATAACGTCCAGTTGATCACCACGTTCTCAATCAACTGACTGTTGGGTATGAGCATATGAACACCATCGGTTCGTCTGATTCTCGTTGAACGTGTATTTATTTGCTCGACAGTGCCTTTGGCGCCCTCAACCTCTAAAAAGTCCCCAATTCGAATTGGCTTTTCACCAATCAAAATCCAGCCACTTATGAAGTTGTTAATGATGTTTTGCGCACCAAAACCGAAGCCGATAGCGATGGCACCAGACAGAAAGGCAAACGCGGTAATTGGCACATTGATCATCGAAAGTGTGGTCATAAAAATAATGGCGAGAGCGATGACAAATAATATCCGTTTAACCAAATGAATCACGTTTGGGTCTTTCCCCGATGAGGACATTCTTGACGTAACGGTTTTGATCAAAATTTTTGATAACCATAAAGCGACAATCACCCATGTCGGCACCATCAATATCGCCCATAACGTGATAGGTTGTTCGTTAAAGGTAAACAGCGTTGTTTCTAAAAATGAAATGACCCGTTCGAACATAAAGTGTTCACTCTTGATTCATCGTTGCCAGCAAGCCAGAGCGCATAAGTCTTAAATTTTTAGGTCAATCGATAGCGCAAGCGGCTCAACTAAGTTCTTCTTATTAACTATATTGTAATCTACGTAAAACGCTTCGAGTGGTTTCCCACTTTGGCTTCAACCGATTAAGCCATTTAGGGAGCACGTCTTTGTGAACTAAACGAGCCAATCAACCAACTGGATACGCAAGGCAAATCAGTGATAACTTTCTGATTTTTAAGCGTAAAATTTTCACTTCGAATCACTCTCACTTATTATTATGCACCTTATTGCAATTTATATTGATGGAATGATTGTTATGTCAGAACTGACTCGGATGCGCTCTGGAGAAACCTATAATTGTCTGGATGAAGAACTAAAGCTAATGCGCGCCAAAACTGCGCAGCTTGTCTTCCAGTTTAACCACGAACCAAACCCAGATATCCGTAGACAGCTATTGGCGGAAATGGGCGTCCAATTAAAAAATAGCGCCTGTATAGAGCCACCGCTACAACTTACCTACGGTTGTCACTTGTCCATCGGAGAAAACACCTACATCAACTGGGATGCCATTATTCTGGACAATGGACAGGTTGAGGTTGGCGCGAACGTCATGATTGGGCCTAGAGTGCAAATTTACACAGCCGCTCATTCACTCGATACGCAAAGACGCTTAGCCGGAGATGAGATCGCCAAACCGGTAAAAATCGGCAATAACGTTTGGATTGGTGGGGGCGCTATCATACTGCCAGGCGTGACCATTGGTGATGAGGCCGTCGTCGGCGCTGGCTCTGTCGTAACCAAAGACGTTGCGCCGGGCGATCGAGTTGTTGGAAATCCGGCGCGCTCCATTAAACCAAAAAACTGAAGAAAGTCGCTATTTCGCCAAATGATCGCGAATAATATTAGCGAGCAGATTGAGAGCATGAACATATTTGTCATTGAGCTCAAAAGAAGCGTTAAGACGAATACAGTGATCGTATTGTTCTGTCAGGCTGAACATCTTTCCCGGTGCGATGCTGATATTACCTTTTAGTGCTTCTCGATATATCGGCAAGGCATCAATATGCTTGGGGAGCTCTAACCAAATAAAGTACCCACCGCTTTGGCTTAACACTTTGACTGCTTCAGGTAACAGCTCACTAAGCAGAACCGTCATCTTACTTTTACGTTCAAACAGCTTTTTCCGTAACTGCTTCAAATGCGATTCATAATTGCGGCTTGTTAAATAGTGCACCAATGTCATTTGCACTGGTGCACTCGTCGCTAATGTACTCATTAGCTGTAACTTTTGTACCTCTAGCGCCCGCTTTCCCGCCGCAACCCAACCAATACGTAGCCCTGCGATTAATGATTTTGAAAACGAGGAGCACAACATGGTATTACCCGTGTCATCAAACATTCTTAGTGGGTAAACCGAGTCATTCTCGGCATGCAGTTCGCTGTACACATCATCTTCAATTACTGGCACGTTATATCGCTGTGTCAGTTCAATCAGCTTTTGTTTTTTCTCGTTGGAAAGCGTAAAACCCAGAGGATTCTGGAAGTTCGACATCAGCCAACATGCTTTCACATCGTGTGTTTGCAGCGCTCGTTCCAATGAGTCTAGGTCAATGCCCGTGACTGGGTCTGTTCTTACTGAGAGCGCTTTCAAACCTAACCGCTCTAAGGATTGCAAAGCGCCATAGAATGCAGGCGACTCCACAACCACCCAATCTCCCGGTCTTGTACAAGCTTGCAAACTGAGCGTTAACGCCTCCAGCGCGCCTGCCGTAATGACAATTTCATCGGGTGAAATTTCAATGCCTTTCGCAGCATAACGCTTCGCGATGATGGTGCGTAATTGTTCATTTCCCGGCGGTAAGTTATCAAAGGTGGTGGAAATCGGCATATTGCGAGCGGCTGCGCTCATCGCCCGATTCACGTGATAGCGTGGATACAAACTTGGGTCTGGATAGGCAAAGCCAAAATTGATCATGGATGGATTTTTGCTCGCCTGCAGAACATCAAAGATAAACTCATTGATGTCTACCTGCTCTGTCCACGAAACCGCGGCTGGCGCTTGGGGTTCATTTGAACTCTTAATATTGGGCGCGACTCGATAACCAGATCGCGGCTGTGACGTTACCCAGCCTTGAGATTCCAGAATTTGATACGCGTGCAACACCGTCATCAAGCTCAAACCCGAGTGTTCAGATTGGCGACGCAGCGAAGGCAGCTTGTCACCCGGATGCCATATCCCCGATTTTATCTGCCTTTTAAGCTGTTCCACTAACTCTTGATACTTCGCCAAACGCAAATCCCCTTCCATAAAGCCGAATTCAAAATAATAACACTTCAATATTTAATCTGTTATAGGTTTATAGTCACTGTCTGTACCTACTTCCCTCATTCCGCTCCTTTTAAAATAGCTCTCTCATAAAACTTAAAAGATCAAAGGAAGTTTAATGTTTGGCCTCGACGCATTTATGCTTGCACGGATACAGTTCGCCTTTACGGTATCCTTTCATATTATTTTCCCCGCTATCACCATAGGTTTGGCCACCTATCTCGCCGTGCTGGAAGGCTTATGGCTAAAAACACGTAATCCCGATTACCAAAAGCTCTATCACTTCTGGTCGAAAATTTTTGCGGTTAACTTTGGAATGGGTGTTGTATCTGGTCTTGTCATGGCCTATCAATTCGGCACCAACTGGAGTGGTTTCTCCGACTTCGCTGGTTCTATCACAGGCCCATTACTGACTTATGAAGTGTTAACGGCTTTCTTTCTCGAAGCCGGATTTCTTGGCGTAATGCTGTTTGGGTGGCGTCGCGTCGGCGAAAAGCTGCACTTTTTTGCAACCTCGATGGTGGCGTTAGGAACGATCATTTCGACGTTCTGGATTCTCGCCTCCAACAGTTGGATGCAAACGCCACAAGGCTATGAAATTGTCGACGGACGTGTGGTGCCAACCGACTGGTTTGCTATCGTTTTCAATCCTTCATTTCCTTATCGTTTGGCGCACATGAGCGTCGCGGCTTTCGTCAGTTCAGCACTCTTTGTAGGCGCGTCAGCCGCTTGGCATTTATTGAGAGGCAATCAATCGACTGCGGTAAAAACCATGTTTTCGATGTCGCTCGGGATCTTAGTGTTCCTTGCGCCACTCCAAGCCGTGATTGGCGATGTGCACGGGCTAAACACTCTGGAACACCAGCCCGCCAAAATCGCTGCCATCGAAGGACATTGGGATAACAGCGATGGCAAACCAACCCCATTGATATTGTTCGGCATGCCAAACATGGAACAAGAACGCACAGACTATGCCTTAGAAATTCCTGTTTTAGGAAGTTTGATCCTACGCCACAGTTTAACTGAGCCAATCCCGGCGCTGAAAGACTTCCCGAAAGAGGAACGACCGAACTCACCTATCGTCTTTTGGTCATTTCGAATCATGGTCGGGCTAGGACTTCTGATGATTTTTCAGAGCTTCTACAGCATATGGTTACGAAAAAAGAACACGCTTTATACTTCGCGTTGGTTCCTCAAGTTTTCATTGTTTATGGGGCCATCTGGTCTTATCGCAATACTCGCTGGCTGGTTTACGACAGAGGTTGGTCGGCAACCTTGGGTCGTGTATGGCGTACAAAAAACGCGTGATGCGGTTTCTGCACACGGAGACCTACAAATGAGCATCAGCCTGCTGTGTTTCCTTGTTGTATACAGCTTGGTATTTGGTTTTGGTTATTACTACATGATCCACCAAATCAAGAAAGGCCCCGATGCAATCGAACACGATGAGCACGACATGACGACCGTTTCAGGTCGCATTTAGAATTTGTCACAAAGTGAAGGTAGAAAATATGCATTTTGATTTATCCGTGATTTGGTTCGCGATCATCGTTTTTGCCACTTTGATGTACATCATCATGGACGGCTTCGATTTGGGTATTGGAGTACTGATGCCCTTCATCAAGGATGAAAAGCAAAAAGACGTCATGGTCAACAGTGTCGCACCTGTTTGGGACGGTAACGAAACTTGGATTGTACTTGGAGGCGCATCTCTATTTGGCGCTTTTCCGATGGCTTACGCTGTGATTATTGAAGCGCTAACCATCCCTTTAACGTTGATGTTGATTGCTTTGATCTTTCGTGGCGTCGCGTTTGAGTTTCGCTTTAAAGCATTGGAAAGCCACTTAAAGTTCTGGGATCGCTCTTTTATGGTCGGCTCGATTTTAACCACGTTTTTCCAAGGCATCGTTGTTGGCGCGGTAATTCAAGGCTTTGCGGTGGAAAACCGCGTCTTCGTAGGTAGCCAACTCGACTGGCTCAGCCCTTTTCCCATCTTTTGTGGTTTGGGTTTAGTCGCAACGTACGCGCTGCTTGGTAGCACATGGCTCATCATGAAGACGGAAGGTGAACTGCAAAACACGATGTACCGCTTCACTAACAAAACACTACTGGCAATGATCTCCGCATTAGTCATTGTGAGCGCTTGGACTCCACTTGCTTACCCTGCCATTGCGGAAAGATGGTTTTCTCTGCCTAATTTGTTCTACTTACTGCCCGTACCTGTCATTACTGGGCTGGTATGTTTGAAGATTGCCGACTCCGTTAAAAAGCGTAAAGAGCGCAGCCCTTTCGTGATGGCATTGGTGATCGTGATTCTCGGGTTCGCTGGGCTTGGCATCAGTATCTGGCCAAATATCATTCCTCCTAGCATATCAATATGGGAAGCAGCGGCTCCTGCAAGCAGTCAGCGCTTTATGCTCGTTGGAGCAGTGATCATCATCCCGATCATTCTGGCTTACACCTTTTGGAGTTACTACGTCTTCTCCGGAAAAGTAAAAGAAGGCGAAGCGTACCATTAACGAGTTGATAAGGAGTGAGTATGAAAATCAAAAATTGGTGCCGCCAATGGGCTTGGATGGTTGGAATTTGGGTCGTTAGCGTCGCTGCATTAGGGTTAGTGTCTATGTTATTTCGCGTCATGATGACCGCTGCCGGGTTAAAATCTTAGCTCGGCACTTTTAAGTCAATAAAAAATGGATGCCTCTAGATCTTGTGTAAGAGCTAGAGGCGTTTGCATTCAAGTCCGACTTTTCACGTGTGCAGACAATACGATCGTAGATTCTAAACCGCGAGCCACTTCAAAATAACCACCAGCACGAGATAGCTGACGAGCCGTCAATTTTTCTTTGCCTAGCTTTTCAAACCAATAAGGCGCCAATGAGCACTGAGCCGAACCTGTGGCAAGATCTTCTGAAATACCGATTTTAGGTGCAAAGTAACGCAGCACATAGCCACTATCAGAACTTTGAGCCGTCACGATGACCGCATGAAACTCATCAATTTTAATCAGCTCATCAAAGTTAGGTTGATAGAGAACAACATCATCTTCGGACTCGAGAACAACAACCAAATCACGCGTTGTAAAAGCATCTACGGGGCGATTGGAAAAACCTGAAATATCCAAGGGGATGGCATGAGGCTTGGCTTGCCAACTTGGCATCACGATCCTGTACATTCCATCCAGTCCAGTAACGGTAATATGGCCATACTGGCTTTTTAGAATGATCTCATTCTGATGATAGTTGGAAATGATTGCAGCGCCTGCGCCCAAACTTCCGTGTCCGCATAGGTTGATCTCTCCTTCTAGGCTAAACCAGCGAATGTGGTAGTCAGTGCCAGACCGAACCACAAATGATGTGACAGGTTGAGCGACCTGATGAGTGATTTGAAGTAATTCAGAATCACTCAGCCAGTGATTTAGTTCGACAACGCCACATGGGTTACCTTGAGCTAACTCATCACAAAATACATCATATATTTGTGCTTTAATCATCCATCACCCTTGCGGTTTAACCATGCATTAAATCAAGGTCCTCGTCATTATCATCTCGATAAAAACGAGAGTTCAGCTATCAAGTCAACTTGATGTAGGTAATATATACGACAACAGAGTCGCAATCTTCAGTAAGTTTTGTTCGTTGGGTACAATCGACAGGTTATATGACAAAGCTTTAAGCCTCAACATGACCGATGTGCATGGCTACTTTTAGCGCTTGTTTATTGAGATTAGATGCCTCCCAAGCAACGACAACACGACTGGTTAGGGGGATATCATCAATCTCGGCGACTGTCGCGGAATCATCGAGATGTTCAGCCAGTGAGCGCGGAACGAGAGCAATACCTAACCCAGCCTGCGCCATGGCAATCGTCGTACGAAGTTGCGGTGCTGCGAACTGTGGTTCGAGCCTTACTCCTGCGTCGGCAAAAAGTGTACTCATGCCATCAAACAGTGCGGGTCCAGTCTCTCGTGGAAACAGTAAAATTTTATGGCCTCTCAACTGTTTCATCTGGATACAGGGATATTTTGCCAGTTCGTGCCCCGCCGGAATCACCGCGACAAACGGGTCGTTAAACAACACCTTGTGCTCAAAAGGCTCACTGGCGTAACAGGGTAGCCGCATGATTGCGAGATCAAGTTGTTTGCTTTTTAACTGAGTGGCAAGCTCTGGCATTGACAGTTCCGCCGTCTGGAAGTGAACCCCATTCTCTTGAATTCGCCCCACCCTCTCTAATACCTTAATGCAAGTTGATGTTGACGTTGCGAACGCGATTTTAACCTGCGTATTTTCACCACGGGCAATCTGTCGAGCTTTTGCTTTAGCGCGTTCCACATCAGCAAGAATATTTACCGCATCCGTATAAAAGACTTGCCCTGCATGGGTCAGCTCTACTCCTCTAGACAAGCGCTTAAATAGGTCTACGCCAAGCTCGTGCTCTAACTTTTTGATTTGTTGACTTAAAGGAGGTTGCGCAATCCCTAGCTGTTCAGCTGCTCGGGTAAAGTGACGAGTCTCGGCGACCGCGACAAAATACTTCAGGTAGCGAAATTCCATATATTTTCCATATCAAAATAAATCTTTTTTATATTGGATTTAGCACCGTGTAGAAGTCAATCTAAATATACTCTTCATTGCATAACTGGTCTTACTCATGCGTGGATTTTATAACCCTCTATGTGCTTGTTCGCTTGAAGTAGCGAAAGAATTTTCTGAATACCATCACGTTACCGGAGATGGTGAGATTTATCAGACTTCGTTAATGAGTGCTTTGATCGCTGGTGTTTACGAAGGCTCGACAACCATAGAAGAACTGCTAAAACATGGGGATTTTGGTTTAGGTACGTTCAATGAATTGGATGGTGAGTTGATTGCGTTTGATAAGGAAGTTTTTCAACTCAAGTCGGATGGCTCCGCAAACCCGGCAGACCTGGCGCAAAAAACGCCCTTTGCTGTCATGACTTTTTTTAAGCCTGATATCGAGCTGCCACTAACATCGCGCATGTCACGTCATGAAGTCCATAGCCTCATAGACGACATGGTTCCAAGCGATAACCTATTTTGCGCAGTGCGCATTGATGGCGTTTTCGATTCAGTTCGTACTCGTACCGTACCTAAACAAACACGCCCTTATCGACCAATGCTTGAAGTGGTCAAAGAGCAACCAACATTCCGCTTCACGCATAAGCAAGGCGTGGTCGCCGGCTTTCGCAGTCCTAAATATACGACTGGCATCAATGTGCCCGGCTATCACGAACACTTTATTACTGATGACCGCCAAGGAGGTGGTCATATTCAGGATTACAGCATTTCGTCAGGGTTCCTCCAGATTGGCAAAGTCTCGCGGCTAGTGATTGATACCCCGGTATCGACAGACTTTCTCAACGCCAATTTGGCTCCGGAAGATATAAATACCGCTATAGAAAAGGCGGAAAAGTAACAAAGTCAGGCAAATAATAAGGACAACAAATGCAATCCAAATCTTCAAATAAGAATGGAGCTCAGTTGATCGCTCAACAGCTAGAGTCTCTCGGCATTAAGTACATATTCGGTATTCCCGGTGCAAAAATCGATCGACTGTTCGATGCGATTGAAGACACTAACATCCAAATGATTCCGGTACGCCACGAGGCTAACGGCGCATTTATGGCGGGCGTTATGGGAAGACTAACCGGCAAAGCAGGCGTCACCATGGTTACGTCAGGTCCAGGCTGTGGAAATCTAGTTACGGGGGTGGCAACAGCAAACTCCGAAGGCGATCCGCTGATTGCTATCGGTGGTGCAGTGAAACGAACTGACCAGCAAAAACAAACACACCAGAGCATGGATACCGTCAGTATTTTTCGCTCTATAACCAAGTTCAGTGCTGAAGTGCAGCATGTGGACGCCGCAAGCGAGATCATGGCGAACGCGTTTCGTATCGCAGAGTCAGGTCGTCCTGGGGCTTGCTTTTTGAGTCTCCCCCAAGATGTTTTATCCGAGCAAACCCAAACGGACATTATTGTCCCCTCGCCTTACACACAGCCTGGTTGCGCAGACATCGCAGCAATCGAAGAAGCGGTCAGTCGAATCAGTAAAGCAAAGCGCTGTGTGGTTTTACTTGGCCTTCACGCGAGCCGCAGTCAAAACGCTGCTGCTATCGCCCGATTTCTTCAAAATACGCAGCTACCCGTTGTCGGCACTTACCAGGCCGCCGGCACGGTAGACATCAATTACTATCATCACTTTGCTGGGCGTGTCGGTTTGTTTAATAACCAACCTGGCGATGTTTTACTGCGGGACGCCGATTTAATTCTCACCATCGGCTTTAGCCCAATAGAGTATGACCCTGAGCTTTGGAACAGCCACCGCAACCCAGTGATTCACCTCGATATTGAACCAGCAGAATACCAACTTAATTATCAACCTTGTGTTGAAATCGTCGGAAACATTGCGCAGTCATTAGACAAAATGGGCAGCTATATCTCTGAATATGCTCGCCTTTCCCCAACGGCACTTTCAGTACTGGAAGAGGTAGCACTGCAACGGCAAGTGATCAAGACCTATCCCAATGTCTATAACAAGCAAGGGTTTCATCCACTGGCGCTAATTAAAGCCATGCAATCTATCATCACACCAGATACCACGCTATGCCTTGATATGGGGAGCTTCCACATCTGGATCGCTCGTTACTTAAGCTGTTTTCGAGCTCGCCAAATGCTGGTGTCTAACGGCCAACAAACGATGGGCGTTGCACTGCCATGGGCCATTGGTGCCAGCCTACTAAAACCTGGTAGCAAAGTGGTATCGATATCGGGAGACGGCGGTTTTATGCAATCGAGCATGGAGTTAGAAACCGCGGTTAGACTGAACTGCAATATCGTCCATATTGTGTGGGTTGATAACGCCTACAACATGGTAGAAATGCAAGAGATCAACAAATATCAGCGCTGCTCTGGTGTGAAATTTGGACCAATTGATTTCAAGGCGTACGCCGAATCATTTGGCGCGAAAGGCTTCGCAGTGACTAGTCAACACGAATTGCTACCGACATTGAATAAAGCCATGGACGTTGAAGGACCAGCAGTGGTGGCTATCCCCGTAGATTACAGCGACAACGACAAACTGATGTTGCCGCGCACAGAGAAAAATCAAGATCCCGTTTTTGTAAGTTTCGAAGGAGAAATCGCATGAGAGGATTAAAAAATAAAGTCGCACTCGTCACTGGTTCTGCCAATGGTATTGGTTTGGCCATCGCAAAACGTTTGTATGAAGAAGGCGCAAACGTCGCTCTTGCCGATTGGAATGAAGAGCAGTTGGCAAACGCCGTTGAGGGCTTTGATAAACAGCGTGTGTCTGCGCATTCTATTGATGTTTCTGACCCAGAAAAAGTCGCAGCACTGATTTCTGATGTTGTTACCCGTTTCGGTAAACTGGATATTTTAGTAAACAATGCTGGCGTACATGTCCCTGGTTCCGTGATTGAAGGTAGTGTGGAAGACTGGAAGAAGATCTCTGGTGTAAACATTGATGGTGTTGTTTATTGCGCGAAGTTTGCTTTGCCTGAACTCTTAAAAACGAAAGGTTGTATGGTAAATACCGCGTCCGTTTCCGGTTTGGGTGGTGACTGGGGTGCCGCATTCTATTGCGCGAGTAAAGGCGCAGTGGTGAACCTTACCCGAGCGATGGCATTGGACCATGGTGCGGAGGGCGTAAGAATTAACGCCGTATGCCCAAGCTTAGTAAAAACCAACATGACGAACGGCTGGCCGCAGGAAATCCGCGATAAATTCAATGAGCGCATTGCGCTCGGCCGAGCCGCCGAACCTGAAGAAATTGCGTCCGTCGTGACTTTCTTGGCAAGTGATGACGCATCTTTCATTAATGGCGTAAACCTACCTGTAGACGGCGGCGCCACCGCATCAGATGGTCAACCTAAAATAGTATAAGCATGAAATAGACAGATCAGTAAGAGACGTTCTACTACCTTTCGGATCGATGCTGATCTGTCGCTTTACGCTCTGAGCACATAACCCGTGCCAGCAATAAACTCAACCACTCAACCGCTGTTAGAGATATCTCAACAACTTAAACCAGCAACGAGAAATTAATGTTTCACACAAACCGACAAACTATGTGAGCATTCCATCAGACATAGAGTGAAGACTTATGTATCAGCGATTCACAAAGAACCAGACAGTTTCCGCGAATACTTTCTAAAGAAGTCTCAGTGACGACTAACACTTCTGCCACACCATCCATTGCTCTCTGCCTTTAAAAACCTCAACACTGTTTGCCACCACTGAGGACTTCACAAGTTCAAACGTGGGCTCTAGAAAAGATGCCAGTTCCCCACTTCGCAAACAAAATGGAGGGAAGCGAGAGTGGTAATCATCATCTATAACGAAATAACCAATTAACAAACCGTCTCTTGGCAGCAATTTATCCACCATAGAGAAATATTCTGACCACATGTCTCTCGGTAGTGCTGCGAGAAAGGCCCGCTCGTAAATGACATCAAACGAGTGAGAAAAATCGGCATTAAATACATCACCCAATACGACTTTATCTTTGTAGTTACCTAACGTTGATTGCGCCATTTTTACCGCTTCTTGGCTGTAATCCATCGCGATCACGTCATGCCCATATTGAATAAAAGTGCTCAGTTCATAAGCGGCACCACACCCAGGAATAAACACTGACTGGCCTACATGAAGTGAATTGTCGAGATAATCCTTGAGTTCTTGAGGTGTCGATTGGGCATCCCAAGGCATAGTGCCTCGGATAAACAAATCATCCCAGAATTGTGTGTTAATCATTGGTGCCTGTTTCATTTACCCGCTCCCTGATTGCGGTAGTAAAAAATAAAGGGATACGCAGCGCAATGTGGTATCCCTTTTCTAGCCTTTTGTCTGTACGTTGTTAGTTTTTTATGACAACCACTTTCTACTGCACTTATGCCACCAATGAGTTAACTGCGAAGATCATTGATTAACGGCTGCTCCACTTGGTTCGGTACAAACTGGACATTGCCTTTCAGTTTGGTGACAGACTGAAGTGTCGCTTGAATGTCCTCTGCCGAGACATGAACATCATGACAGCAGAAAGTAATGGCATCGTTGAAGCCATCGCGCTCAATTTTCAAGGAGCCTTTAATATCGTGGCGACGACAGACTTCTTGGATCTGATGCGGATAAACAAACAGCCCTTTTACTTTCACCGCGGAGTCTGCTCGTCCCATCCAGCCCTTAATTCGTGCATTCGTGCGTGAAGAATCAGAACTAATCTCTAGATATGCCGATAAATCTCCCGTTGCGTAGCGAATCAGCGGGAACTTCTCATCAAGCGACGTTACAACGACTTCACCGACTTCTCCCGGTTGTACAGGAACACCATCAGGATCAACGATTTCAACAATAATATCTTCGGCAATCACTAATCCTTGTTCACCAGACACTTGATAAGCAATCAAGCCAAGCTCTGCACTTGCGTAGGCTTGAAAGACTGCAATGCCTTTTTCCTCAAACATCTGTTGCATGTCTGCTGTAACCGCTTCACCAGAGACCAGAGCTTTCTCAAAGCTAGGCTGCTCATCGTATTTCTCTTGGTACTTTTGTAGCAACGTCAGCAAATACGAAGGTGTACCAGTGTAACCATTAGGTTGAAGCTGTTTAATTGCCTCTATTTGCGCTTCGGTATTGCCTACTCCAGCCGGAAATACCGCACAGCCACAAGCCCTTGCGCCACCATCCATAATAAATCCGCCAGGAGAGAAATGGTAAGAGAGCGTGTTATGCACTAAATCACCCGCACAGAACCCAGCAGCGTGAAACGCGCGCCCCATACGCCAGAAATCGGCCTCATCCGTTTGAGCCTCATATAAAGGCCCAGGAGACTGAAAAACACGCGCCATTTGACCAATGGCAACGCTATTTAAGCCACCAAACGGCGGTTTAAGTTGCTGCTGATTTGGTACATTGAACTTACGTGTAATCGGGAACTGAGCAAGCCCTTCACGATTGTTTGCCAATGTAGGCTCTAACTCAGAAAAATGCGCTGCGTAATGTTCGCTATTGGCTTTCGAATTCTCAATCAGCGCTGGCAAACGTTGAAACAGCGACTCTTCTCGCGCCTGTAGAGACAACGATTCTTTCGCATCAAATAGTTCGTTCATCCTTGCTCCTTACAACCAACGCTTACGACGTTTGTAAGATTTCAGATTCTTAAAGCTCTTGCGATCTTCATCGCCTCCGCCAAGGTAGAATTCTTTTACGTCTTCATTGTTTAACAGTTCGTGCTTGCTGCCATCTAGTACGATTTTGCCTGATTCCATGATGTAACCGTAATCGGCCGCTTGAAGAGCGAAGTTGGCATTCTGTTCAACCAAAAGCATGGTAATGCCTTGCTCTTTGTTGATCTTGTTAATAATGCTGAATACTTCTTTAACTAGCAGCGGAGAAAGCCCCATAGACGGTTCGTCCAACAAAATCATCTTCGGTCGAGCCATTAACGCTCGGCCAATCGCTAACATTTGTTGCTCACCGCCAGACAAATAGCCCGCCAGGCCAGTGCGCTCTTTGAGTCGCGGGAAATAGTCAAACACCATTTCGATGTCTTGTTCAACTTCGTTGTCAGTGCGTGTATAAGCGCCTAAGCGAAGATTTTCTATTACCGTCATATCTTCAACAATTCGGCGCCCTTCCATAACTTGGAAGATGCCCGAACGGACGATCTCTTCCGGGCTTTTGTTGTCTATACGCTCGCCCATGAAGTTGATTTCGCCGCGCGTCACTTCACCATCTTCGGTTTTCAATAAACCAGAAATGGCTTTCAACGTTGTGGATTTACCCGCACCGTTGGCGCCCAGTAAGGTCACAATCTGCCCTTTTGGAACTTCTAAACTCACACCGCGAAGTACTAGTATTACTTCGTCGTAGACGACTTCAATGTTGTTCACTGAAAGCAGTATTTCTGCCGGTTCGATATTCGTTGCTAATTCAGCCATCAAGCTACTCCTTGCTAGGGTGAGAGTGTTCTCTCACCCATCCTTATTTTCAGTAAGCTTTGTTATTAATAAGTCGTAGATTAGTAACCTAGCCAATCGTCACGACGTGACAATGTCACCTGAGATACTTTCTTAATATCAACTGCGCCGCCATCGTTGTTGCCCATAAAGACGTTCACGGTTGTTGTGCCTCGGTGATCTTCCGGTTTCCAGTTCGCAGGGACACAAACACCTTCTAAGCCTTGTGGTACCCAGTTGTCATGGACATACATGCCCTTCTTGATGTTTTCACCTGTGATACCACCGTTGTCTTTCGCCCACTCCATCGCTTCTTTCATATAGAACGCAGAACAAATACCGCGAATGTAATGGTGAGTTCTGAATTCGCCCGGCTCTGATTCAGACTGCTTAGAAATCTCACGAACCAGCTTCATGCCTTCGTTATCGTCTCCCCAAAACGCCGTCATACCTGGGAAAACGTAATCTTTAAGGCCATCGCCTGCTGCTTCAAGCACTGGCTTGTCGCCGCCCCAAATGTTTGCCATGTACTGGAACTCTGTCCCAACCGTGTTACAAGACTTCACTAGTGAGATAACCGAGCTACCGATATTGGCAATGTAACCGTAGTTGGTGCCTGACTCTTTCAGCGACAAACATTGCGCTTTGAAGTCCCCTGGTTTTAGTGACACAACGACTGGGTTTTGCACATCAAAACCAAGCTCTTTGGCGTACTCTGCACACGCTTCTTTTGGCGCATTCGGGAATGGATGGTTATCGCCAATGTGCGTAAATTTCGGCGCACCTTGATTGCCCTTAGATTCCCAATCTTCTTTCGCCCACTTAACTAGCGCACGGCACGCATCTGAGTACGACGCACCATAAAAGAAATTATAAGGCGCTGGTTTCGCGGTTTTTGGGTTTTTGCCAGTTGGGTCAGTTAAGTGACCAGAGTAAGAAGCAGAGAACACCGGCACTTTGTCTTTGGTAACAAACGAAATAAGTGCTTCGGTATCCGCCGTACCCCAGCCTTGCAGCGCAACCATGTCTTTACGCGCCACCCAACGTTTATAGTTAGAAATCGCCACTGGTACTTTGTACGCCATGTCTACTGTTTCAAATTCGAGCTCGGTACCGTTAATGCCACCGTTTTGGTTAATCCAACGCAATGCGTCTCGCACGCCAGAACCATAAGGCTTGCTCACATAGGCCGTTGGTCCAGAAAAATCGACTAATTGTCCGACAAACACAGAATCTTTTGCCCAAGTTGCGGTAGTAAACAGTGCAGATGACAGCACCAACGTTGTCGCTAAATGTCCTTTGTTCATAACTCGTTGTCCTTGTTATTGAGGTATATTCCACGTTAATATGAGAACGGATAGTGTTTCCAATATGCTCGAATCTGTTGCCAGCGATGCGATAATCCTTGAGGTTCGAAAATGAGGAACAGCATGATGACTAAACCAATCGCCATTTCTTTGAAGTAAGCCAGACCATCAGTGAAAGCGGTGGTATCACCAAACGCTGAAAGCCCCGTTACGCCAAACTCTAAAACTTCAGGCAGCAGTACGATAAATATCGTCCCCATCAGCGTACCTTTGACTGAGCCTAAGCCACCAATGATGATCATTGCCAAGAACTGGATAGACATCATGATGGTGAAGCCTTCTGCTGATACAAACCCTAGATAATGTCCGTAGAGTGCACCCCCGATGCCCGCATAGAATGCACACACTCCAAATGAGAGCAGACGATACTTGGTTAGGTTGATGCCCATGATCTCTGCTGATAGATAGTGATCTCGTACTGAGACAAACGCGCGACCGTCACGAGAACGGATTAAGTTTGATGCCCACATATACATGAAGATCAGCGCAAACAGAGCGATATAGAAGAAGCTTTCGTCAGTCGTAAACTCAAAGCCAAACAAATTAATTGGGTTCGCGCTTGCACCGTATGAGCCGCCACTGAACCAATCTGCGCGAGCAAAGAAGTCCTCTAGAATAAACTGCGCCGCCAACGTTGCGATAGCTAGGTATAAACCTTTAATTCGAGCCGCTGGCAGACCAAACAGCATCCCCACAATCATGGTTAAGTAACCCGCAAGCGGAATCGCAAACACGACTGGAATGTTAAACTGGTTATTTAACCAAGCCGATGCAAAGGCGCCAAAACCAAAGAACGCACCGTGACCTAGCGAGATTTGTCCGGTAAAACCAACCAGAATGTTTAAGCCCAATGCCGCGATACCGAGGTATGCAATCTGAATAAACAGGTTTAGGAAGTAAATATCCAAGACCAGCGGTGCTGCCAGCATGGCGATGACACCTGCAATCGCAAGGCTTCTGATGGTTTTGGTTTCAAAAATTGGCGTATCGCTTTTATATGTGGTTCGAAAATCCCCACATGGGCGCATGCTAAGTTGAGCCATGTTATTTCTCCTTAAATACGCTCAATATCTTTGGTACCAAACAGGCCATATGGCTTGAAGGCAAGAATGATTAACAGCACATAGAATGGTGCGATGTTGTATAAGTTACCCACTTGCAGGTATTGGCTATCAAAAAACTCAGCCAAGTTTTCTAGCACCCCGATGGTAATACCACCGACAATTGCGCCGACTACCGAATCTAAGCCACCTAAAATAACGGCTGGGAAAACTTTGATACCAATAATGGATAGCGCGTCAGATACGCCGTTAACGATACCGATAACAATCCCTGCGGTTGCAGATACCATTGCCGAAATGGCCCAACTGATGGCGAACACTTTCTTGATGGAAATGCCAAGACTCTGGGCTACTTGCTGGTTAAATGCCGTTGCGCGCATTGCCAGACCCATTTTGCTGAATTTGAAGAACCAGTAGAACGCGCCCATGATGAGCATTGAGAAGATCAAGCTCAGAATGTAAGCAAACTCAACATTCAAACCTCCGATATTCACCACGTTGGTTTCGAACACTTGCGGGTACGACACAGCAGAGACACCGAATATCCACTTCATCAGCGCTTGGAAAAACATCGATAGACCAATGGTCACCATGATCACAGAGATAATCGGTTCACCAATCAACGGTCTGAGCACAATGGTTTGCACGGCGATACCAAAAATCATCATGAACGCGAGCGTGAGTAAAAAGCCGATAAAAAACGGTAACTGTAGGTGTACCAATGCCGCCCAACATACCCATGCGCCAATCAACAAGAACTCACCCTGAGCAAAGTTGACCACCTGGGTCGATTTGTAAATCAATACAAAGCACATGGCGACAACGCCATACAACATGCCAACGATCACGCCATTAATGACGAGTTGCAGTAATAAATCCGTATTCACTATGCGATCCTCCGTTGTTCGCTATCCACTAGTGTTGGCTCATGCTCGATAAGCGTTTCAATAACTAGCGACGTTTGAATGCGTGTTTTAGTGCCATCTTGATAAGTGATCACTGTATCGACATCGACTTTTGGATCGTCGCTGTAGATGGTTTCGATGATGTCTCCGTATTTCTCTGCAACCACACCACGGCGTACTTTACGTGTACGAGTTAGCTCTCCATCGTCGGCATCCAGCTCTTTGTAAAGTAGAATGAATTTGCTGATCTTCTGTGCATCCGGTAGGGATTCGTTCACTTTTTGAACTTCTTCACGAATCGCTTGGTACACTTCTGGTTGAGCAGATAAGTTGGTGTAGTTGGTAAATGCCAAGCCGCGTTGCTCTGCCCACTTCGCGACGATCGCATAGCGAATACAGATGATGGCAGACAGCCAAGGTCGACCTTTACCTACCACCACGGCTTCTGCAATAAACGGTGAAAACTTGAGTTTGTTTTCGATAAACTGTGGCGAATAACGGTCGCCATGGCTGGTTTCCGACATATCTTTCAGACGATCAATCACGACCAAGTGACCGGAATCTTTAAAATAGCCCGCATCGCCTGTGTGCATCCAACCATCTTGAACATCTTCATCATATGCTGCTTGGTTGTTTAAGTAGCCAGTAAACATGCCTGTACTTTTCGCGATGATTTCACCAACGCCATTGCTGTCCGGGTTGATGACTTTCACATCTGCATTATCAAACGCAACACCAACGGAATCGTAATCCACATCATCCGCTTGGTGCACGGTGTATGCGCCACACATTTCGGTCTGACCATAAAGCTGCTTAAGTGGTACACCAATAGCTTGTAGGTAACGGAAAGTGTCAGGCCCCATCGCCGCGCCGCCCGTTGCAGCAGATGTTAGGTTCGAAAAGCCTAAACGGTCTCGCAAAGCACGCAAAAGAATCCATTCGGCGAGTTTAGAACGTTTGCCCTGCTCTAACGCTTTGTTGGCTAAGCTCATGCCCAGTTTGTACATCTTTTGCTTAAACGGTGTCGAATCCATCATTCGTGCAGACACGTCTGCCACAATGTTTTCCCACACACGTGGCGCTAACAGCACAAAGTTTGGACCGATTTCACGCAAGTCGGACATCATGGTTTCTTGTTCTTCCACAAAGTTAACGATTTGACGAGAAATCAACGCCTGACCAACCACGTAAACCTGCTCCATAATCCAAGGTAAAGGCAGAACAGAAACGTAGTTGTCGCCTGGGGAACGAGGGTCTGCACGCAAGTAAGCCGCACAGTGATCCAAGAACGTGCCACTGTGTAGCTGAGCCAATTTTGGTTTAGAAGTCGTACCCGACGTTGTACATAGAATTGAAAGATCGCTGCCTTTGGTTTCAACAACCATATTGAGATATTTGTCTGGGTCCGCTTTATCAATCAGCTGACCTTTTTTGTAGACCTGTTCAACATCAATCAATCTTGGATCATCGTATTTACGCATTCCACGAGGATCGCAGTAAATAATGTATTCAACGCTAGGAATTTCATCACCAAGCTCAAGCAGCTTGTCGCATTGCTCTTCATCTTCGGCAATCACGACTTTTGCTTTGGCATAGTTGATAAGGTACGCCACCTCTTCGTGCATAGAATCTTGATAGATGCCCAGCGAGAAACCTTTGATCGCATGTGCCGCTAACTCGCCCCATACCCATTCCGGGCGGTTATCACCTAGCAAACCAACGACATCTTGCTCACCAATACCCAAATCTTGTAGTGCCAATGCCATCCACTTGACGCGGTTTTCATAATCCTTCCAAGTGAACTCTCGCCATATACCAAACTCCTTTTCACGCATTGCGACTTGTTCGGGCCAGTTCTTGGCATTGTGTTGCAACACTTTTGGAAAGGTATCTAAGCGGGTTATATCTGCCCAATCATTATGTTGCTGTGCCATTATGCACTCTCCTCTAATGTCGGTAGCTCTTCGCCTAAGTACGCTTGTTTCACATGTGGGTTGGCCATCACTTCTTCAGGCTCACCTGTAGCAATGTGTTTCCCGAAATCCAAAACCAAAACGCGATTAGAGATGTCCATGACCACGCCCATGTCGTGCTCAATCATGATGATCGTGATATCTAATTCTTCATTCAGATCCATGATGTAACGTGCCATGTCTTCCTTTTCTTCCAAGTTCATACCTGCCATTGGTTCATCAAGCAGCAGTAACTTAGGTTTTAAGGCAATGGCACGAGCAAGCTCTACACGCTTACGTAAGCCGTAAGATAGCGTGCCTGCAGTCGCTTTTCGGATGTGCTGGATTTCTAGAAAATCGATCACGTCTTCCACATATTTGCGGTGCGCCATCTCCTCTTTCTGCGCATTGGAGAACCAATAGAGTGGCCCCGTGACGAAGTTGTTTTTCAGTAGGTGGTGTCGGCCAACCATGATGTTGTCCAGTACCGACATATGAGAAAAGAGCGCTAAGTTTTGGAAGGTTCTTCCCAGCCCTAACTCAGCTCGTTGGCTTGGTGTACGTTTAGTTACGTCATCTCCAGCGAAGATTACAGAGCCTTTGTTTGGTGTGTATCGACCAGAGATACAATTGAGCATTGAGGTTTTACCTGCACCGTTTGGACCAATGATTGAAAAGATTTCCTTTTCATTCACATGGAAGCTCACGTCAGTTAGAGCTTTAACCCCACCAAAAGCCAATGAAATATCGTTTACCTGCAACAGAGGCGATTCCGATACCATAGTTGATCTCCCTTTCGTTATTTTAAGTGCGTTCCATTGAGCACTATTTGATCAAACCTAACTTTGATACTGGTAACCGCTTTTACACCTATGCATCAACTTTGTATTCAGTTTACGTAAACGTCAATTTAAAATCAGAATAGTGCCTGAAAGATTAAGTTGCAATCGAGTTCATCGAGAAAGATTTGAACTAACGCAAACTTTAAGTAAATAAATTGTTAATAAAAATTATTCTCAAACGCTTACATATTTGGATAGTTCGGACCACCACCACCTTCTGGCGGAGTCCAGGTAATATTTTGACTTGGATCTTTGATGTCGCAGGTCTTACAGTGGATACAGTTGGCCGCATTTATTTGCAGCTCTGGCTGCTGCTCCCCCTGTACGATTTCATACACGCCAGCCGGACAATAGCGCTGTGCTGGCTCTGCATATAATTCAAGGTTCTGCTCAATAGGGATCCGCTGGTTCTCCAGTCGTAAGTGGCATGGTTGATCTTCCTCATGGAAGATATTGGATAGATAAACAGAAGAGAGGCGATCGAAACTTAACACGCCATCAGGCTTCGGATAGACAATTTCATTGCTGCTTTCCGCCAATAACAGAGACTGATGATCAGGCTTATCACAGCGGATATGCCACTTAGCTTTGCCTTTTAATACGTTATGTTCCAGCAGCGCTAAACCACCGCCCAGCCACGATCCAAAGCGGTGAATGCCACTTGAGAAGTTACGTGCTTGATAAAGCTCTTCATACAGCCAAGACTGTTTGAAATGCTTTTGATAATCAGCAGTAACTGACTGACTCTCAAGGGCTTCACATACTGCTTCAGCGGCAAGCATGCCAGATTTTATTGCCGTGTGTGTGCCTTTGATTTTAGCGCCGTTAAGTGTTCCTGCATCGCATCCAATTAATAAACCACCAGCAAATTGCTGAGTGGGAAGCGAATGAAAGCCACCCTTGGTGATCGCCCTTGCGCCATAGCTAATACGCTTCCCATTTTTGAGGTATTGCTCAATCAACGGGTGGTGTTTAAAACGTTGAAACTCATCAAATGGACTCAAGTGCGGATTCTTATAATTCAAGTCAACAATCAACCCGACGGCAACTTGGTTTCCCTCTAAATGGTAGAGATAACTGCCACCTGTAGCTTCATTTGATAGCGGCCAACCTAATCCGTGCACTACTAAACCTTGCTGATGCTGCTCTGATGGGATTTCCCACAGCTCTTTAAAACCGATAGCGTAATGTTGAGGCGTTTTCTCTTCAGCAAGATTAAATCGGTTAATCAACTGCTTACCAATATGCCCCCGTGCGCCTTCAGCAAATAAAGTAAACTTCGCTCGCAGTTCAATACCAGGTTCGAAATTTCCTTTTTGTTCACCATTTTTGTCTAACCCCATATCGCCCGTGATCACGCCACAAACACGACTATCTTCATCGATGATCGCTTGACTGGCGGTAAAACCTGGGTAGATCTCCACCCCCAAGTTCTCAGCCTGCAACGCCATCCATCGGCATAGACTGCCCAAACTTATGATGTAATTACCTTTGTTATGTAACGTATTAGGCACCGCCCAAGAAGGCAGTTCATGACCATTGATGTCATTGCCTAGATAGTAGGTTTTATCTTGGTTTACTTTGGTATTGAGCGGAGCGCCTTTCTCTTGCCAGTCGGGAAAAAGCTCATCCAAACTTCGCGTTTCAAACACCGCACCCGATAAAATATGCGCTCCAACTTCAGAGCCTTTTTCTACCACGCAAACAGAGAGGTCTTGTTCTTTTTCTGCTGCTAATTGTTTGATTCGGCATGCCGCAGACAAGCCTGCGGGACCTGCGCCTACAATCAGAACATCAAATTCCATGCAGTCTCTTTCCATGATTGCATTCCTTTTTCTTTGCATGTTGCCAACTTGTTAATCAACAATATATTTAAAGTTGACGCAAACGTAAAGGTAAATTAACATCATTTTAAAGACGTCATCACATCGTCTTCACTGTAAACACATAGTCTTCACTGTAAAAGGAATCTAACGTGAAAATACTAGTGCCAATCAAAAGGGTCATTGATCCCTACGTTAAAGTTCGCGTGAAAGCGGACCATAGCGATGTTGAAACCAATAACGTCAAGATGACGATTAATCCATTTTGCGAAATAGCCGTTGAAGAAGCCGTACGACTAAAGGAGCAAGGTATTGCAGATGAAGTCATCGTTGTCAGTGCCGGCGGTAGCCAGTGTCAGGAGCAACTACGTACTGCGCTTGCGTTAGGTGCCGATCGCGCTATTCATATCGATACTGAAGACAAAATAGAGCCATTGGTCGTCGCTAAGCTGCTCAAAGCTCTGGTTGAGCAAGAACAAGCACAGCTTGTGATTACGGGTAAACAATCCATTGATACGGACAACAACCAAGTGGCTCAGATGCTGGCCGCCCTACTTGACTGGCCTCAAGCAACTTTCGCTTCCGACGTGAAGATAGAAGATCAAAAAGTTCAGGTCGTGAGAGAAGTGGACGGCGGCTTGATGACGGTCGCGATGAACTTACCTGCGGTGATCAGTACTGACTTACGCCTGAATGAACCGCGTTTTGCCTCTTTGCCTAATATCATGAAAGCTAAGCGCAAGCCGTTAGATACCATCACACCTGACAGTCTGGGTGTTGAAGTGGTATTTAGCCAAACCATTCAAGAAATCACACCGCCAGCGCAAAGAAAAGGTGGCATCAAGGTTGAATCTGTCTCAGAGCTTCTCGATAAGCTGCGTAACGAAGCGAAGGTGATTTCATGAAGAACTTAATCATAGCAGAGCATGACAATAACCAATTGCATGCTGACACACTCAAAGTGGTTAATGCAGCAAAACAAGTCAGCCAAGACAATGTTTTGATCGTAGTGGGCCACCAGTGTGAAGAAGTCGCTCAACAAGCTTGTCGCGTTGATGGTATATCAAACGTAATTTGTGTCGATGATGAGCAACTTAAGCATCAATTTGCCGAGAGTATCGCACCTATTGTAGTGAGTGTTGCTGAAGGTTTTGACGCAATCTGGGCTAGCTCATCATCAAAAGGGAAAGATCTTGCACCGCGAGTAGCAGCGAAGTTCGGCGTTGGGCAAATTTCCGATATTGTCCAAGTTATCGATGAAAACACTTTTATCCGCCCTATTTACGCAGGAAACGCATTTGCCAAAGTGACCACCAGCGACAAGGTTCGCGTCATCACCGTGCGCGCGTCTGCGTTTGAGCCGGTTACTTGTCACAACCAAGCTGATATTAAGCATCAGCAGGTCACTATCTCAGCTCCAATGGTTGAATTGGTTTCTGTCGATAAAACCGTGTCAGAACGTCCTGAATTAAGCGCGGCAGAGGTGGTTGTGTCAGGTGGACGCGGGGTCGGTAGCAAAGAGAACTTCGCGTTGATCGAACAAGTTGCCGATAAACTAGGTGCTGCCATTGGCGCTTCTCGCGCGGCAGTTGATGCCGGGTTTGTTGCCAACGACTTACAAGTGGGTCAAACCGGTAAAATCGTTGCACCTAAGCTTTATATAGCGGTTGGGATTTCCGGTGCCATCCAGCATCTTGCAGGAATGAAGGAATCCAAAGTGATTGTCGCGATCAACAAAGATCCAGAATCTCCTATCTTTGAAGTTGCCGACTATGGATTGGTTGGTGATTTATTTGAGGTACTACCTCAGCTTGCCGAACAACTTTAAACGATCAGATAAGGGGCGAACACCGCTATGTTCGCCCCTTTATTTTGTTTTTGGTCATATTCAAAAGAATTGAAATTAGAGGGACCTATGCCAAATTCTGCACCTATTTGGTCACCATCTGCTGAGCGCGTCAGCAATAGCAACTTATTACGGTTCATCGAAAAGGTTAATAAAGACAAAGCCGAAGGTACCGTAATCAACAATTACACGTCTCTACACCAGTGGTCCATTGAGCACAATGATGAATTTTGGCGACATACTTGGCAGTTTTGCAACGTAATCGGAGATATAGGTTCGCAAATCAAGAGCCTTGGCAGTCCCAAATGGACACAAACAGGTTCTAATCATCACCATGTAAATAGAGACACAGTATGGTTTGCTGACGCCACGCTGAACTACGCAGAGAACCTCCTATCTCAGGCTGAGCAATCACCAGAGCGTGAGTTTATTGTTTTTAGCAATGAAAGCGGTGAACACCGACAACTCACCGGTAAACAGTTGCTTGAACAAGTTTCTGCCATTCAACAATGGCTACTCAATTGTGGTGTCGGTAAAGGCGATGTCGTTGCGGGTTATTTGCCCTACCTTCCTGAAACCGTTATAGCCATGTTGGCTACTACAAGCCTTGGCGCTATTTGGACTTCAACCTCTCCTGATTTTGGTATCGATAGCGTCGTAGAGCGTTTTGGTCAGGTTAAGCCGAAAGTTCTTTTTTGCTGTGATGGCTACCAGTTCGGAGGCAAAGCTTTCGATATGACGGACAAGAACACCACTCTTAGTAGTAAGTTAAGCAGTGCCTCCGAAGAGACTACTATTAGCGTATGCCAAATCGAATATTTACAAAACGCTAAGAGAGCTACCACTTCTGACTTTGTCTCTTGGTCCGATATTACTCACCACTTTTCTCCACAATCAATTCAATATCAACCAATGCTGTTTAATGACCCGTTATTCATTTTGTATTCTTCTGGTACAACAGGTCAACCTAAGTGTATTGTCCATTCCGCAGGCGGTACCTTGCTCAATCACCTCAAAGAACATCAACTGCATTGCGACATCAAATCGCAAGACAAGGTTTTCTACTACACAACATGTGGTTGGATGATGTGGAACTGGCATGTTTCCGCTCTTGCGAGTGGAGCAACCTTAGTGATTTACGACGGTAGTCCGGTTTATCCTGATCACTCCGTCTTATGGCGATTAGCAGAAGAACATAACGTGTCGCTGTTTGGTACTTCAGCGAAATACTTAGAAGCACTGGAACAGGCAAACTGCTCTCCAAAACTAGAACATAACCTGAAGTCACTCAAAACTCTTTGCTCAACTGGTTCGGTGCTTTACCCAGAACAATTTAGTTATGTCTATCAGCACATCAAGCAGGACTTGCATCTCGCTTCTATCGCTGGCGGCACGGATATTTGCGGATGCTTTGTACTGGGAAACCCTATCTCACCAGTTTACAAAGGTGAATGCCAAGGCGCAGGGCTGGGAATCGACGCACGTGTTCTAGAGGATGATGGACATACTATTACGCAAAAACGCGGCGAACTGACTTGTAATAACTCGCTACCTAACTTCCCTATTGGCTTCTGGCACGACAACGGCGAACTTTATCACAACGCTTATTGGAGCAAGTTTACCGATATCTGGCACCATGGCGACGATGTGATGCAAACCGAACATGGCGGCTTTATTTTTTATGGCCGTAGTGACGCAACCTTAAATCCAGGCGGCGTACGCATCGGTACCGCTGAAATCTATCAGAAAGTGAACGCGTTACCCGAGGTTGAAGACTCCATCGCTGTCGGCAAGTTAAACCAGCAGTCTGAAGAAATCTGGTTACTAGTAAAACTCGCTCACAACGTCGAGTTAACCCAACAACTCACCGATTCAATTCGCCAAACATTGAAAACAAAATGTTCACCGCGCCATGTCCCACGACAAATTTTTGCTATCAGTGATATTCCTAAAACGCGCTCAGGCAAATTGGTTGAGCTAGCAGTGAAACAATTGGTAAACGGACAAGCTGTAAAAAACATTGGTGCTATTGCTAACCCAGAAGTGCTGGAAGAAATTAAAACGCTTTTCAACATAGAAAGTGGCGCCACTGTCACTTAGAGACTCAACAAGTCTTCCAACAATACAGACGGGTATAACCTAACTGTATTTTTAGCTCGCTCAATAACTCCTCCCCACTTTCGTGGAAACTGCGCGAAATATGCTTCATGTACACAAAAAAGGTGAGATAATTCTATCTCACCTTTGAGCCATATGAGCTGGAGCATTAGTTTGGGGGTTAAGCTTTTATCAGTTGGCTCATATCTTCGCGAACTTGTGGCACCGTTAAACCAACGATGATTTGAAGGCTCTCTTGATTTCTAACAATATTCACCGCTCCGTGCTGTGTGAAAAATGCGTTCTCCTTTACAAGAGAGACATCTTTAACTTTAACACGCAAACGCGTCGCGCAATTAGTTAACAATTCAATGTTTTCTTTTCCACCCAGACCTTCAATAAAGGCACTAGCTTGTGACGGACTTGCGCTACTGTTATGGACCGCTTTCGCTTCTTTGTAGTCAGCTTTGGAATACAACTTACTATCTGCACCTTCACGTCCCGGAGTAAGTATGTTGTATTTTAAAATAAGCGCGCGAAACGTAACAAAGTAAACACCAGTAAACATGAGACCAATAATAATCTGAATCACGTATGTTCCTGCATGGTTACCAGCCAAAGGCAACCAGTTTTGGAAAATGAAGTCTATCAAGCCAGTCTGAAAGTTACCGGAAACACCAAACATAAAGGCGATCGTTGCCATTGTCGCAGATAACAACGCATGCAAAGCAAACAGCGCAGGTGCGATAAATAAGAATGTAAACTCTATTGGTTCGGTTATCCCTGTAAGAATTGCTGTGATTGCGGCTCCGAGCACTAACCCCATCACCATCTTTTTATTTTCTTTTTTCGCAACTGAATAGAGTGCTAGTGCGATACCCGTACAACCAAACACTTTACCCATTCCCGTCAACATCAAACCACCCTGAGGAAATTGTGTCGTTAAACTTTCCGAGCTCTGGGCGAATGTCTGTATATTTTGAATCCAATAGGCAACCGTTCCGCCATCGACTGCAACTGGCCCATAAAAAACGGGACCATATACGAAATGATGCAACCCCGTTGGTATCATGATTCGCTCTAAAAACGTAAATAGCCATACCCCTAACGATCCAGCAGAAACCAAAAATGATTGCAGATTGTTAATACCATGCTGAATACTTGGCCAAGTCAAACAAGTTAGAATTGCCATCACGACCATAATGGGGAAACTAATGATCACAACCAATGGCGTTCCGCCAAATACAGCCGCCCAATCCGGTAGCTTTTTATCAAAGAATCGGTTGTGAACCCAAACAGAGAGACTTGCAATTAAAATGGCACCTAGTAAGTTGGTATCAAGCGTTAGAATGCCACCAACTTCAGTCAAACCTCGCTCACCTTCCGTATAGTTCACGCCCAGTTCTGGTCCCCAAAATTGAAGGATTCCACCAATAACGTAGTTAAACGTAATGTAGGAAACGAGTGTTGCAAGTACAGCGCGACCAGATGCTTTTTTAGCTAAAGCGATAGGTAACCCAACGGCAAAAATAAGTGCCATATTTTTAAATACAGCGAGAGATGCCTGTAAAATGATCGTCGAGACTTTAACCCAAGCACTCCCCTCTAGTGCCCAAGGAAACACTTCTTGATTTAACAGCACAACAGAGAAACCCAATAACATGCCCGCTGCTGGAAATAATAGAACGGGAACAAACATCGCGGCTCCGAACCTTTGAATAATGTCTTTCATATAAACCTCTTGTTTCATTCACGGAGCCTACAAGTAGGCCCCGAACGTCCAGTTGTTATTGAAAAAATTGAGGAAGGTAGGCTTTATTTTCTTCTAGTAATTGTTTTGTTATTTCTTTAGCTTTTGGCACATTAACCACGGTACGGTTAAGTGTGAGTGCATTAATCAGCTTTTGCTGACTTCCTTCGTACCAAGCATCCACAACTAATTTCTCGTAACCAAGTTGGCTCTCAATCATGGCTTTTTGGAAGGTTGGGATTTTTCCTACAGTAAAAGCTTTCGGTCCATCACTAGTTAGCGCAGCTGGAACTTCTACCATGGCGTCATTTTGTAAATTTGTAATAGCACCATTATTCGGTACGATGACGAGATACACATCGCTCAAGTTGTAGGCAAGCGAAGCCGCAACTCTCACCATGTATCGACCATGGATATCGGCATGCAGTGTTTCGTGCTTCGTGGTGCCCGCTTCAATTATTCTTGCGTTCAATTCGAACACTCGTTTCTCACGGCCGTTAATTACCTGCCTTGCGCGGGTATTGTTGATATCCTCTTTCGCCACCATTTTTTCAGGGTACAAATAGTACTGAAGATACGTATTCGGCAAAAACTCTGGATTATCAGCAAGCATTGTTCTCATGTTTTTGAATGTGGCTTGCCACGATGGGTCATCCGCTATTTCCGCATCAACCGCACTGATCCCTTCTTTTAGGATGATATTTTTAATTTTGTCCGTTAAGTCTTCACCCTGTTTGTTACGAATTTTGGTAAACCAGCCATAGTGATTAAGCCCAAAATATTCAGGAACGAAGTCCCAAATTTCACATCCTAACAATTGCGCATAGCTGACCATAATCGCTGCTGGCATATCACAGATATTTAGAATTCGCTTATCATGCGGAAATTCACGATTTAAAGCTTCAGCGACAATTGCCGCCGGGTTGGTGTAATTAAGAATCCACGCATCTGGACACGTTTGTCGGATCTCGTTCACTAGCTGGATCATGTCGCCGATAGAGCGAAGTCCATATGCCATTCCTCCCGCGCCACATGTCTCTTGCCCAACACAAGAGTTGGATAGCGGGATTTGTTCATCGCGCTCGCGCATGGCCAACCCACCAGTGCGGATCTGGATAAAGAAAAAGTCCGAATCTGCGAATGCGACAGATTTATCCGTTGTATAAACAAACTCTTCAACTTCTGGATAGTGTTCTCGCAATAGAATTTCAGTAGCTAATGCATTCGATTCTTGGCGTTTCTCATCTATGTCGTAAAACACGACTTTTGCGAGTGGAAAGTTATCTTTTTCGGCAATAAGGCTGTTCATCATACCAAGTGTGTATGTACTGCCAGCACCAACAATCGTTAATTTTTGACGTTTCATTTCGCTACCTCAAATGTTTATCCTGAAAATGTATAAAATAAGTATTAATACTTTTATGATACATTTAAAGTGTAAGCACAAAGATACGAGATAAAAATCACACAAAGATCCTAAGGAAAAGTATTAACTACATCTCAGATCACATTCTTGCTATCATGATCCAAGACTTAGCGAGGTATTATGAAACCCAAATACATAGACATTGCGGAACGATTAGAAAAAAAGATCAAAGATGGGGAACTACAACCTAAATCGATGCTTCCAAAAGAGAGTGATTTGCAAGAAGAGTTTTCCGTAAGCCGCGTAACCATCAGAAAAAGCTTACAAATTCTGGTCGACAATAATTTAATTAGTCGGACAAGAGGTAGTGGAACTTATGTAAACGATCTAAAAGCCCAACATGATGCCTTACATTTGCTGGGTTTTATCGAGGAAGTCAGTAAACAGGGGAAAACGCCTAGCTCTCAAGTCATAAAGTTCGAACTTAAAAAACCGAATGAACAGGTTGCTAAGCAGTTAAATCTCTCGCCCAATGATGATACATATGAAATACATAGACTCAGATGTATTAATGATGAGCCTGAAATTTACGAAGTCACTCATATGCCAGCAGTGTTATTTCCAGACTTGAGCATAGCCATAATGAATGGTTCTAAATATGAGTACATTGAAAATAGCAAAGGATTGAAAATTGCGAAAAGCAGTCAGTCTGTCAAACCGTATTTGTTAGATGCAGAGACGGCCTCATACCTGAATGAATCAGAAGCTTCCCCTATTCTAAAAGTTGAGTCCACTGGTTACCTAGAAGATGGTCGTGCATTTGAATATACCGTCAATTACTTCCGACTTCATCAATACAGCTTCGAGTTTATTTCAACTAGGACGTAGTACTATTCGACGCTAATGGTTAATCATTGCGCCAAATCTTATATCCGACCTCTCGCATTGCTCTGCCGAGCAGGTGGGAGGCGACTGGCGCAGTGAGAACGATAAACAACATCGTACCGATAACCCGAGAGATCACGGTAACTTCAGGGAGTGAGAAAGCGACCGCTAATAACAAGCAGCTCACTCCGACAGTTCCAGCTTTGGTCGCTGCATGCATTCGGGTATACAAATCAGGAAGCCTCAGGACACCTAGACTTGCAACCAAGGTCAACAATGTTCCTAAGCATAAAAATAGTCCAATCAACACGTCCATTATTCTTTCTCCTTTCTTTTAACGATCAAACGTGCAAATGCGATCGTGCCGAGAAATGCGACCAAACCTAATGTAATGGCGATGTCTAACAGAGCGTCCTCACCGCTGTCTAAGGTGTAAACCGTAATAAATCCGATAGTGATAAATGAAATCAGATCTAACGCCACAACTCGATCAGCTAGCGTTGGTCCTAGAATTAAACGAGCAAAAGCCATAACAAAGCTGAGTAGTAGCCCAGAATAGGCAAAAGTGACCGTTATTTGCAGCCAACTATCCACGCGTCACCTCCAAAATTCGATGCTCTAACCCATCTTTAATTCCGCGAATAACCTCTTCATGTTCAGGTGCAAACATGGCATGAACGATAAGATACTTTTTATCAGCCGTAACATCCAAACTAAGCGTACCCGGTGTTAAAGAAACCATGTTCGCCAGTAATGTGATTTCTAGGTCAGAATCGACCTCCAGAGGGACATAAACGATATCAGGCTGACTCAAATGAGTAGGTGTCACGACGTCCCACACCACTTTCGCAACCGATATAACCATTTCATAAGCGAAGTACACCAATAACTTCAATGCAGATGCAAAACGTTGAAAATAGCTCGTTTTCAATCCAAATGGTTGACTCAACCTTAAAGCAAAAAAGCCGACCGTAAATCCGACAACAAAATTCAGACTCGAATAGCTGCCATTAAGCATCATCCACGCTAACGCTAAGAAAAAATTGAGGAATAGATAGATCATGTATTTCCTCCTAACACCACTCTGATGTATTCAGTCGGATTTAACAGTTGTTCTGCAGCTTGAACGGAAAATTGATAAAAAGGCTCCGCCACTAAGCCAATGATTAGCGTCAACGTTGTCAATACAATAATTGGAACGCAGTACAACCAATGTACTTTGGCCTGCAGAGTCTGTTCTGGCTTCTCTCTAAATGGCTTTTTCCAAAATGCCTCACTCCAAATTTTCGTCATCGAGTAGACGGTAAGCAACCCCACCAATAACGCGGTACCTGCTAACCAGTAATATTCAGCCTGTATGCTCGACTTGATGACCAATAGCTTTCCCCAGAAACCCGATAGCGGTGGAAAACCGGCCAGAGAAAACGCAGGGACAAGAAACAAGAACGCTAACCAAGGCATAGCTTTGTATACCCCACCCAAATGTTCAAGTTGACTAGAGCCATATTTGCGCTCGATGAATCCACCTATTAAGAACAAATTCGCTTTTACAATGATGTGATGAACAATGTAGAAAATGGCACCGGCTAAAGCTAAGGGAGTGTAAATAGCCAACCCCATGATCATATAGCCTATTTGGCTAATAATATGAAAAGAAAGAATTTTCTTAATGTCGAATTGGCTAGCCGCTCCTAAAACGCCCGTTAACATGGTTAGCCCTGCGACCCAAATTAACGTCGGTTGCCAACCACTCTCGGCGAGCGGAAATACCAAGGTAAAGACTCTTATCAACGCGTATACACCGACTTTAGTAAGCAACGCGGCAAACAGTGCCACCACACCGCTTGGTAACGTGTGATAAGAAGCTGGCAACCAAGCAAATAAAGGAAAGAGTGCCGCTTTAATAGAAAAGGCAAACAAAAATAGCGCGGACAGCATCATGTTGATGCTCAATTCATTTTCCCCTACTTTGGTGTAGAGATCGGCCAAGTTCAAGGTGCCCGTTGCGCCATACAACAAGCCGATAGCAAGCAAAAATACCAGCGTCGAAATCAGGTTCAACATCACGTACTTTACTGCACCATCAACTTGAGTTTTCGTTGCATCTAACACCATTAAACCAAATGATGAAATGAGCATGACCTCAAACCAAACATACAGATTAAAAATATCTCCAGTCAGGAAAGCGCCATAAACGCCAGCAAGCAACATGTGCATTAACGCATGGTAATTGCTATAGGAGGGCTTTCGGTGAAGGTCCGCCATCGCGTAGAAAACACATATCGCACCAATCACCGCCGTGATCATCACCATAGCAACGCTGAGGTAATCTGCGACAAACACGATACCAAATGGCGCACTCCACTGACCAAAAGCAACGGCTTGAATACCATTACTTATGATGTTTTCTGTGAGAAAGCCCGCAACGAAAAGGTTCGAAATCGCACTTACACCGCTCAACCACTCAACACTTTTTGTTGAGCGACGGACGAAGAAGATAGTCAACGCCGTACTCAGCGAGAGAACAACCGGTAACGTAAGCAAAATCGAACTCATTGACCCTCCTCAGAACGTTGCATTTCATCGACGTTTGCAGTTCCAGTGTCTTTATAAGCTCGATAGAACAGCATTAAAGCAAAAATAAGTAGTCCAAAACCGATGACTATCGCAGTTAAGATAAGCGCTTGAGGTAAAGGATTTGCCGCGCTATCTGGTGGTAAAAGAGCATTATCGCCAATCAATGGCGGCTCTCCGGGCGTCAGCCTCCCAGCGGTAAAAATAGCAAGGTTAACCGCACTACTGAGTAACATGATGCCGAACAAAAGGCGCAAGATATGCTTTTCAAGCATTAAATAAACACCTGTTGCGACAAATACTCCAACGACAACACTCCAGACTATTTCCATCACTCTAGCTCCTCATTAATACGAAGCAGCATACCCATCACGCCACCTATAACGGCAAGGTAAACACCAACATCAAAAACCAATGGCGTCCCTAGGGGTATAACATCCTTCCACCACAGTCCGGTCAAAAACGGTTTATCAAACGCAAAGCTCAAAGCACCAGAAACTAAGCTCAATGCGATGCCAGATAACGCAATGAGAAACGGTTTGAAATACAACCTAGAACGAACGTATTTCGGTGATTCCGCGAACATGAGAAGTGATAAACCAATAACGGCAATCAACGCACCAATAAAGCCACCACCCGGTTCATTATGACCACGTAACAACAGATACACTGAAAATACGAGCATGAGTGCCGAAACAATGTGTGCCGTGGTTGCAAAAATTAATGATTGGATACGATTTTGCTTTTTCGCTCTTGTCTTAAGCAAACTCACTGCCGCAATCCCAGCAATAACAACGACGACAACTTCTCCCAATGTATCAAATGCGCGAAAGTCGACCAGAATAACGTTAACAATGTTTCGCCCATGTCCACCCGGGACACTGTTTTCTGCAAAGAAATCTGACACCGAAGAGTCCATCGGCTGAGACGTGATTCCTAACAAAAGTAAAGTAACCGAAACACCTATCACACCTGCTATGCAAATATTCGCTACTTTACGTTTTATTGAATGCTTGGGCACGGTGGCTAGACGCGGCATATGACGCATTAACAATGCAAGAAAGACCACCATTAATGTTTCCACTAACAGTAAAGTCTTCGCAACGTCCGGGGCGCTATAAATCATAAAAACAAGCGTGGTCATGAAGCCAATCATACCAAGCGCAGAAATCGCAAGAAGTCTTGCGTGGGACAACGTACATACGAGCGCAGCACCAATCAACAATAAGGCAATACCAATCTCATAGAAAGTGACACTTGAAAGTTCGCCAACCAAAGGCAGAGGAATAAGCGCTACCTGACTCAGTAACGCAACGGCAAGTACCGTGAAAAATAATAGGACATAGCGACTCAATTTCTTTTGCTGTAACCGCGCCGTTTGCCACTTCGCCACTGTCATCATGCCATCTAATAGTCGTTCAAAAATATTCTCCGCTTTGGGGACGAATAGATGTAACCGCTGAAAAAATGCAGACACAGCTGGATAAACACGGTACACCACATACCCCAACGCTAGCGTAATAACGCTTAACACTAACGGTACATTCACGCCATGCCATAGTGATGTCTCTTTAAGAGCTGCTGTGGGCAGAATGTCAGCAGAGCCCGGAAAAATAATATTGCGATCTAACCAATTTAAACCGAATAACGGGACCAGGAGACTGCCAAGTGCCAAGAGCAAAGGCGAGATCCACATGGCTTTTTTTGTCTCAACTGGTTTAGTTTCAATCGGCACGAGATCACGGCGAGCAAAGAATGGTCTCGCAATAAGCATAATGGTTAGCGCGACCATCAGTATATTCACGATTAATAGTACAAAGGCGATCCAGTTATTGAGCTCTACTGCGGACTTGTACATGTATTCTTTGCTCAAAAAGCCTAACAACGGCGGGAACCCCGCTTTAGACAATGCAGCCAAACTCCCCGCAACCATGCTGATGACGAGAACTGACTTCAGACCGTACAATTGATCAATATCTCGTGTTCCTGTCGCTTTGTCGATATTACCCACCACCATAAACAGCGCAGCTTTATAGAAAGAGTGAGCGAGAATAAACATCAATACTGCACTAACAGCCAAATCTGTGCCCATACCTAGTAATAATGTTAATTTACCCAAAGCAACATTCGTGCTGTAGGCTAGCATCAGCTTCAAGTCAGTTTGTTTTAATGCGACAAATGTGCACCAAATGGCCGTGATACTCCCAGTGATGACTAAAGCATAAAACCAGATCTCGCTGTGGGCATAAACTGGCGATAAACGTGCTAATAGGTAAATGCCTGCCTTTACCATTGTTGCCGAGTGTAAATACGCACTGACCGGAGTGGGAGCTGCCATCGCGTTAGGTAGCCAAAAATGAAACGGGAATTGCGCAGATTTAGTAAATGCACCGAGTAGTATGAGCACTAGAGATGGGATAAACCATTCATGCTGCGCAATAGTGTCTGCCTGCTCGATAATGGTATTTAGCTCATAACTCCCAGCCATTGCTCCCAGCAAGATAAGACCAGCTAGCAACGCTAGTCCACCAGCACCGGTAACAATCAGCGACTGCAAGGCGTTTTTCCGAGACGTTTTATTTTCGTGATTAAACCCGATCAGTAAGTAAGAAGTGATGGTGGTGAGTTCCCAGAAAACAAATAACAACAGAATGTTATCGCTCATCACAATCCCTAGCATGGCAAGCATGAATAGGGTTAGATACAAATGAAAGGAAAACCGGCTATCACTTTCTCGTAAATAAGCCAAAGCGTAGATTTGAATCAGTGCGCCAATCCCACTGATCAGTCCCGCAAAAAGAAATGAAAGACCATCTAATCTAAAGCTAAGGTTGATATCGAGGCTTGGTATCCATTCCGCATTCCAGCTCACGCCTACAGGAGTATAGATATAGAAGAGAAAAGAGAAGATTAAAACTGGCAGCGCAGGGAAAATCAGTAAGACCAACTGATTATCTAGGTTTTTCGGCAGGTTTTCTTTACCCGTTATGTTATTCAACATCGCAGCCCATTCGTTATTATAAGAAGATACGCCCTATCCGGCGTAAATGACAAACTCCACTGTATTGTTTTAGCCCAAGCGCTTCAAAAACGATCATGAAACCAAGGGAAAAGTAGCAAACAGTAATCACTGAGTGCTACTTAGAGGAACGCCGATACAAACCGCTATTTGCTGTCTGCTACGGCATAAGAACGTAGGTCACTACTTACGTGTTCTTGGCTGAATGTATATGGATTATCGTCATCAGCTAACTCGAATGCATCGTAGGTGCAGTCACCGATATCATTTCTCGGACAAACATAAACATTCGAACGTTCTATCATTTCTGTGTGGCATTTCGGGCATAGGTTTTTCATGTCACTCTCCTCTGATAACTTATTGATACATTGATAATTCCATGTTCTAGAGATCCATCTCCCTCCTTTACCTAAAACATCACTTAAACCCAACTTTGTTACACCCCAATTACTGAATCGGTGAGACAAAACCATCGGGCTTAAGAGCGACCAAACTACAGTTAATCGATTGCAAAATATTTTCAGCCGTATTACCAATGACATAGCCAGATATACCAGTTCTCGCTAAGGTTCCCATTACCAGCACGTCTACCTCAATACTCTCTACGTAATCTGGAATCTTTTCGTCGGGTTTTCCATGCAGGTGGTGAATCACAATTTCACCTGTAATCCCAGACTCCTCCAACAGCTTTTGCAGAGCTTGTTTATGATCGGCTTTTGCTTTGTCGAGTTCATGTTTCAACTCAGCATCATCGACTTGAATCCAAGCGTTACCATTTAGGTAGTTTTCTAAGTAATACTCCCAGCAAGAAATCACGTGTAAACGACTATCGCAGGTGTCGGCAATCGAACGCGATAATTCGAGTAAACGCACGGCTAATGAGTGCTGTTCATCGCTTGCCGTTAATGGGTCGATAGCCACAGCAACACGGCGCTTATCTCTTGGCTTATCAATTGGTCGGTGCAACCAAAGCGGACAAGGGCATTTTCGTAACAGAGTCATATCAATAGCTTTGAAACCCTCAGCACCTTCACCGAGCGGTTCAGCTTCTTTGATGATGAGATCTTTGTTATCAGCTAATGCTTCTTGAATAATACAGACAGCGGGCTTTTCACTGCTTTTCACAGTAAGAGGAAATGCGAGATCCTCTTCAGAGAGTCCCAGCTTCTGTCTGTATTCGTGAATACTTTGTTTGAGGGAGTCTTGCAGCGATTGCTCATAACTTTGCTGATACTGGATCATGTCTGTTGGGAAATCAGGACACGCTATTAGCCCTGAGACAGGCACTTTGTTGCTAGATGCAATCCTCATCGCTTGTTCGAGGGCGTCACTATGGCCTGGCAATCCTTGTGTTGCAAAAAGTATGTTTGCGAATCGTTTCATACACACCTCCTTGTTTGGTTAAATATTAACCACCCACAAAGTATAATACCTAACGGATAATTGTAACGGCTTGTGACGTTGATGAAATCAATTCTCATTAAGAGACGGATATTGCTTCATTTTGTTTTACGTCACACTCTCCTTTCTTCACAACTATCGCCTTCGACCTAAATAAATTCCGCTACCTAAAGTTGAGACCAAATAAAAACCCAAATTACTCAAAGTTTTTTCTCACCTTGAGTAACTTGGGTATAAGCAATAACACACTTAGTGTCCGGATTTAAATGGATGACCTAAATTTTCACGCAACTTAGTTTAAAGATGCCATCTCAATCACGAATCGATATGCAAAGTTTTACGGCTTTAGTGACCTAAAATCGCCGTAACTCGATGTTAAGGTTGTTGTTTTGTCGGTGCCAAAGCAATTTCACGAACACATACACCTTGCGGTTGCTGATAAGCAAACAGCACTGCTCGTGCAATGTCGTCTGCTGCCAACACGCCGCCCATATCCACCTTCCAGGCGTCATAACCATCTTTAATATCTTGAGACGTTGTATGTGAAAGTAATTCCGTTTCCACTGCACCAGGTGCAATCGTCGTAACGCGAACATTCGATGATGCAACTTCTTCACGTACGTTTTCAGAAATAGCATGAACCGCAAATTTGGTACCGCAATAAGCAGCATGATCAGGGAATGTTTTCTTGCCCGCAATAGAGCTGATGTTAATGATCGTACCACTGTTACGTGCTTTCATAGGTGCTAGGACGGACTGCATGCCATTGAGCAAGCCAATTACGTTCACATCAAACATGCGCTTCCACTCCGATGCTTCCTGAGTATCTATCTGACCTAGAAGCATAACGCCTGCGTTATTTACAAGTGCATCTACCGGACCATACAACGCTTCAGCTTTCTCAATTGCAGCCTCAAAAGAAGCTTTGTCGGTCACATCTACCTTTTCACAAAGCGTATTTGGTAAGTTTAATGCTTCCAAACGTTCTACACGTCTTGCTAACAAAAGAAGAGCATGGCCCTGTTCACTGAAGTGACGTGCAATCGCTTCACCAATGCCTGAACTAGCGCCTGTAATAACAATTAACTTTTTCATTTTGAATCCTTAATCGAACGGTTTACATCAGTGGCGGTAAGTTTAAGAAAACTTTGTTTGTTGATATATACCGACCTAGTTGAAACACTGTTGTTATACTGCAACAATACTTTTTTGAATTATGAAGAAGTCATCATGCAAACACACATCAACCTTGCGGATATTCGCTCTTTCGTCCTAATCGCTCAACTAGGAAACTTCACGAAAGCAGCAGAGCAACTTGGCGTTTCTCGCTCACACGTTTCACGTCAAATAACAAATCTGGAGCAACAGATTGGTGTCACTGTGCTACAAAGGACCACTCGAACACTGAACCTCACCGAAGCAGGCAAGGTTCTGTATAAACAGTGTGAAACTGCCCTTCACAATATTGATCAAGCTGTTATGGCAGTGGTTGATGATGTAGAAGACTTAAGAGGTGACATTCGTATCAACTGTGTGGGGGGCTATTTAGGAGAAGACGTTGTCGCAGATATCGTTGCTCAGTTTCTAATCCAACACCCACAAGTGAGCATTAACTTAGATTTTAGTAGCCATCGTGTCGATTTAATCGCGGATGAATTCGATATCGCTTTTCGAATGGGAAAGTTAGACGACTCCAACTTTATCGCTCGCAAACTGATCGATGTGGAAATGGGGACATACGCAAGCCCAAACTATTTAGAAACATATGGCTATCCTTCGCATCCAAAGGACTTAGAAAAACACGTTTGTTTGACAGGTAGTGTGACACGGTGGGCATTTGAGAACACGAATACAAAGCAGTCAACGGAACACCAGATACGTGGACAGTTACGATGTAAGAGTGGCAGAGTAATGATAAAAGCAGCCTTGGCGGGAAATGGCATCATCCGTGTGCCAGCACTTTATTGTCAACAAGAACTCCAGACAGGCAAGCTAAAAGAAGTGTTTACCAATTGGAGCATTCCGAGTGTGGAATTTTCACTCCTTTATCATCACGACCGACATCAACCAAAACGCATCCGAGCCTTTGTTGATTTTACCACGCAATACTTTCGCAAACTGCAGAGTAAAGACAAGTAACCTGCACGTTGGTACCTGTCTATGTATGCTTTATAGGCTGAGCCTGTGAACCTGGGGGTTGTTCTAGAAAGAGTGTGAGCATTTTGACTCTTAAGGCTTGGTTTTCATAAACGTCAGAGGTGTTTGTCCAGTTTGCTTTTTGAAAAATGCAATAAAAGCACTGTCTGACGAAAACTCCAGCCAATCGGCAACTGCGCTGACTGGCATGCCCGTTGATAACAATTCAACTGCTTTTAAAAGCCTCCACTGTTGCCGCCAATCTTGATAGTTCATTCCCGTTTCCGACTTAAATAATCGTGTTACCGTCTTGGTGCTTGCCCCAACTTTGCTTGCAAGAGTAGTAAGCGAAGGAGCTAGAAATGAAGGTTCAACCAACTCTCGACGAAACGTTGTTAAGCGCCGATGTGATGGCAAAGGCAACTGAAACGAATAACGTTTCGTAGCATAAAACTCCTCCCAAAAAAGCGCCGTCGTATTTACCATCTCGCTGCTAGGCTTATCCCACTCCCAAAATGACATTTTATCAATAAGAGCTTGGAGTAAATTATTCACTTCTATCATCGTGATCTTACTCGGACAGGCAAACTCCTCACAATCAAAATACAAAGATCGGTACGCCACCACATTCGTCATTAGTGCGCGATGCGGCGTATTAGGTGGGATCCAAACCGCCTTTGTCGGTGGCAAAATACAAATCGAGTCTTCCAGAGCAAAACTCATACAACCTTGAGGTGCGTACAATAACTGCCCTTTCTTGTGCATATGCATACCTGAGTCGTGCTTGCCAATATCCGCAGCAATTCCCACTACATAATTAGTAATCTTGTCTGCATCAAATTGTGTTTTTTCGTTAATATGCGCCATTTTGTCCGAATATTGATGTATTTGGTTTTTATGTTGTTATTAGATCAATCATAGCCTCATTTATACTGCCCGCCAACTTCATTAACGATGGGTAACAATATGAATACTAAGCCCTCTTTATGGCTCATGCTGGTTATGTTGATGTTTCCGCAAATTGTAGAAACCATCTATAGCCCAGCGTTGAGCTCAATCGCTCTATCATTTGATGTAAACCACGCACAAGCAGCCCAAACATTGTCGATTTACTTCCTAGCTTTTGCCATTGGCGTTGTAGTTTGGGGAGTTCTCGCAGATAAACTGGGAAGAAGGCCCACCATGCTTATTGGGCTCTTTATCTATGGCTGCACATCTTTACTCGCAACTCAAACCGAAAGCTTTGCTGTTGTCATGGCCGCGCGAGCCCTAAGCGCATTTGGTATCGCGGTAGGATCCGTTGTCACACAGACCATGCTTCGTGACGCGTTTGACGGTCAAGAACTGAGTAAAGTCTTTAGCTTAATGGGGATGGGTATATCAATCAGCCCGGTAGTTGGCATGCTATTAGGCGGGCAGCTTACAGCGCTTGGTGGATACCGTTATGTGTTTTTTGCCTTGTTTTTAATCGCGTTAGTATTGCTCGCTTATAACGTTATTAAGCTTCCTGAAACACAGAAGGAACAGACACCAGTACGGTTGCATCAACTTAGCTGGGAAATGGTAAGAGACGCGCGAATTTGGCGCTCAGGATTATTGGTTGCTTTGTATAACATTGCTCTATTTTCTTATTACCAGCTTGGCGCATTTACTTTCTCAGCACTTGGGTATAACTCCGAACAATTTGGATACAGTGGCATGGTACTGGGGTTAGGCACTCTGCTTGGGAGTTATTTAAACAAATCCCTAGTGTCTAAAAATGTTCGAAAAAGCCAACTACTTTGGCTCTCAGCAGTATTGCTTAGTTTGGGATCAGTCGGTGTGTTGATTCTGAGCCAATCAATCTGGTTTGTTGCTCCAATGGTGTTAGTCGTCATGTCTTATGGGATTGCGATACCCAATATACTCAGTGACGCACTCGTTGATTATAAACAACAGGTAGGTAGCGCAGGCGCTTTATTTGGGCTCATGTACTACATCATGATCGGGACGGGATTAGCGATGGCTGGAACAGCACAAAACTTAGGTGTCGTTCTATTAGCATGTAGCTGTTTAGCGATTTTATTAGCGTTTTCTAAAAGGCAAGTTCATACCAACTTGTGACCAGATACTACGCATTGCTTGCCTAATCTTCCGAAGATTGGTCTACATCTTTTCTAACGGTTAACTAAAACGTAAATAAAAAGCGCCTGTCGGCGCTTTAATTATCCATAGATCTTATTGCCATGTTGGCTCGCCAAACTCTTCACAACGTTGCTTGTCGTAATTTTCAATGCGCCCGCGTTTACCTACAAACTGAACCTGAACAACCATTCCAGCTTCAACATATTCACTGAAATAATCGCAAGAAACACGAAAACTAGTATCGCGTATAACAATTGGTACCCATTCATAGCCGCCGCTGCGTGGTAAGTAAGACTTGAAGGTAATGACCCCGTCATCTGAAACGTTGATTTCTTCATCATATTCATTCAACTTATAAAAACGTTGTCCATCAAACTCTGTCTTTGCTTTTTCAATTATTTCCTTCGTTGCTGTCGATTGCATCGGCGTATTTGAGACCAGTTGACACCCAACAACAGATGTCAATACGGACAAAGCCAAAGCGAGTTTAGTTATTTTATTCATTTACCTAACCACTGTTGAATTATTCAACACTTACCATTTTAAAAGGAGGGAGACCATACTTTATTTTAAAGAAAATAAAAAGCGCCTTTCGGCGCTTTTTATCTGAACATTTCTTATCCAAACGTCTCGAGTAGATTTTCTAGAAAAGCTAACTTTTTATTACAATGAATTTTATTTAGGCTCTCACCGGAATCTATTGCTATTTAACCCCAAGCTTCAAACTCATTAGGCTTTACGTGTTTTATTTTTAATCTAACGTTGGGATCCAGAGCTGTTTCAGTTCCCAATTCACAGTAGTACTCAACAGCATTTTCATCTTCAATCATGTCAACGAAGCTAGCAACGACACTCAACCGTCCACCACCTCTAGTCAATGAAAAGTACGCATTCTTGTTTTCATTTACTTCAAATTTCAAAGGAATGAATTCAGGTTCTTCAAGAGAAATATCTATCCATTTATAGTTATCTAAACTCTTCCCCTTTCGTGGGGCATAAACTGTTTTCAACCCATTTTCGTCAACAACGAAGTACATCGAATTCTCAGCTTGATTAAAGCAAGCTTTCAAACTGCCACCTTTATTTTCTAAATCACACGTAAATATGACAGAATTTTGGTTGCAGCTTGCACTTACAAAATTTGAAAACGACACAATAAATGAAAACCCGACCATCACAATTGATTTATAAATTTCATTGAATTTAAGCATTTCAACTACATTAAAAATAAAAACAATATATTCACTTTATATTAAAATAGTCTTCATCAGGGAATTTTTCGTTGGTTTTGTTAGTACTATACTTTCCATTATATGGATTAATCGTCAGTTCTTCACCATTATTATCAAACTTAAACTGCCTTCCATCAAACTCTCCCTTTATCCTTAAACTTACTCTACCTTCAATAATCTCAACATATTCATATCTTGATGAAAAACTATTCCAGCAAACATCTCGCCTATGTTCGTCATAATTAGCAGAAAAAACTATTGTAGAAGAACAATAATTCTCTTCTCCATTTCTATTCCAATACAAAATCCTATCTTTAGGTATATTCATATTAAAATTATCTCTCTGGAAAATGTAAGACAACACGCCAGTATAATTATTATTAGCGTTTTTTATTATTTTACCATTATCTCTGTCCAATAATGTATGATCGATAATATCAAAACCATAATCGTAAATGTCATAACTAAGGTTCAAACTACCAATCTCTTTTGGAACTTCTTTTTTTTCTGTGTCAAAAATAAAGTATGCTTCGCTATTTATATTACCATTAGTCAAGTCAACCAAATAAAGCTCTTCATTCAATTTAATTAAATCGCTTGTGCCACATGAGTCAAAAAAGCTAAAATCATATGAAGTTCCATTTGCTTTTAGAGAATATTGACAAAAAGGCCCCTCAGCCTCTGTGAATTTTTGCTCTTGCGTAATACTGCTTTCTGCAAAAGAATATGTTGATAAAAAGATTAAACTAAATGTAATCATTTTATTCATTTATCATTAACTCCAGCTTGTGATGTACACTCTTACTTCTTTTATAGTAATTTTTATTGATCATTGAACTATCCTTAAGATAAAACTTACTAAAGTCATAGTTATCGGATATTGAATTACAATTAATCAACTTTGAAAGTTTTAATAAGTTATTTTTTCTCTCTAACAAATGATTGTAACCACCATTTACTGAGATCGTTACACGAAATAGATCATTCTTGGTAGCGAATGGACGAATATCTCCCCAAGCACTACCTTTTACCCAAAACCACCCTGAAGAATCTACTGCCGTGTGTAAATCTTTAGCAACGCTTTCTATCATTTCTTTTGTAAGATCTTTAGTATTCACACCAAAGTATTTAGCATAGTTTTCTATATGTGTTATCTGTAATAAACCACGTCCATGATAGAATGCACCACCTCTGTACTTATTCCATTTCTCTGGATATTTCCCGTTATAATAGTACTCTTCCGTCGTTTTGAAAAAATCACTTTCTTGAAATGCTTGAGACAGAAAGTGGATTTTATTCAAACAATCATCGATTTCATACGTCCTAAACATGTCATTCAAGCTATTTAATAACTCATCTAAAGAAACATTTCTCATACTGTCATAATGAGAGTTCTCAAAAATAGTTTCTTTTCCACCTAAGACTTCAAGTAAAAAACTCTTGGAAATATCACGATTACAGAAACATTTACTTTGGGTGTGATTTCCTACAAAAGGCCAATAATGCCAAAGGCTCTTATCATCGCTTAGTTGCAAATCACCATGTAAATCTTGCATCCATGAAAACTTATCTGCTCTTTCCAGTTCGAATTGCGAGAAAAGATCAAAGCTATCCATCACTTGATCGCGCCATGGGGAGTTACGGTAGTCCTCTATAGTCACAAAACCAGCGGAGCACTTAATATCTAGAGCTTCCTTTGCGGTCTGATGGATTGATTCATAAAGACTTTGTGACGACTCTGTATGCCAATCTGTAGGATGTTTCACAATAAATCGCTCAAAGTGTTTACGCTTACCGTCTAAGTATACTTTGGCATCGCGAGCAGTGAACGAGGAGAAGTCCGTTACTTGATCTTCTGTCACAGATTCAAGTAATTGCTGAATAAACGAATTACTCATATCAACGGCACCGCTACTATCGGCCCCATCGAGAACAACAAGTGGATTTTCTTCCGCATTTTTGGGAGAAATCTGTTTTTTGAAAAATTCGGGCGGCTCCTCAAAAGAGAACATCTCGATATGCACACGATTATCTTCTTTCTTAGTTCCAATTGCATCGTTACTGTACTCATGCAGTCCCATGTAACCGATATCTTCCCCAGCTGAAACCTTTATCCCCTCTCTAAATAGGAGTGGGAGTAAAGAAACCACACTACCGTCCCTAATCATTGCCGCCTTGTCCGACATCCATTTAGGTTCTGAAACTGGTTCTGATAGGACAGCAGAGGAATCTTCTAAAATGTCAAAGTCACTATTGAGACCCGAAGCAAACCAAACAATCTTGTTTAACAGTGCTTTTTCGCTACCACTTGCCGATTTACCATTCTCTACCACACGGCACTTTATCATTTTGTAGGTATTTTTGTCGATCTGGTATGGATGGGTCTCCTTCTCTTCTGCATACAGGTATTCAAGTAATGTTCCTTTAGACATCGACTGTTTTTTTTCACCAGAATTAGTAGGCACATCACTATGTTTGAAAGTGCGTACATTTCTCGCTTCTTGTAAACGGTAACGCGTGGTTATAGATGAATTGGCGCCAATATCTGAAGGTGGCGCAAGGTGCATATAAAGTGTATAGAACTTAAATACATCTTCATTATCTTCGGGGTTTACAGCCTCATGCTCGATAAGCACAAAGTTATTACTATACTTAAACTCTTGCTCTTGGTACGTTGATGTTAGGTAATCAGGATTTATGCGAAATGTCACTATTTTTCCATCAAGCATCGCTTGAATAGGTCTGAGCCCTTTCCCCCACGGTAACATTTTTGATGTTAAGTGAATGCCACTATGCCAACCGTACCCTTGTCCTATTAAATAACGACCGCTCTTAGCTTGATCAAACAATTTCGTAAAATCACTGAGCGTGTAGTAAGCGTCACCTTCTCGTTGCGCTATCGGAAAAACTGCATCCATGATTTAAATGTCCTAGTCAGAAAAGTTATCGTCAAAAGTGACAAATGATGGGCGGTTCAAGTTGTTTGACTTCGTGTACACCACCGCATTAACCCTACCTAAATTAGTAGCAAAGCTAGATTGGCTCGCTATGTTAACGGTACTCCCAAGGGCCATTGCCGATATAGAAATTAGGGTGTCATTTTTGGTTTCGAAAATTTGGCTAATGACGTCAGGAAGTGCTTGTTTGAAGTGGTTAAGTGCTTTTTTATAACCGTTTATACCCTCTTCAACAGAACTCAACGATCTTGCAGAAGCTTGGCTTTGTATGAAATCTAAACGACCGATGATTTCACTGTTTAGCTCATCGATGTATGAACAGATTTGATTGTTTATCAACGTCCATAAAACAAACTGCAAATACTTCACAGTATTCCCAGTCCCTAAAAAGCGAAGCTTCGCTAATAATTCATAGGGAGGCTCAAACACATCAGCTTGATATAAGACTCTCAATATATCGCCATTTTCGTGCACTTGCTCCAAGAGCAGTTCAACTAAAGGTTCATATTTCTCTAGCGCAGTAGTATCAGTTTGGATGTGATAAAGTGCCGAAACATAAGCATCAGAAAAGTCTTTAGAGTGATTTTGACTAATCGCATAAGGAGACGATATACGGCTTTGCTCTAACACAATGTCTTTAAAGTCATCATCACTGAAGGATGGGGACATCAATATCCCCCAGTCATTAGCAACCCCAACACGATCTTCCCAAAATGGTGAGCGGCGACCTGCGACAAACGTACAAAAATCATTCGGATCAGGGTAAGTTTCCGTCACAATATTTTCAGCTAAAGATTGGTTCGGGGTGTAAGAGTCTTGAGTTTCACTGAGCACTAACTTGCATTCTTTTAGAGCGAGACCATTAACAGATGCTTTTCCGCTAGAATCCAGCACTCCACTCCCAATGACAGCACCTGAAGGTTCGACTAAAGAAAATTGTGCATTAGAGTAAGGGAGCCCATTTGGATATTTGCATTCTATATCCAGCGTATACGTCCCTTCCTGCTCTTCACTCACAGAAACCGATGGATTTTGTGCGCCGCCAAGACACACAGTGTTGGCTTTATTCATGGTCATTTGATCGGACAGGCGACATACGCCCTTACCTTCAAACTTAACCGTTGGTGAAGCTGAAATGAATTTTGCTTCGGCTTCTATCGTGCCTGAGGCAACGCCTTTTCTGTCACCGCCCGCATCGCCGGTACTTTTTGAGAACGTACTGCCCTTGATAGCGACACTGTTACCGCCATCCATAGAGACTGTCGTAGTCCCACCTGCAAGGTCTGCTGATTTAGCATTGTTGCCATAAGGGATAGGAACGACTGGCTTGCCGACCTTAGTTAAACAAACATCTGGGAGCGTTGCATTCGCTTCACCACCTGAGCCTTTATGAACTATCGAAAGTCCATTCGCACCAACTGTTACGCCCATAACCAATCCATTTGAATTTTATTGATTGAATGATAAAAGAGATCGCAAACTGCAATCTCTCTAAATAACTAGTGAATTTCACTAAAAGACCAGTGATATTCACAATAAGCCCTAAAACTGACAGAAGATCTCATTTTAGATCTCTGGTTATCTATACATTTCAAGCAGTTGCTGAAATTTTAAGTCTATGACGATGTAGGTTGCCGCATACATAAGCGCAAACGTCATCGCACTAAGACTCAAGATCAGCTTGGGTGAAATTACCCTTTTTAACGGCTTCTTTAGGTATTTAGCTTTAAGGTTGATTAAAGAAACTTTTTCTTGTTCTGCTAGGCGGTCATCTCGCACTAATCGATAAATGGTGCTGCCAATTTCCGCTAACTTTTCGTTACCACGCTCTTCACGGCCGTACTTGCCTTGGAAACCAAGTTGAAGCAATAAATAGAGAAACTCTATAACGTGACGGTATTTGCGAGGGTCGGCTTTTAAGCGGTCGAGAATAACGAAAAACTTGTCACCACCAGATGTTTCGTTATGGAATTCAGACAGTAAGCTGTTCTGGCTCCAGTGACTATTTGCCCCCCACTCTTGCCGACAAACAGATTCATCAATCGCCGCACACAAGCAGTAACGAATAACAAGAACCGAAGCACGATCGAGCTCCATTTCATTAAGTTTTCGTTCACCTTTTCGAATCTCACGTGCCACTTGTTCACGAAATGGCATCGGGTCATCAAGCCAAGGGATCGAAGACATACAAGACAGACTAGCGATCAACCATGAGAACTGGTCCACTAGCGGGTTAATACCCATGTTATCGATAGATAGATCTTGTACTGCGATGTTTCTCGACAAGTCAGGCGCTGGCATTACCTCCATTGGTTTGCCAGGCTCTGGTTGGAATAAGACTACGGTGACGTCGGTTTCTGCGTAACTCATAGACGAACGGCCCAAAGTTGCAATGATAAGTTAGCGAAATCGCCCGCAACGTGAATCGCAATCGCAGCAGTGTTCTTCAATGCCATCCACTCTTCGCCCGTTTTATCGAGCTCGAAATAGGTGTAGCCAGCGTGATACGGCAGCGCGCGTGGCACAACTGGCATTGGTTTGATCTCAATCCCAGGCAGTTGAAGGTTAATCAAGTCACGTATGTTATCGATAGAACCGATCTTCGTTTGGCTGACAAACTGGGTATGCAGAACATCCAAGGTCACGTCGGCTTTAACTGCGAGGATAAAGGTTGTCGTATCAATGATCTTATTGTCAGGGATTGCTGCCGTTCTGATGCCATAGTTCTGATCTTTTAAGGTCAGTGGAATTGCTCTTTGCTCAGACATCACGCTCAATGTCATTTTTGCACTGTCTAGGACGCGAGAAAGACAGCTAGTAAGATCACCATGATTGTACTTCGTAAACTCAATAGGTCGGCGTGTCGTTGAGCACAGCGTCGAAAGCTCACCTTCTGCCTGAAGAAGAATTCGATACAAAGACTCAGGATGCACAGCTTCTGTGCTGGCGAAATGCCAAAACAAGGGTTCGTATCGGTTGAGCGCTTGCAATAGCATAAAGTCAGAAACCGATGATACGCCTTGTTGATCCACCACCCCTAATCGCTGAACTATCGATTCCGCGCGATGCTTCAACATAGAAGCAAACTCGGTCGCAAATTTACTCAGTACTGTCGACGCATGAATATCGATACAGGTAGGAATGAAACTATCATCTAAGATCACGCTGCCATCAGGCTTCACTTCTGAGATCTTTAAGATCGGAATAGACGTGTAAGCACTCTTATCTTCATGATCGTACATTAAGCAAAAGTTAAGCTTACCGACGACGATATTTGCCATGTCTTCCGAATCATAACAAGCGTCAACCGCTTCTTGAGATTCCATCGTATAGCGCGCACCGTCTTTTTTGGTACCAAACAACTCAGAACGTTCCGATGGTAACGGACAGCACAAATAAACGACTTTATCGGCAATCGAAGGATCTACATCTTTCACTTCAGGCAGCTCAGCAAGCAACGGAAGCTCAAATGGTGTCCGGTCTTGTAAAATACCTTCAGCACGAGTAATACCGATTTTACCCAGTGCTAGTAACTGAGAGTTGATTTCTAAACGTTTAATTCCCCAATGCAAAGGCGATGCATTGGCACTCAGTAGGCTCGATAGTTTACTTTGCGAACGATCGAGTTGTTGAAAATGCTGCGGCTTCATGAACATTCCATCTTGCCAAACAACTGGATTGTATAAAGACATGTTTCTATCCCTTAAAAGTAAACCTGTTCAATGCCGCGAGTGTTATCAGAAATTAACTCACTGCCCTCTAACTTGAGCTTGATGTAGTACTCGCTCTTCTCTTCAATAACTTCCACTTTTCGCCATGACGAACCATCAATATCACGAAAAGCCACTGAAAAACCGACGGCACGAGTGTCAGGGTCTAGCGTTAGCATTTCATGAACTTTTCCACCTGGCTGTATTTGATATTCGTAACGTTTGATGTACTCATCACCCAACGACGCTTTATCGCTCTCAAACAAGGCAAAGAAATCTAAGCTTCGGAACAATACTGGCGAACTTAATTCGTGAAGACGGAGAATAACTGGAGATGACTGGCCCCCATTTCTCACATTGAGTACAGGTGATGCCTCAATAACCAATTCAATCGACGAAGTTTCTGGTGTGATACCAGTGGACTCTTTAAATTGATCCCACATGGAACAACCGGACAACATGGCAAATCCGAGTAATACGGCGATACTACGCATGGTTTCCCTTAATCACTTTGTTATAGTTTTTCTTAATCAGCCCTTTTAAGGATGTTTCATTAAGCAGGCGACGATTATTAGTGTAGAAATCTAGGTATTCGGCCCACAGCTTTGACTTAGTTGAGAACAAAGACTGGCTAGCGACCCTGTTAGCAAATGCTACGGGATCGTTCGTTTCTGACTGTTCTAAAATGAGCTCATTCAGTGCTTTGTTAAACATAACTTGGTGGTCGTTCAGCTCATCGAGCATTTGTTCAACCAGTTCATTTGGAGCCAGTAATTGCTGACTATTCAAAGTAAGCATTAGCTCTGCAATGTTCGAGTTAGCCTCACTCGCACTCTGCTCATCTTTTAACGATTCCACTTCGTGCAACTCTTTCTGTAGGTTATCAATACATAAACGCAAGCAAGTACCCATTTGCTTGAATAACTGCGCCTCGTTTGTCATCAACTCTGGGTTTCGAATACCCAAACCATCAAAAAACGCTTGCGCTATATCTTGAGAGCAAACGGCCGCATCAGTATCGACTTGTGCTTTCGTCGTACTGTTTATCGCGTGCTCTGCCGTAGGTATTTGAAGTTGCTGATTAGTGTTAGGAGAAGGCGTAAAAGATTGGGTCATCTCTTCCCATTTTGACCCTGTGTTAGCCTGTTCTACGACCATCTCAGTAACATTATGCGTACGATGTTGTCTTTGAATCGTGCTATCTGGGGCTACTGTGCCAAGTTGCATCACCTCAGCTGAGGCAATATCGGCTCTATGTGCCTTACCGCTTTCTGGCGCTAATGCATCATTGACCGATGCGTTACTCTTGGTTTCCACAGCCATCCAGTCTTCAGGGATTAGGCTTGGTTGATCAAATTCGGAATATATACTGAAACTGTCATCGACCACCTGACGTGTGCTTTCCACGGTTCTAGGTTGTTCAGATTCTGTACGCTCATTATCACGAATTAAGTAATCGTCATCTCGCTGCATCGAAAAGTTAAGGTGAGCAACAGGATCATGACAATCAATGTCATCCTGTTTAGTCTCCATAAACAAATCTTCTAAGGCACCGACTTTTTCTTCCTCTTCGACAACCGCATCTCCTAGACTAACCAGAGGATCGCTAGATACTCGCTCAGGAGCAATATCAGCGGCGATGTCTAGTGTTGAGGTAACGTGCTCAAGAGAAACACCAATCTCATATTGCCCTAAAGAAATGATGTCGCCATCAACTATCGCAACGGGTTGATTTTTTAATATTTTATTCCCATTTACCATTGTGCCGTTAGTTGATACGTCACTTATATAATAGGTATCTCCATACACGCTGAGCAAACAATGAGTGCCCGATATAAAGCGGTTGTGATCGGCTAAAGACACGCTACAGCTTGGGGAACGACCTATCGAACCACCACTTTCAGGCATTTCAATATGCTTTGCACCGGTGTATTCCTCTGGACACTTTGAGATAAATAAAACTAGCTGATTTGAGTACATTTACGAACCTCAAAAGAGCAAAGAAACTGATAGTTCAAGCCCACCAATTCCATCATTTACAACCGGAAGGATATAAGAGGCCTGCGGGATAATTTGTATATGGGCGTCAGGATTACTGCCTAACTTTATAGCAGTACCAAGGGTCACAACCGCACCTAACTCAAACTGGTCGATGTCTTCAACACTCTCATAACGATAGCCCTCTTGGTCTACTTGCCAGCGATTAGAATATTGCGAGTAACCGACAGACAAGCCCGCACCAACGTATGGCGTGAAAACACTCCAAGAAGTCAACGCATATTGAGGAACAACACGAAGTTCATAGTTCGTCGCTTCTTGATATAAGCCGTTTGCTGGCGCTTCAATATCTTCTGCTAGATAGTTTAGCCCTAACCACCAACGCCAACGGTTATTGTTTTCATCAATAGGACGAGTATGAACCAAGCCGAACCTAAGCGTATCCTGCTCACCACTTTTACCTTCATCGTATTTAATGCTATCGATAGTCAACATACTGGTAGAGAGTCCATATCGCTCCCCTTTTGCCATTGCAACAGAAGAAAATAGACACATGGCTGAAATCAGCCCAATTTGACTTGGTTTTAGCATTTCGTCCCTCTAGGAAAACCGATATTCTACTTAGAGGCGAAAGATATCAATTATATTCTCTTTTTCAATAAGCCTAAAAAAACACCTATAATTTAATACATTTCAACTATCAGGTTGGTTGTTTTACCTACAAACAAAAACTAAAGAACCGACTACAGATTAAGTGACGAGACAGTAAATCTTTCTATTTAAATAGAAGTCACAGAATTTGATTGCTAATTGAACAAACCGTAATCTCCGATAACAATTTAGTTACTTTTTAATCAACGTTCTCATCTTCATATATAAGTTTCTTCTTATAAATAGACTTAACTATTGATATTAATATTATGAACAAAGATCACACTAAAAGTAATTTAATTTCTTTTAATGAATTTTTATTATCTAATCCGCTTATTTTGTCTATAGAATTGCGGCAGATGTGCACTGCTTATAATTTAATATAACAGTAGTGAAATCCTATATAACTTAATACTTCTATATGATCAGTTGGAACTTTCCTTATGTTTTTTACCGACTTCGCTCGAAGACCAATCGATGAAAATAACCCAAGCGGCTCTAATCCTAATGGTTCTGAGGATTTTGACGAAATTAAACGTCAAATAAACAACCTGAATAAAGTCACAGGGAGAGTCTCGTGGAAAACGGTTCAAACACTCTCAAAAAAGATCTTGAGTACCCAAGCGAAAGACCTACGTTGTTGCTGTTACTTTACCGTTGCGTCAACCTATAACGACGGCTTAAGAGGCCTTGTTGAAGGGTTAAACTCAATACTTGATGTGTGTGTCGTATATTGGTTCAACGCGTATCCAGAGCATTCAAAGTCAAAGGCACGAATGAGCGCTATTGAATGGATGGTAGAGCATACTGAAAAACGAATTAATAAGCATCGAGCGTTACCAGAAGAGCTTCCATTGATAGAGGCAGCACATCAGTTATGCTTGAGGATTGAGGAAGAGCTTCGTCTTCATTACGGTATTGAAGCGCCGTCATTAGGTCGCATTCGCCGTATTTTGAATCAATGGATTGAGCAGATAAAAGAACAACAGATTGCGGCTGAGTTACGCGAGAAAAAACAAGCCAACACTAGCGCTCCTGCAGCAACGCAGAAGGCACCTGAAATTAAAGTGAATGTGTCTCCCTCTCCAGCACCGGTGTCACCACCCAACCTAAATAGCCAAGAGAAAGCATCACCGGCAAAGTCTGGTCGATTTATGATCTACTTCGTTATTGGTTTGATTGTTACTGCGATATGTTCACATTTCATGTACGAGCAACAACGTTATCGAACATTGGAACAAAAAATTAATCAAGCTTCACTTAATGAACTTGTAAATTTGGTCGCCTCGTTAGATTACGAAAATAAAAAATATGCTCAGTCATTGAAAACGCAGGCCATTAATCGTGTCGATATTATGATGAATAACTGGTTTTTAGACTCGGCAAAAGTAAGTAACGTCAGCGAGCTCGATAGCTTGACCAATGAATTAATCGCGATCTATCCGGATTCGTCTTCTGCACAGCAACTACGTCAGAACTTTTTGACACAGAGCGCCCATTTAGAAGACCAGTTTATGGATGTTTATAAGCGATTCTCAGACGCAAGAACGGTGTTTGCCAACGTAGCTAGACAGAATGTAGATAAGAACTCTGAAAAGGCGTACGAATACAGTAACTCGTTATTCCCGCTTTTAGGTCGTATTGAATACGCTGAAAAGTATTCACAGCAAAAGGAAATTGACCGCGCAACCCTTTTACTGAACATCTACCTATATAAATTGAGTCAGCTACAAGCTGAAAAAACTGACAATAAATAACAATACAATTAAAGAAGTTTTAGGCTTATGTTCAAACAAAAACTGTTTAGAAATCCAGTGGTGATTTCTACTATATTGATGTTTTTAGTGGCTGCAATTATCACCACTATTTATCTGCTTTTTCTTGACGAAATCGATCAACTTTATCTTTGGCTGACCCTTGGTGCTATCGCCATTGTTTACGTCACTTTTCAATTCACATTATGGTTGAAGAAAAAGAACAACGCTAAAGCTCAACATTTGGAAACCGAGGAAGAAGCACTTTCTATGGTTATCCAGCCTCTTCTTGCTAACTCAGGCAAGAAACCAATTTACCTGATGCTTGGTAATAAAGGGTCAGGGCGACGTCAATTTTTATTTAATTCTAGTGCAATCAAACCGATGGATCGCACTAGAACCGCTAAGAATGACTTTTTTGAATGGTACGAATCTGACAGCGCTGTATACATCAAACCAGACCAACGCTTAGTGTTCCAGGAAGTATCAAGCAGTGATGCTTCTTTATGGAATACGTTCATTGAAGAAGTTATTCATCATCGACCTCGAAAGCCATTTTCAGGCTGTCTATTCTTCACCGATTTCGAGTTCATGATCGTCTCTGAGCCAGAGCAAAAAGAGTACACCATTTCGTCGTTATTGGCGCGCTTGAGTACCATCAACTCTAAAACGTCTTCGGCATTGCCAATCTATTTGATTATGTCAAAGCTAGACAAGTTAGATGGCTTTAAAGAATACATGCACTTTAGCTCTCTCAAGACACGTGTTGAGTTCCTCTCTATCCCACTAAAAGAAGCCAAAGGTGTATTTGCAGAGTACTACCGCGATAGCTATCGAAATCTAGTGAGAGTGCTTGAAAGTAATGCGCTAGATGCATCCGCTAATTCAACGGACATTGATGAGAAACAAGCAATACTCGCTTTTCCTAAGCAGTTTGAGCTATGTCAGTCTGAGGTCAGCTATGTGCTTGAGCGTCTATGTGATGTTAACAACGGTGTCTATTCACTAGACATCCGTGAGATTTTCTTTAGTTCGAGTCTGCAAGGCGGTCGCAAGTACAATTTACTTGCAAAAAGTTGTAGTAATTACTTCAACTTACCTATTATCGCGTCAGAGCATACTCAGTTAACAGAAACGCCTTATTTCTCTCGCTTTCTGATTGATTCACAAATATTGCCGGAAAGCGACTTTGCGGGCGAAAACAAGACGTATCTTCGTCTAATTCAGAGACAAAGCCGTTTGGCAATACTCGGCTCTATTATCCTGCTTACTGGGGGCAGTTACTTCTTTTTCACGACATTAGACAGTAACTTACATGTGATGAATCAACTCTTGAGTATCGATGACAAATCACAAGTGGAGCAAGATGCAAGATTCAAAGAGCTTTTAGCGAAGGCGACGAAAGCAATAGAGCCTTCTTATGGGGCGTGGCTTAAAGGTTCTAAGGCTTTGGATGAAGAGATATTACCACTCAACATTAGCCGTTTGGATCAAAGCACTCGCATCGCATACGAAGCATTACTTAAGGACGTTGCTCAACAGTTGATACCTCTCATTGAGAAAGGTTACCGTCTACAACTGACACAAAATCAAAACACTTTTACACGCGCTTTACCTCTATTGAAGGGGTATCTAATGCTAAACGATCCAACAAAGCGTGATACCCGTTTTTTGCGTCATCAAACTCTCCAAATGATGAACGACTTGAGCAACCAAAGTGACGTCGTCAATCAGGCGATGCGCTATTTGGACGCTTACTTTCGCACGCAGTTTGAGCCAATTGATATCAATATGGATCTTGTTCGCGCAACACGTCGCTCATTGCTAGCAAATTCGAATGTTGATCTCGTTTATGCAGGCATTTTAAACGAAGCAAATTCGATTGATTTAGGAACCCTAGATCTGCAACGAGCTGTGGGTTTTGAGTTTAGCAATGTATTCAACACACCAATCGATAGCGAACGCTTGATCGTAGATAAGATCTATACCTCCACTGGTTTTAGCACTTTTTATCGACCACGCGTGGACCTAATGTCACAACAAGTCATCAGTGACAACTGGGTTTTAGGTCTGTCACAACACGTTATTCCTACTAGTGAAGAACAAGAAGCCTTCAAAGAGGAAGTACGTAAAAAATACACTGATGACTACATCAGTAATTGGCGCAATGCGCTGAGTGAACTAAAAGTCCAGAACTATGACAATGTCGGCGATCTAACGAACGCGATAGACTTAATCTCGGGCCCTTCTTCACCAATGACAACCGTACTGAAACAGGTCTATGCCAACACACAATTTTCACCCGTTGGTGAAAAAAATGCTCTGATTTCAAAACTAGACCCGAAACTCGTGGCAGCGGCAGACTCCGCATCAGACGCAGTAGAGGAAGTAGTTAAGCCTGATTACTTGTTGATGAAACGTGTTGAACAAGCTTTTCACTTATTAAACCAACTTCAGGTCAGTGAAACACCAAACTCCCCTACTCCTTGGGATGAGACCGTAACAGCGTTAAGCCGTGTTCGCACATATATGAAAGACATCGCTGATGCACCTGACCCGCAAATGGCGGCGCTAGCGGCAGCTCAGCATCGAATGAACAGCAGTGAAGCTGACCCATTAATCAAACTTAAACAGATTGCCCAAAAATCACCGGAACCCGTTCGTAGCTGGTTGTTAGATGTGGTTCAACAAAGCTGGTCAGTCATGATTAAAGAGTCCGCTAAAGGCATTCAAACCCAATGGTACAGCGAGATTTACACCAAGTTTAAAGAGATAGGGCTGGGACGATACCCATTTGATCTAACAGCGACCGAGGAAATCTCAATTGAAGATTTTGAATTACTGTTTGCTTCAGGTGGCTTGTTAGACACATTTATTCAGAAAAATTTTGCACCGTTCTACGATACCAATTTATGGACGCCCAAACAGGTGGATGGCGAGACGATGCCAATCTCTCCGGCTCTGTTAGTGCAACTGCGTAACTATAACGTTATTCGAGACACATTAATTAATAAAAGCACTAACCGCGTTCATATTCCGTTTAGTGCAAGAGTACTCGATCTTGATTCTAGTGCGATTAGAGCGAGCTTAAAAATTGCAGATACCAATATAAGTTACTACCACGGTCCAAGCCGCATTCGTGAAATGGCATGGCCACCGCAAAATGGTGACTTCAATATTAGTATCACACTCCAGGATGTAACCGATGAAGGCAGACAGCACGTTTTAAATAAGAGTGGTCAATGGGCGATATACAGATTGCTAGGTGACTCGACCTTGACAAACACTCATAACGGCAGCTTTGTCAGTGACATAAAAGTGTCAGGGAGGGACTTGAGCTTACGCATCACTCCGTTGACACAGAAAAACCCATTCACTCTTGCTGAGCTGTATAACTTTACGCTCCCAGAGTCGATTTAATAACAATATAAAAACAAAATAGGCAGAACACATGATTTCAAACATGACTTTACAAGGTTTAGATAAATTAGATCGAAAAATACTTTCAAGTCTATTGTCGAATGGGCGAGAGTCGATTGCGAATCTATCCCGAAACATTGGTTTGTCTCGAACAGCAGTAGCAGAAAGAATTAATCGTTTAGAAAAGACCGGTATTATCAAAGGCTATACCGCACAGATTCGTGTAGAAAATGAAGGGCGAAAAGCCGCTAGTTATCTACTGATCTCTTGTGAAAAGGGTAAGAAGAATGATGTAACGAATGCACTTAAAGAAATCCCTGAGGTTCGCTTAACGAGCGTTGTTGGTGGCAACTTTGATATTATTGCCCTAATTGAAGCGCCCGACCTGCAGTCTATTCATCATCTTTGTAATGAAATTGAATCATTTAACGGCATTCAAAGGCTTGATACTACCGTTGTACTGCACCAGCCGATCAGTCGTTAAGCTTTTCTGACCTCTTTGAGGAAAACATAAAGGGCCGCTCGTTGAGCGGCTTTCTTATATGCTTCCGATAAGTCGAATTTTGGCGTCTTTATCACCTGGGTTGCCAAGCCAGAACGTTTGACCTAGTTGGTTCCCTTCTCCATTACCCAGTTTGTTTTCTGGAATACTGTCGAGGTTAACTGTCAACTTTAGGTCCCACGACATTGGGTCACGCAGAATAAAGCGCATCAAGCCCACCAGCGTCTTATGTAACTCACCATCGTAGGAAAACTGCTTAAACGTTTCAAAATCAATGTTGTCGATACACAAGTTAAACTTGCCGTTCAAATCCGCAATGCTTTGTCCCAAGTGTAAGCTTTGCCCCAATACACAATTGGAACGATTGAGTTTGTTACGCTGGCTTTCAGCGATTTCTACGCGTCTATAAACCCATTCTTCGATTCGCACATTCGGCAGCGAAAAGTAGTGCGAAACAATACCGGAAATAAGCTTGGGTGAGCGTGTACGCGTAGATAACTGGTTCACGTAAGACAGAACTTTCGCTCGATCTAACTCCGCTACTTCACAATCTTGCATAACGCTAGAAAGACCAGCCAAATGCAGTATGCGCCCAGAAAAAGCATCGCTTGCCCCGCTTTTGTACTGCACGTGATATCGGTATTTCTTCCAAACACGATACAGTAAGCTTGTATAGCGGTTGTGGAAAAAGTCGAAGAAATCCTTCACTGGGTTATCATCGGGATCACGACCGACGAGTTTCTCAGTGTAAGACGCAGGCAGGGGCGAGCTTGAACCATGCAAGCCAAGAAAGTTCGTCTCAATACGTGAATATTGCTGTCCGTTTCTTTCCATATGAGTAATAAAGTCCATATCACTCTTTGGAAAGCACAGGTTTGGCGACACGCTGAACTCAATTCGCTCTTGATGGAAGTATTTGTTCTCGCCCACGGCAACAAAATTTGAGTTTGGCTCCAGCTGGTAGTGTTTCTCTAACAGCAACACTGCTTGGTAGAAACTAAACTCATTCGACTTATCAGAAAGTGTATTAATCATAGTATCGTCTGCTGCCCGATTAGGCTTGCCCAGTTGTAAACCTCGCCCGTCGCTTCATCGAACACCTCTAGTTCGGTAAAGGAGTTCACACTCGAATACAAACGGATAAATTCATTCAATACCGTGGCCATAAGGAACATATCGCCTTCATTTACGAAGAACTTAGAGTCCGTCACGAGCTTGAATTGGTTACCACGCACAGATACACCACGAAATACGCGATCGATTGGTTTCATCTCTGAAGAAATAATGCCATCAAGTCGATGAATCGACGCGCGGTGGGCTTGTCTATCGATTCGAGAGTGGAAGTCGTAAGTCGAGAGCAACACTTTCAACACATCGATATTGGCCAAAGACAAGTAGTTGAGCGACATGTTGGCAATCAACTGCCATTGAAGTTCACCATTAACCTGAGGACTTACTGACTGTGTTGGCTTAGTAATGTTTTTAAACGTCGCATACGTTGGCGATTTGTGCGTCGCGTAAGTGATGTCTCCTACTGACAGGCGCTCCGCTAAGTCTGCGTTACTGCATTGCAGTTTCATCAATACTGTTTCAGTCCCTAAATCCGCGATGTCGCCATTGTGAGTATGGAATGAGATATAGCGCTCTAACCCTCTTCCGCTTACTCGCTCGCCCACTTTGGATTTGTAGAATTCTCGCTTATCACGCTGGTTGATTTGGTGCTCAAACGATTCAAATTCAATCAGTGGTTTTCGGCGACGCTCGTCTTTACTCCAGCTCTCCACTTGCTCAATGGAATAAACCTCGTAATGCTCCTGAGTGTTACTTTGTGGACGCACCTTGTACTCGTTTCGTCGATGCTCTAAGCGGATTGGATCGCCGTCTTTTTCAAACAAGTTAACCGCAGGTGTGCAGTGCAACCTTAAGTGTTTATCTTTAAGTACCACTTCTGAAGGCAAAGCACGCTTAAAGTGGAATTTGATTTTGACCGTGCTGCGTTGCGGAATGCCTTTTAGCCACTCTAAGCCCTTGATGTCGAAGAACATGAACTTATCTGGCAAAGAGAAGAATTCTTGCAGCAAACGGTAGCCTGCAAAGGAATTTTTGCTGTAAGGCAACAGCGCCTCGTCCTCTTCATGCCCGACTGGCTTAACGTATTCTGGCCCTAAACGATGTTTGTAGCCGCCACCAACATCCAGCTCGACGTGATCTAGATAACGGAACAGCCATAAGAAGACAGTGCGAGTAATATGAATCTCACCATGCAGGTGCAATCGCAGCGTGTCTAAACCTATCCGAGACAGCTCAAGGCCATGCTCCGTCGATAACGTCACATCAATCATCGAGCTGGTGCGGCTGTTAGTTTGTTCGATGTTAGTAATCGTAATTGGGTATAGATTGACGTCATAACAAGTACGGAACAAACACTGCGTGCCTTCTACCTGCTCGCTGGCCATTTCCGCACCACGTTTCACCACGGTTTTCTCAGTAACACTTCCGGTATGCGGTTTTAGTTCGCTAATACACAAAGACGGAATCGAACGCATGTAATGTGGCCACAGCAAAGTCATCAGAGATTGCGTTAGCTCAGGAAGTTCATCGTCAATCTTTTCGCGGATGCGTCCGGTCAAAAAAGCAAAACCCTCCAGCAATCGTTCGACATCTGGATCAAAAGTTCCTTCAGAGAGAAAGTGAGTTAACTTCGGATGATATTTGGCAAACTCACTACCCGACTCGCGTAAATACGTGAGTTCATCTTGAAAGTATTTACTGTTACTCAAGTGGCACCTACTAAACGTTAAATTGGCCGTCGGTTCCCATGTAGACATCGATCGACATTGGGACTTTACCGCCGTTATGGGAAACTTCGCCGCGAATACCAAAGCCGAGTTGTAATGGATTATGGTGATCTTCACGGTAATGAACCTCGACATTAAGCAATCGGGGCTCAAAGCGTTCTATGGTTGACGTAATGTTTTTTTGAATATGGCGAACGAGGTTTGTGTTGTTAGAAAGTACGTCGTTAAAATCTGGCAGACCATACTCATTGTCGATCATTGCGTTGCCGGAATGCGTATTCAACAAGTCAGCGAGATGCGAGTGAATGGATTCAATCAAATGCTTATGAGACACCACTTTCTCGTAGCAGTTTTTTGGTTCTCCTAGCTCGATCCGCTCTAAAAGACGGTAACCTTTTTCCATATGCGGTCCTACGAAAAAAGCAGCCAGTCTTCACTGGCTGCTTGATGGTTTCAGTAATGGGTTATTGGTCTAGCTTACCAACTAGAGACAAGTCGAAGCTTGCGCCCATGTACTTGAAGTGAGGACGTACAGACATCGATACTTTGTACCAACCTGGATCGCCTTCTACGTCTGATACCTCTACCTTCGCAGCGCGAAGTGGACGACGACCACGGACTTCCGCTGGCGGGTTCTCCTGGTCAGAAACGTATTGACGGATCCACTTGTTCAATTCGATTTCTAGGTCAGAACGCTCTTTCCAAGAACCAAATTTGCTCACGCTGTAGAACTTTTATGTAGTGCGCTAAACGGTTGATAATGAACATGTAAGGAAGCTGAGTACCTAGCTTGTAGTTCATCTCGGCTTGTTTGCCTTCAGGCGTGTTCGCAAACACTTTTGGTTTTTGAACAGAGTTTGCAGAGAAGAACGCCGCGTTGTCAGAACCTTTACGCATGGTTAGCGCAATGAAACCTTCTTCTGCTAGCTCATACTCACGACGGTCAGAAACCAGGATCTCGGTTGGGATCTTAGTCTCGATTTGACCCATAGCTTCAAAGTTGTAAACCGGTAGATCTTGTACAGTACCACCGCTTTGAGGACCAATAATGTTCGGACACCAACGGTACTTAGCAAATGATTCACTGATCTTAGACGCCATCGCGTACGCTGAGTTACCCCATAGGTAGTTATCATGGCTGTCTGTCACTTGCTCATCGTAGTCAAACGCCTTAATTGGGTTATCTTCAACAGAGTAAGGCGTACGTAGCATAAAGCGAGATGTACATAGACCTAGGTAACGTGCATCTTCGTGCTCACGCAGACCACGCCATTTCGCGTACTGTGGACCTTCGAATACAGACTTAAGATCTTTTAGGTTTGGCAGCTCTTCGTAGCTGTCTAGACCAAAGAATTTAGCCGATGCCGACGTGATGAATGGTGCGTGAGACATTGCACCTACGTTCGCCATATATTCCATCAGTTTGATGTCAGGCGACGAAGCTGACATAGCGTAATCACAAATGACGGCGCCAACAGGTTTACCACCGAACTGGCCGTATTCACGTGTGTAGATTTGCTTGTACAGGCCAGACTTCACCACCTCTGGCGCGTCTTCGAAGTCATCAAGAACTTCGTCTTTCTTTGCAGAGATCAGTTCGATTTGAATGTTCTCGCGGAAGTCAGTGTGATCAACCAGGTACTTAAGGCCACGCCACGTTGATTCAATCGCTTGAACTTCTTCGTTGTGAAGAATTGCATCAACTTGCTTAGACAATTTTTGGTCGATTTCAGAGATCATCAGATCAACCAGAGATTGGTCGACTTTCTCTGTGTTCGAACTACTTAGTAGCTCACTGATGAATGCTTCTACGCCGCGTTTTGCAACGTCAAAACCTTCATCACTTGGCTTTAAACGTGTTTCGTTAAGAATGCTATCCAGAAGTGAGCCTGATTCAACTAAGGCTGCTTCTTGTTCTGGCGCTTGTGCTTCTGCAGACATGATATCCCTTACTCTTCTTTCGCGTCTTGGTCGTTGCCAATGCTTAGTTCATCCAACAGTTTCTTTCTCGCTTCTTCATCTTGAAGAACCGATGCGATCTTCTTACGGAACGCAGGAACATTTCCTAGAGGACCTTTCAGTGCAACCAAGGCTTCGCGAAGCTCAAGTAGGCTGTTTAGTTCAGGTACACTTTTCGCGATCGCTTCAGGAGAGAAGTCCTTCATATTTTGGAACGTCAGATCAACACCAATCTGGCCGCCTTCTTCATCAGAAAGACGGTTTTCAACGTTGACTTTAACGTTTGGAGACATGCCCTCTAGCACTTCGTTAAAGTTGTCTTTGTCGATGTTAATTGGAGTACGTTCTTCAATTGGTGTCTCATCTGCACGCGCAGTAAAGTCGCCAACTACCATCATGCTTAGCGGCAGCTCTACGTCTTCTTGCGTATCGCCAGTTGCTGGAACATAACGGATATTAATTCGCTCTTTAGGAGCCACCGAGCCGTCACGTGACATAATTCGTTCCTTATCTAACTCTTTAATTAGTCGTAAATTGCTTTCCACTCTTCATACTTCTCAGGTAGAAGATCCTTGCTTCCAAATAACCGATGGAGTGTTTTTCGAATTAGGTCTTCTAACTGTGACGATAAGTGGGGTTCCCAGCTCGCGAGATTAAACGCTTTTTGTACTTCCCACCCCTTCTCAAGATACGGCAAACACAAAGGGTATAATCCAACAGACTGGTAAGCTGCTATCAATTGCAAATACAGCATGAACTGCCCACGTCCCGAGCTATCCAGCTCAAGTTTGCGGGCAAGCTCTGCGGCACATTCCCCTAGATTTTCTAGAGTGATATCCTCCATTGGCAGCGAGTCTTCCTGCGAAATCACAACCGTTTGAACAACGGGTTGAGAAGTCGAAGAAGTAGTATCTTGAGTCGATAACCAGCTCAAGGTCGCTTCATCTGCAAATGGTATAGAATTCTTAAATGAGAGGTGCTCGATGCCCTCTAGCGATTCAACAAAACGCGTCACTTCTTGTTTCACAGCAAGCGCTGCATCATCAAAGCCCAAGTTATTAAGCATCGAATACACGAAGTAATGGCCCGTCAGCCAAAACGGCGCATCCGTTAATGTGCGCTCCAAACGCTTAATGGTGTCGATGTCGCTTTCTTGTTCAGCTTTATCTCGGTATTCCGCTTGTTGATCGGACGACACTGCCAAGCTCAAAGGCGTTTGATTATTTTGGTGGTCGGGTAGACCATCAATGTCATCCCAAGTCAGATGACGATAAATCCGGTAAGCCAGCGGATCACTTGGGTTCGCATGAAGCATGACTTCCGCAACCTTCTTCAAGGTGCGCTTAGAAGCCGTAGGCGAAGAGAAGTCCGTATCGACATCGACTTCTTTTGCTACCGCTTTCTTAACTGGCGCAGGTTTAGGGGCCGGCGGAACCGCCTTCACCGGTGCGGTTTGCACTTCATTCTGCGCTGGCGTTTCTTCGGCAGCAGACTGCGTAGCTGGTGCAGGCGCCGCTTGTTCAACGTTAACGACTGCATCATCGCTCTGCTCATCAGCCGCCGCTTGTTGAGATAAAACATTGAGTTGAGTGCGAATCTCAAAGAAATCCGCTTCTGAGTCTTGATAAACCTCGTCGTACTGACGCTGCACTTCTTCAATAGTCGAAATGCAGTTTGATACCAAATCCCATGACTGAGCACTTTCCGCTAACTTGCTGCTGACCAGTTTAAACTGATGGTTCAACCATTCGACCGCGCCATCTCGACCCCGCTTTCGGGAAGGATACAATTCAACGCCAAAGCGACTTAACGCCTCACTAAGCAGCTTCAGACCTTGTTCAAAGCCTTGCAGACCAAACTCTTCTGTTAGCGCGCGAACGAGGTAACAAATGGCTTTTAAGTCTTTACTGTGGTGCTCTAGAACTTCAGTCGCGTGCGTTTTTACCACGCTCCAATCTACTGTTTCGCCAAACAAGGAACCGAATTTCTTCACTTCGGATTCCATCATTTCATAGCAAAACTCGTAACGGGCATCGTTACCCACTGGAGATTCATCAGAAATAGGATTAAGCAGACGATCGATATCAATGTTGGACAAAATTCACGTCTCCTTCAGTCAAGTAATCTCTCAACGCACGCGCTACCGCAATTGCGCCATTTGCTGGCTTAGATAATCGATGGCTCTGCTCTATCGCATCCGACGCCATGCTATCTAGAATTTTCGTGATTTCTGTAAATTTACTTGGTGCATTCCGTTCTAAATCGGCAAGGGATTCATGTAGCTTTTGTTTGTCGTAAACGGATTGCTCCATCACGGTGCTAAACAAAATAAATTCGCTTCTTGCGACGATTAAATCTTTTATTTTTTTGTCTAGTTCTGGCGTATTCCCGAAGTAGGCTTTGGCTAATTCAGCTTCTTCAATTGCTTTGGTGTAAAAGTGCGCCTCTGCATGTTTATCGATGGAGTCATTAATATTTTCCATCACAGCCTTTGGTAAGATTTGGTTGTAGAAATAGGCTTGTGACTGGTTTAACAACCATGCCTCTTTCATTTCATTTTCTGCGAGCTTAGCTTCACCATCTAAAATTAAGCGAGCAATCTGCTTATCTCGACTGCCAGCTATGGCAGATACTCTCATGGAATCGATAGACGCGACATTTAACCCAGACATCACTTTAGTCAACGCCTCATCTGCATATGGAAACAGGGCACCGTCACGAACAAGGGTTTCTCGCAAGGTGACAAGCTCCTTACGTAATTCGACTAATGCCATTGGTAAGCCATCCGCTAACGATTGATACGACGTTAACTGAGCCTGTTTTTCTTCATATAAATTCGAGAGGCTTAACTGCTGAGCTTGATATGCTGTTCGATAAGCTTCTGTCATATCAATACTCTGAGTAGCTTGAGACAATTCTTCTTTGATTTTCCATGGAGGCTGAGCCAAAAAAGAAGCCGTTTCAGAGGGCGTAATAACGTGAGTTACAGTAGTGACACCTCGGGAAAAAATGGCATCCAATTGATCTTTATTCTGTTGATACAAATAACTTCCTGCTGTTGCCAGCACACTCAACACTAAGCTCGCCTCTAATATTTTAAAGCGACCATACGCCGTTTTATCATTTGGCTTACAGTGTGTAAGCAGCAAATCCGCGTTACGCAAGCTACTGAAAATTGGTGCGTTAGAATTTGAGCTAATTGATTGCGTATCGATTCGCGCTAACTGTTGAGCAAAAGAAATAGCGGTATAGCCATGCCCTCTTGGTTTGTTGATGACTTCTTTCAGCAATTTCCAAATATGAACCGGGATCAAAGCTGGACGCTTTCGGTCTTTTAACTGCTTATTCCAAGCATCACCAAATATTGAGCCTAAAAATAGATGTCCAGCGAGCAAAGCGAGAGAGTAAACATCATCTTGCGGTTCCGCGATGCCAGTTTCTATATAAAGAGGGGAAGCGTAGCTCAAGCTTGCTTCTGCGTAAGGTTCTGTCTCTCCAATGTAACGAGCAGCGCCGAAATCAATGAGCTTAACGTAATCGCCTTCACTCACTAATACGTTAGATGGTTTAATATCAAGATGGCAGATACCTCTTGTATGCATAAACTCTAGAGCGCCAGCGAGTTGATACACCAACCAAGCGATGTGGTCGTGGCGGAAGCCTTTAGAAGAATGACGCTCCATTTTTTCTGCCAGTGACTCACCTTGGATCCACTCGTACATCAAATATGGGCGTTCGAATTCGTTGCCGATTTTTACAAAGTTAGCCACGCTAGGGTGTTGAGAAAGCTCCAGCCTGCTCGCTTCGTTAATCAACATTTTGCTCGCAAATTCTGGCGAGTCATCATTGATAACTTTGCAACAGATTTGCTTCTCTGGCTGCCCTTTTTTTGCAAGATGGTAAACCGTTGTCTTACCATTTTTAGAAGGAAGCTTGTCTAATACATCAAACTGTGAAAAAAGCACGTACTCAAGCTTCGGCTTATTTTTTTCTGCTAGCCTTTGCTCATTCAGTTTCTTTTTCTCAATAGCTTTAACAACCAACTGATCGATATATCCTTTGGCTGTACTCTGATTATTAGACACTTAGTACTCTTTCATAGAATAAATATTATTAGAGTTGAATAATATTTTCTTGAACGTACTTGTATCAAGGTTGGTATTTAAAACAAACAGTAAGCCTATTATTTTAGTTATTATTACTAACTTATTAGACCTTTTTACTTACGCTTTCACTGCATGAGTTATACGCTTTTTCGTGTTACAAACTTCAACCTAATAATATGAGTATATTTTCATTGCCATTTGATCGATGAGTGCCCGCTAACATTGCAGTAATTGGAGAACTCCTTTGTCACCATGAAAGTCGAACATTAACAACGTAGTTGGTTGCTTAAAGTGGTGCTCTCTGACCGCAAAGGCAATTAAAGCGAGAGAAGAACAACTGCCCATTGTGCCCCACAACTCATTGATAAGCTGCGGTTGTTCTGGGTTCGTGAATCGTTCTGCTTTAGCCCCCAGAGCAAAACCGTAATCTTCCGAATGCATGCGCAGGTTCGTCATATCGGAATACACTTCACCAAATGAATCAAGCTTTTTACTCGCACGTTGAACAAGTCGAAACATGCCTCTTCGGTCTGAAGTGTTTAATTCCGTATCAATGTAGCCAAGCTGCGCTTGAGGCTTAAGTTTCAATGTTTCTACGGTGTTTTTTCGACAAAGAATTAAACCCGCCCCACCCTCGCTCGGAATAACGCCCCATGGATTATTGGTACTCATTACCATCGCATCGTCGATGAGTGTTTGCATCGAACTCACCAAGGAATCGACACTGATACACATCATAGCATCATATTTATCCAATGATTTCATGGCCTGGAGAACGAAACTGGGCCCACTGGCATGAACAGCATTCACCACAGAGAGAAATTCAGCATAGTTACTTTCACCAAGCCATTCTTGCACCTTTACTAGTGAAACAGACGCAGGCACCGCTATAAGCAAAGGTATTGGTCTCAATGAACGTGGTAACTGTGCTAACAATGAATCAAGCAAGTGGGTGATTAACTCACACGTTTTCGCAAACTGCTCACTTTCTTTGGTGTATTCGATTTTGGCGTAAGTAAAACGCTCGATACCATCATCCCCTAAACATTGGTCGAATCTTCCTAAATCAGCATACGAAACTGCACTAGCAATATCTAAATTCATACCGGTTGGCGTCATCACTTCCATCCCTAGCACGTAACGGCCTGTTGAATTATGCATGCTCGCTTACCTCTTCCAACTTAGTGATCGATGTCGACACCAACAAATGCTCCTTGCCCTGACAAGGAAACGCAGCGGTGTAACTGATTGATATAGTTTTCTTTTCCGCATCAACGAATAAGGTGTACATCGCCATATCAGCTTGATAACTTTGATCTTTGAACGTCGCGATCGCACGGTATTTTTCTTTAGGAATTCGAAATGAAAGCGTGTCATCATGACAAAAGCCACTCATCATCAAACGCTCCCCCCCACGAAGGAAGCCTTTGCTCTGTTGATCAATAGGCGCGCTTTGGAAGAACCGCTTATCAAAATCGAGTGGCAACATTGGCTTGCGGTTCTCAATCCAATCGTCATCGAACGTGCCGGCCAGCTTCTGGCGCACCTCAAAGAACGGAGGTACTGGCCCGAACCCCGCAACGCGTAGTTTTTTCGCGGCGGCACTCCAGTCCTCTCGGGGATAAAAAACCGAGGGTACTTTCTGTTCAAGCAATTCTTTGTTGGAGTCGGCAACCCCACCACCTATCCGGTTACGTAAATCACCGCCTACCGCGCAAGTGTAATCAATGTCTTTTTCAATAAATGGGACTGGATTGCTCAGCGTGATACTGCCAGCATGCTCAACCCATACGCGATCCCCGTGAATAGCGAGAGTCTTATCGATATGACCATCAATCAACACACGACACTCTTGGTATGTCACTGGCTTTTTCGCGTAGCTGCGCGCTTTGCCGTAAACAAGCACATCTGTGTTGTCTTTGGTATACGCAAACTCGTGGTCAACTTTCATCGCAGAGAAACCTTCTTCGCCCAAATATTGGGGATCATCAAAGATTTCACTTTCACCTAATTCGTGCCAAACCACACCATCGAATTGCCAAGTACGTTTAGCGACCACAACCCACACTTCATCGCCGTTTTCGTCACGTTGAAAACGACCTTTAAGTGATAGCTCAGGGTGCGCCTCAATATCCCATAACTGCATTGCTATTCCTTAAGTTGAATCGTTCGCTCGCAGAAGGTGCGGCCTTTAAATTGTTAAAGTTCCAGTCTTGTTGATGAATCGGCATTGCCATATCCCAAGGCACGTAGGCTCTGGATTGAATACAGATTTGGCGCCATAGCCAGTCGCGGAACAGCACATCAACGTTAGAATCTTGCATCGCAGCTAACGTAGACTCGAAGCTCAATGCGTAACCCAAGCGGCTTGGTAGATTTTGGATATATTTTTCATCTTCCACCCACTCATTGAGCAGATCGACGATCTCTTCCCATTCATACTCGACACCAACATCTTGGGGAGTCAGAGGAAGAAGCTTTCCGTAGACGACATACAAGGCATGAAGCCAAATTTCACCTTCAGCTTCCTCCAAACTTTCCAAGTGCTCGATGATTTGGGGCACCAGTTTCCAATCACCACTCAGCGCAAAATCAACAGGTGCTAATGAAGAAGAGATATCAAACGCCTCAAACTCTTTTAACTCAAGCAACTTGGCATAAGTGAGCACTTGCGCTGATGGTAATCCATTTGGTTCGATGCCAAAGCACTGACGGAACCAAGTGCCTCTGTCACGTTTGGTAATCAAACGTTCAAATAGATATTGTTCGCTGCCTGCATTGTCATTGAGCCAATCAATCCCCTCTTTCACGTCTTGTAAAGCGAGCAGTGGCAAAGCAACATGAGAGCTAATGATGCTGGCTTTGTGCCAGCGCTTGATGAGAGAAACACTTAATGTTTGACGTACACGTAAGCATTCAAAGTAAAACGCACTGGATGTCGCATTACCCTCAATAAGCTCCGAAAGCGTGCTATCCATAGATTCAACCGGAGATTGTACGGCAATGACCATTGCGGTTTTAGCGTCAATATCTTCGAGTAAAATCAAGCCGCACAAAAGGTTATCCAACTCTGAGCCCAACTCGCCCTGCAGCATCAGCCAGCTGTAGATTTCTGGCTCTTGGCCTCTTAATTGATGAATCAAGCCCGGTGCTAATCGATAAAACGACAAGTAGACCTGCTTGAGCTCTTCAATTTGACGTTCAATAAGTTTGAGATACTCCAACTCACGACTTGGATAACCCCTTTTGTGAATTTGAACTCGCTGCCTGATTAAAAACCCGATACTTTCAGAAGCAATGGACAGCTTTTCATTACAGAAATCCAGCCATGTTACTGGCAACTGGGAAAGGTCATTCACAGCGCGCTCAGCTTTTGCTAACGCGCCTTCGACTTCTTGATTGGTTATGGGTGCCTTTAGGTGCTCAACACCGATTCTTTGTCGCATCTAGTTATCCGTTATTAGCGTGCCATAACGCGATTGCAATTAGTTAATACAAAGTAATTAGCTAACTCGACGTAAATTAGCTAATGCTAGGTAATTAGTTAATTGCGATCGTTCCGCCTTGAATTTTTTGTGCTTTTTCTGCTTGAGAAGTGACATACTTTGCTTTAGTGGTAATTCGTCCATCGCGCCCGCTATAGCGAGTTTCTGTCTCACCACTTTTGACTACCAACTCTTGTTCTGTCTCGATAACCATCTTCTTCGCTCGCAATACAAACTCGTCAGAGTCATCCAGAATGGAGAAGAGAATGTCCGTCACAAGAGGCAAGCTTAAGTCGTCGTTCAAAAACTCAACTCGACAACTTAATCGATTATCGATAGCCATTTGCAGTTCAGAACGACGAAAGCCACGTCCTAGTCTCGCAGTGAGTGGCTGCTTAAATGGGTTACCATCAAAATCAACTCGCACACTGCCCATAGACTCATTGATAGCCACTATTCTTCCAAAACGCGAAAAGCAAGCCGTTGATTCGGCTTGCTGCTCTGATATTACTTCTGTTGTAAGAGGTTGTTTTTCCATTGTTAGTTAACCACTACGTTGCCACCTTTCACGACGACTTTGTCACTGCCTTCGATCGTAATAGCCGAGCCTGATAACTTTATTGAACCATCACTGTTCATCACTAAAGAGGAGCCACCCGTTTTCAATACAATCTTGTCGCCACTGATAATTTGCGTTGCACCATCAGCTTTATAAGCGGTGTTCCCTTTCACTGATACCGTTAAGTTGCCACCAACCGTCTGGTTATCATCCGCACCAATATCTGAACTCTTAGACGCACCGATAGTAAGGTTACTGTTTTCGCCTATATCTAAGTCATCATTTTTACCGATCTTAGTCGTACGGTTATCACCAATTTCTAAGTCAGAATTGTTTTTCACATACTGGGCTTCGTTCGCGTTGTATGTGACGGTAACGTCTTGCTCGACTGTCTCGGTAAACGTACTGTTTACCTGTGTCGTTTTATGCCCATGAATGGTTTCTTTATGGTCACCATGAACTTCATTCGTTTGGTGACGTGCAACCTTCAAGAATTCATCTTGACCGATATCACGGTAACGGTTGTTGAGCACCTTGGTCGACATGTCTTTTTGAGCGTGAATATAGACTTCTTCTTGGTTCGCTTCGTCTTCAAAACTCAACTCGTTGTAACCTGTTCCTTTGTGCGTTTGCGTGCGGAACGTGGTACGAGTTTTGTTTTCTGGCAAAGAGTAAGGTGGGAAATGCAAACCGTTGTAAACTGCGCCCGTAACTAACGGACGATCTGGATCCCCCTCAAGGAAAGTTACTACGACTTCGTGGCCAATACGCGGCAAATAAACTGCGCCCCATGTTGGCGCCGCCATGGATTGGCTTACACGAATCCAACAGCTTGAATGCTCGTTGTTATCACCGTAGCGATCCCAATGGAACTGTACTTTCACTCGACCAAGCTTGTCGGTGTAAATCTCTTCACCTTCTGGTCCTACAACAACCGCCGTTTGAGGGCCATCAACCACTGGTGCTGCTAGTTTAGGCGCTTTAAATACCACATCACGTGGAATACATGAGAACTGGTTGTAGTAAGTAGTTGGCATACCACTCGCTTCATCTTCATGCACTTGCGGATCTTGACCTGTGTGCATTACAGACAACATAAGGTAATCACGGTTAATCTCAGAACGCGGGTGGTCACTGACGTTAAAGCTGTAACCAGATGCTAAGCGCATTACGTCACTCGTTGCTTCCACTTGTTGATTATCGACTATGTGTTCCGACATCCACTCCGTGGTTCTCACCTGCCCCATCAGCGGGTCGACGTATCGTCCAGGATAATCAAACTGCTTGAGATCTTGGTCTAGCTCGCCAGCCTGTGTCATCTCTTGTGGAATTTTAGGGTGTTCGTAGTTGTAATCTGTGTACGTAACCTGTCCCGTTCTAACGCGGTTAACTAACTCGAGATCAGAGATATGTTCGCGATCGGCAACACCGCCACCATCGGCATGATAAACAATCGGCCCAATGTAAGAAGCATTTAGTGGCGAGCTTATCAAAGGTGCAATCGCGTCATTACTGTCGACAATGACCATCGTATGATTTGAATCGCTATGGTCAAAGTAATACCACATACCGTGTTCAGCCATCATACGCTGCACGAAGTGCAAGTCAGACTCACGGTATTGCAGAACGTATTCTTTTGGAGGATAAGTACCCGACACTTCAAATCGGTAATCGGTGACTGCCCCATCATCGAGTACTTCTGTGATGATGTCTTGCGCTGACTTTTGCTGGAAAATACGACAATCTTGGCGCTGAGATAAGAACCAAGCTTGAGGAACCAAGACTAATTGATAACGAGAAAAACGACGCCCAGTCCCTAAGTAACGAACTTCATTCACCACGCCGTTGAACACACGCGCAGCCCCAACACCTTGTCCGTAAAGTGTCAATGTTCCTGCTTTACGTATTAACTCATCGAACGAGATATCTGGATCAAGTGAAAGTAATGAGAGATTGATGTGGAAAGGCTTAGATAACTCTTCATGAACATGAAAGCTCTCGACCCGAAATTCATGCCCACATCCAGGCACTTCAAATTTAAATTCTACGTCATTCACCATATCTTTTACCTGATACAAATAATCGAATTAGGGCCAACAATCGTTGGCCCTGAATCTTTACGCGACGAGCAATTAAGCTTCGCGTGGAGCACGCCAGTCGTCGTTACCCGCAGTACCACAGTTTTCGTGAGTTACTTCGATCGCACGGTAAGTGAACTTAAGCACTTCTTCTGTCACGCGGTCAGCTGTTGCTGCGTCTTGACAGTGGTTCATACGAGTTTGGATATCGACAAGTAGCGCATCAATCAATTTGATTGAGTAGTAGTGCTCTTGTTTACCTTGAACTGAAGTGCGGTAGAAGCGGATCACACACTCAGGAAGTTTTTCGCCAGATACTAGTGCGTTGAATAGTAGTGGAGATGAGCGATCTTGAACTTTAGTTACAACAAGTGGACGGTGTACACGTTGACCAGTTGGCTGACCACTTTGTGGATCACGTGGAACTGTTAGCACGTGATCAAGTTCTTGTACTAGGAACTCATCAACGTGAGCTTCTTGCCATGTGTTACCTACTGAATCTGCAGAGTAAGTATCTTTAGTAATATGGCCTTGAGTCTCACCTTGGATAGACATATATGCTGGAGTTGGCATCGCTATTTCCTTTTCTAAAATCTGTTTTGTTTAAATCACCAAATCGCTTATCACCGCGACTAGTTGGTATAATCAAAGTCCGTGCCAACTTTAAAAATCAAACAAAAACAACAACTTAAGTAATACCAGGCATTGTTCACTAATATATTGAGTACAATTTATTGGATAAAAAACCAAAAAGTTGGATTAAGATAATAATAAATTGTTCTAACTTTAAAAAGTGAAAATAACCATATAAAACCGTGTAAATAAAGTCATTAAAACTAATAAATCCGACACTTTTACTATCAATTAATTTAGAATAACAACGCCATTAAAATAACCACAAACATTAATGTCACAATAATCATTAAAAATAACCAACAAACGATAGTCAAAATATCTTGATAAAAAAAGAACGCAATTACTTTTAGTATAATAGCCGCTACCTCTTTTCCTCTAAAGAATAAAATGGCTATGATAAATATAAACCTTTCTTCATTAATTCAGCGTCTACACCCGATTGCAAAAGTAGCATTAGAAGACGCCGCTGCACTTGCAGTCTCTGAAAAAGCAAACGAAGTTCAAATTGAGCATTATTTACTGAGTCTATTAGAAAGGCCAAATAGTGATTTTGACGTCTTATTGAGTCATTTTGATTGTTCTGAGAACTTATTAAGACAATCGGTTCGATCCACACTCGACACCAACGCCAAAGGAAATGGCAGCAAACCTGTTTTTTCTGCTTTATTAATCGAATGGTTGCAAGAAAGTTGGCTGGTTTCTTCTTTAGATCTATCCGAAACACAAATCCGCTCTGGTGCCCTGCTCCTTACTCTTGTTAGCAACCCTCTCCGTTACGGCCAACATGGTTACGCCTCTATCCTTGAAGCGGTAAACCCTGACAGCCTTAAGCGTAACTTTGCAGAGCTAACAAGCCACTCTATTGAGGCGCAAGTTGCTACTTCAGAAAAAACACAAGCTCGTGAAGATGGTTCAGCACTGAGCAAGTTCACAACCGACTTCACTGGTAAAGCACGCAAAGGCGAAATCGACCCTGTTTTCTGCCGCGACCAAGAAATCCGCCAAATCGTGGACATCCTTGCTCGTCGCCGTAAAAACAACCCTATTGCTGTTGGTGAACCGGGCGTTGGTAAAACCGCAGTAGTAGAAGGCTTGGCACTTAAGATTGTACAAGGTGACGTACCAGACAACCTCAAAGGTGTTGAGCTTTACGGCCTGGACATGGGTCTTCTGCAAGCTGGTGCAAGCGTAAAAGGCGAATTCGAAAAACGCCTAAACGCAGTATTGGATGAAGTGAAAAACTCGCCAACCCCTATCATTCTTTTCATCGATGAAGCACACACCCTTGTTGGCGGTGGTAACCAAGCGGGCGGCAGCGACGCGGCAAACTTGCTAAAACCAGCCCTAGCGCGTGGTGAAGTGAAAACCATCGCTGCGACAACATGGTCGGAATACAAGAAGTACTTCGAGAAAGATCCTGCTCTTGCGCGTCGTTTCCAATTGGTGAAACTCGACGAACCGTCTCCTGAGCAAGCAGCATTGATCATTCGTGGTCTGCGCCCAGCATACGAGAAGTCACATAACGTTTACGTGCGTGACGATGCTATCACTGCTGCGGCAGCACTTTCTGCTCGTTACATCTCTGGCCGTCAACTGCCAGACAAAGCGATCGATGTACTAGATACGGCGTGTGCACGAGTGAACATCAGCCTTAATGCCATTCCTGCTTCTGTTGAGACTCTGCAGCAAGAACTTGCAGCTCAACAGCGCGAGCTTGAAGCACTTGAGCGTGATGCTCTGCAGCAAACTGGCGACAAGCACAGCCTTGCTAACATTCCAGACCTAAAACTGGCAATGGAAACAACGAAAGAAGAGCTAGCAGAACAAGAAGCGCAATGGCACAAAGAAAAAGAGCAGATCCAAGAGATGATTGCTCTACGCTCTCGCTTACATGAACTGGTCTTTGGCGAAACAAACGAAGAAGAGCTTGTTGCAGACGAAGATTCAGAACAAGAGCAAGACGTTTCTCCATATGCAGAAATGGATGAAGAAGCCGTTCGCATTGCAATTTCGGGCTGCCAAGAACAGCTAGATGTAATCCGCAATGGCAACCCACTGGTTCACTTTGAAGTGGGCCCAGATGAAGTCAGCCATGTGATCTCGGACTGGACTGGTATTCCAATGGGTAAGATGCTTCAAGACGAAGCAGAAACCACGCTAAAACTGAAAGAAAGCCTAACACAAAGCATCAAAGGCCAAGAATACGCTATCGATGCACTGTCTGAAGGCATTCAAACCGCAAAAGCAGGCTTAGGCAACCCAGACGCACCAACAGGCGTATTCCTGCTGGTTGGCCCAAGTGGCGTGGGTAAAACCGAAACTGCTCGTGCAATTGCTGATCAAATGTTTGGTGGTGAGCGCTTTATGACGACCATTAACATGTCTGAGTTCCAAGAGAAGCACACGGTATCTCGCCTAATTGGTTCACCTCCGGGTTACGTAGGTTACGGCGAAGGCGGCATGCTGACAGAAGCGGTTCGTCAACGTCCATATTCTGTTGTTCTTCTTGATGAAGTGGAAAAAGCCGACCCTGAAGTGTTGAACCTGTTCTACCAAGTGTTCGACAAAGGCACGCTGAACGACGGCGAAGGCCGAACCATCGACTTCAAGAACACGCTGATCATCATGACCAGTAACCTTGCAACACACGAGATTGAATCTTTGGTTCATCAATCAAAAGACATCGATGCAAACATCATCGCAGAAGCTATTCGCCCTACATTGAACCAACATTTCAAACCAGCGCTGTTGGCACGTATGTCAGTACTACCATTTGTTCCGCTGTCTGATGAAGCAATGACAGAAATTATTCACCACAAGCTGAACAAAGTTTCTCAGCGTCTACAGAGCCATCACAAGTTGTCGCTAAGCTACGAAGACAGCTTGGTTGAGTTCGTACTAGGTAACTGTCGCCTTGCTGAAACGGGCGCGCGTAACATCGACGCGGTCATCAACCGTCAGTTGCTGCCGCAACTATCGACTCAGCTATTAGTGCATGACAAGGATGATTCACATACGCAAATCGAAGTGTCTGTCGATGAGCAAGGAACACTAACCTATGCGTTCAGCTAACCATAGCGAACTTAGTAACGCCCTACTTGCGATCAGTCAGTCTTTGGCTGATCGCAGCCAGCTTACCCAAACCTTGGATGCTGTGTTGACCGCTGCGAGACAAATGACCCTCGCAAAGCACGGCATCATTTATGTTTTGGACCAGACTGGCCAGGCGTTGATTCCAAGTACCGCTCACCATAACGATAAAACGATTGTTTCCCACCCTTGGGAGGCATTGCAGATTGATTCCGCTAGTGAGAACGATCCATTTAACTTTGCCATTCGTAATGGTGAAGTGGTGTTGATTAACGAGTTGTATAAGTACAACGGCTATGACTGCGAAAGCATCTATCAAACAGAACAGACGCTAGGGCTAAAAAGCGAGAACTTACTGGCTTGGCCTTTGATTGATAGCGAAAGCAAAACCATTGGACTGTTAGTCTTACTCGATTTAAGTGTTATCGACAATGAAGCTGCATTGACTGAGTTTTGTCGTATGGCCGCGAGTAATATTCGCCAAGCTGTGTGGTTAGAGCAATACGGGCAAGTGATTAAAAATCTCAATGCAGACAATCACGCCCTAATGCGTGAGAACACTCAACTCAAAAAGCGTACCCAAAAAACCTATCAGGGTCCTATTGCAGAGAGCGAAGAAATGCTCAATGTCTTGAATCGTCTTGATAAGGTGCTATCTCTTCCTGTCGACGTTCTGTTGCGTGGTGAAACGGGCGCTGGTAAAGAAGTGATCGCGAAATACATTCACGAAAACTCTAATCGTTCAGAACAACCTTTGATCGTACAGAACTGTGCCGCAATCCCAGAGCAGTTATTAGAGTCAGAACTCTTTGGCCATAAGAAAGGCTCATTCACTGGCGCGGACAAAGACAAAGTCGGTTTGTTTGAAGCAGCCAACGGCGGCACACTATTTTTGGATGAGATTGGTGATATGCCAATGCTACTGCAGGCTAAATTGCTGCGTGTGCTACAAGAACGTAAAGTTCGCCCAATCGGCACCAGCAAAGAGATTGATGTGGACGTGCGCGTAATCGCCGCAACCCACTGTAATCTTATGCAGCAAATCAAAGATGGCGGATTCCGTGCCGATTTGTTCTATCGTTTGAATGTCTTCCCGATTACATTGCCACCTTTAAGAGCACGCAAGTCGGACATCCTCCCTCTCGCAGAGCACTTCGTGCAACACACCACCAACACGCTAGGTTTGCCGCAAGCGCCAGGGTTAAGTGCCAACGTACGTAAACAGCTGCTTGCCTACCAATACCCAGGGAACGTGCGTGAGCTTAAGAACATCATTGAGCGCTCGGTGCTACTGTCCGATTTTGAAACCATTACTCACATTGAGTTTGGCGAACAAATCCCAGAAGATGTACCAAGTATCGACATGAAAGCAGCTTCACCTACCCCAGAGCAACCTGCTTACGAGCAGCAAGCACAAGCGGATTTAGAAGACGTTTCAAAGAGCCTTAAAGACGTCGTTAGCCAATACGAGCGTACAGTGATCATCGATTGCTTAAATGCCTGCAATTGGCACACCAAGAAGGCCGCTGAGCAATTGGCGCTGCCAATGAGCACACTCAACCACAAGATGAAGAAATACGACATTTCTGCAGCGGGTTGATGGGGCTTAAAAAGAAAATTCTAAATTCAGTATGAAGTCATAAGAAAAGAAAAACCGCCCGAAGGCGGTTTTTTTGCATCTAGGAAGGGTTATCAAGTGACTTTTCCAAGGGCTTGGGTGCTTGAGTTACCGCAGGTTGTTTCTCAATCCAATCTTTCAACCATTTCTTGCGTTGAGATTCGTTATACTGCTTCCAAGTTTCAGCCGCAGACTTGTCTACGCCTTCCTCTGTCGACTCTTTCTCAATTAACCAAGGCATATCACTAAAGAAATTACCAGCCAAAGCACTATCCGCATTTAAAGAAGGAATAGAAATTACAGCATCACGACCAATATCATAGTCATCAGCTCCATTTAATCCGACTTGTTTTAGATGAGCAACCGAAAGCTCCAAGTTCGCTTTACCACCAATTACACCACCAAACGGTCTTAGACCTTTTAACCTAACTCCCGTTGGTGCAACATATTCCAAGTTAAACCTCATGCAGTACATCGTATAGTTTTTGCTCTTAGATAGTTCATTCTCTTTAGTGAGACTACCTACAGCTTCACCTATAAACTCACTCATGGCATCAACTTGTTCTCGATGGTTTTCTGAAATAGATTCAGTAAACATCCATTCTTCGTTTTTATAGGCAAACTCACCAATATGATACATATCGGTGAAGTAAAGAGGACCTTTAACTGGCTTGCCATCATTTCCGTCGAGCGCCAGTTGAATACACATATTCACTGCTTCCCACGGCATACCCAAACGTTCATAAAGTGCTTTTTCATGACTCTCACCCAAAATCAGTACATAAATACTGGCAGGATCGTCTTTCTTTTTGTTTCCCCATGAGAAACCATCACGCCAGATATTATCAGCCGATTGGTACCACTTTCTTTCACTGAAAAAGTTCAAACCAGACGCTTTGGTGTCTATAGCCACCAATTGCTGTTTAATGCCATGAAGTATAGGGATGGTATTTTTGTCTCCCTCACCGGCCATTAAGGTAAAGCTCTCTACCATAAGGTCCTGTTCACGTAGACGCAGTTGCTGCTCTCCCAAGTAGGTATCAAGCAAAACCAGTCTAGTTTCTGTACTTAAAGCGCCAATTTGCAACTCATCTTCAGCATCATCAAACTTCTGCCCCAGACTGTACTCTTGTGGTAAATAAAAACTATGTTGCCCTTGATTTGTTCTAATTCCCAAGCAGTAACGCATATTTTGGAAGCCTCCGCCTTTTACATAGCGCTTAAAGGAATCCGCTTCTGCAAAATAGTCGCTTGGCTGACCCGATATCGCTGCTCCGGAAACGGCCATACTGAACATTGCATCAGAGAACATTAGCTTTGCTTTAGAGGTCATTGGTTTCATACCGTCGATCATCACATCACCGAAGCGGAATGAGGGAATATGCTCAATAGCAATCAACGTAGCGCCGTCATCAATCCCCTGTTGCTTGTAAAAAGCACTTATTCGCCCATCAGGATCAGTTTTGAAGTCACTAACCTTCATTGGCAGCATCCAGTCACTGAAAGCTGGGCCTTTAATATTTTCGAGCCCGTCAACGCGATCGTAGCCAATCGTAACTGGCTTCGCATACTTGTGTTCTTTTTTAAGTATCAACTGCACTTTCACTTTATCGTATGGACCTAGGCGACTGTTGCTAGATTGCTGAATCCAACTATCATATGACATCCATTCTGGTTCATCACTTTCAGTATAACGAGCTGACTGAACAAGTATTCGACAATAACCGATTTCATCTTTCTTTAACTCACTTCCCTGCGGGTTAAATGACTCGGTAAAGTTATCAAACATCGTTTCATTTGGGTGTTCAAACAACATGGTTTGTATCGGGAAGATTTGATTAAATGCACCTGACGCTTTAAAGCTATCCCTGTTTTCGGTTATAGAGAGATGAGAAACTTTGCTATTAGTTGTTATTGGAGCAGGCCAATGCTGCGCACCTTGTGGCATCTTTGTCGATAATTCGGTGTAGTACTCGTTATCACAACGGTTCTTCCAGTTAGCCGCTAAGGTGTTTCCTTTGATCGTATGTACAGACCAATCATCGCTCAAAATGTAGTTCTCAATGTATTCCTTCACCTTGTAACGCTCAACCAAAAACCTAAACGAGATATTAGAATTCCGTTTGGTTTGAGATCCTAGGTCAGCGAGTAATAACACTAAGCCATTAATAGCAAGCGCTCGTAGTTGGTAGCGTTTTAACACCTCCTTACGAACTTCTTCGCTCTCAAGGTGAGTAATGAGTTCCTGATAAGACCTACATTCAATACCTACATCTACCTTACTGCGTCGCAAATCGTTAAGTAACTCGATATGTATTTTTGCCAGCCTTTCAAGCTCACTGACAACCTCATGGCTTTGCTTTAACTCTTCTAGGAAGGAGTCCAACATTAAACTATCAATCACTTTCACCGCAGATATTGCTGTCTTTGAACCCTCTATGGCAAGCATAAACCCTCTTGCCGCAGGAGCTATAGCAGGAATATAGGAAGCGACGTCAACGACACTGTCAAAAATCGCCATTCGCAGTGCGACTTCTGCTTTATCTTGCGCAACCATCTCAGCTTCTAGAGCAAGCCTAGAGCGTTCCATTGCATGCGAGCCATAGCGACTGGGGTGAAAGAATATGTTCAGGGATTGCAGGTAAATACGGATTACAACCCGACGGTTTTGTCTTAGATTAGGGTTGTTGCGGTCGACTTTTTCACCTTGTTTGGGAACATAGACAGGTTTACTTTCACCAAAAGCGGCTACCGAAACACGACCTTCAAAAACAGGGAACTCCTTCATGAGCAGCTTTTTCGCATATTCTGCGCGCTCTGCCGAGACCTGCATATTTGCTTTCTCGGTACCGACTTGGCAAGCATGCCCTTCTATCTCTACTCTAAGGTTTGGCTCATTCTCTAAAACGTTGGCAAGAGAAGCAGCAAGCTGTTTAAATATAGGTGCATGATCCTTTAACTCTTTTTCACGCGAGTTAAAGGCAAATTCTATTTTTATTCCTGCGCCTCTAGAGCTATTTACGAGAATGGCGTCAATCTGATTGCCAGATTGATCACGCGCATCTTTTAAAGCCTGTTCTAGTTTTTCTTCCTGGATATGGTTAGCTGTCTTCCAAACTGGAATTTGAGCAAGGTAGTCTTTTGTAACTTCTTCTGTTCCTTGCTCTGCTTTATCAACCTTTTTATTTTGATTAACCAGCTGTTTAGCTTTTTTATACAAACTAAGTGCTGTCAATCCCGTTCCGAAGCCATTAAAACCAACGGTTTTACCACCAGAAAGCCAAGCTTCCGCAACTCGCCCGGCAACCACACGTCGGTTACCCAGACGTGATTCTAAAGAAAGTGCAAGTGCGCTTGACCGAGCTTCATTGGTGTTAAAAACCTTATCGTGAAATAGCGCCTTCCAACCAACACCCGCGATAGTTGGAGTGTGGAGTTCCTGCAACTTATCAAGCGCTTCTTTCGTACTGTAAATACCGTAATACAATTCGCCCGCCGCTTTCATCGCAGGCGGCATCTCGGACTTAACTGCATCCCAATACAGTTTCGAGACGTTATTAAACACCGCTTGGCGGCCATCACGGTCTAAAGTGTCTTGCAAGCTACCGCTCAGCAGCCCTGCTCCTAGCTGAGCAGACACATCTCGGATATTCTTGAGTAACGCAATACTCCTTGAAGCTGGCGTATTGGCTGTTACACCTTGTACATTACCGTGAAGGTAATGTTTCATATTTCCAAAGTACTGAGGGTATTGATAAATCAAGGATTCCTCAAGGGAGATCATATCGCCACTGACAATGGCAAATTTCCCTAACGGAGTGCTTGAAGAAAAGGTAATCTGTTCACGTAGCTCGTAAGTATAGACTGTATCTAAGCCTTCAGAAAATTGCTGAATATGAGCGTCTTTAATGAACTGTGGAACACCATTTTTCATCTGGCTTGGAATAAATTCGACACGGATACTGTATAAGCCTTCTTTAAAATCAGCAGGATCAACGTGAAACATCGCGCATGGATATTGCTTAGCATTTTCTTCTGAAAGCTCATCTTCAGGTAATGCCGCTTGTACTGAAGAGCCTATCGTTTTGTATTCCCCACCTTCTTTGGTTGAGTCAAACTTTTGCAAAGTAACCGTCGCACTTTCATAGCCTTGATCAGAAAAAACCACCGCGCAACTCGCCACAACAGGTAAAACGAAGCCTTTTAGTGTCTCTCCCGATTCACTTACATCTTCATACCACTTATTATATTCTGCCTGTTCTTCGCTGAGCCCCCCGTTCGCAGCTGGTTCGTAAGGCTTAGCCAATTGTTCAATGCTGACCTCTGTCAAGGTGAGTTTTGCTTCGCTGTTTTCCAACTGGCTACTCAACTCTGCAACTTTTGTAGCTAACTCTTTGGGGTTTAACTCAGAAAGTGAAGCTATTAAAGGCAAGGGCGGAAAGCGGAAAGTGAAGGTCTGCTCACCCTCTTTGGGTAGATCCCTACCTAACGCATGAATTGTGTGCTCTGGTGTCAGGACCTCAAAAGCCCCATATTGATCGGGCTTTCCGTTACCCAGTGAACATAACTTAAATTTATGGTCGGTAGCCCAAAGCTTAGGGCTATCGCTATCAGTGACGTTAAGCATCGGCACTTTCGCTAAAGGGCGAATATTAGCGATTTGTTTTCTTACCAAGCTTTCCTCTGAATGCCAAGATGGGAATTCAGTTGTTTTAGTTTGAGAGTTAAATTCCCCCTCATAATAAACACCAAACAAATAGTAATTTGCACACAAAGGTATCGCGTTACTGGTATCATGAGTGCTCACAGTTCATCCCCTTTAACAAAATCACCATTGTTGGCAAAGGCGTTGTAAAGAGAAGAGTTACTGGCACTATGACCCGTCCCTATTTGCTCCCATTTTAAATAAGAACCAAATTCTTTATTTTCTTTTAGTTTACTGAGGATGGCCCGCGCCGCTCCATCCCGAGCATAATTCGCATCTTTACTCAAAATTTCAAAATAGCGCAGTTTACCTACCGCTCGCGGTACAATTTCTTCTTGTTGAAATAAATCCTGCTCGATATCAATTAGATAACGAAACTTCCTACTTTCACCCCAAGCGTACTTACCGTCTGGACTAATACTACGTTTGTTAAACTTATAATCTCCCAGATTTTGTTCATCAGGATTAATTCCCGTGCTAAAGAGAAATTCGTCTTTTGCCTCATCATAAACTGCAACGCCAAAGTCGTTTAGTACGTATCTTTTTCCTTTTTGAATCACGGAATACTCATTAAACTCTGTGTCTACTTGCTGTTTGTCGCCTGTCGCTAAGGTGTACTTCCAGTCTTTAAACTTGTCTACGTAGTAAAGATAGCTGCTGTCTTCTGCCCATAGAAACTCTGGGTAGCCACGTGAACGACCTAGTTCAATATACTCACCCGTCTTAAGATCTTTAATTACTTTAAACATCCCTTCTGAGGCCGAATAGGCCAAAGCCAAGTAGCGATTATTTGGAGAGACACGCATTAGACGAACTTTGCCAACAAACTCATCTGCTACCAGACGCAAGTCCGTCCCATCCGTTTTGATACTCCACACTTTATCCCTTTGATCATAGTGGTCTTTCGCTTCATTTCGGGCGTTATCCCAACGAAACACTACACGTGGTAAATCATAAGAGCTTTCATTGGTGAGATCTTCACGTGGCCATTCTTTAGCTTTAAAAATAAAGTGTTTAGGTTTACCCGTCTCTTTGTCATAAATAACGTAATTGTTTTCTGTAATATAAACACGACCATCTTCCCACTGTTGAGCATTTTTTTCTGCGATTCGGTCTTGAACCGTCTGAGGTTTTGGCGCGTGTTGTTCTGGTTCCTTGGCTGATTCTTGATTACAACCAGATAAGACCGCTAAGGTAATCAAGCATAATGTATGACGTAGGTTCATCTTATATTCTCTTCGTTATCTTTCTCGATCGCGTTTAATAATGTGACAACGCAACCCGAATAAGTTGTTTTGTTAACTTGGCTGATCTTTTTTCTTATAAGCCAGTAAATCCGCAATGGGTGTTTGAGCAAAAATGACCGTTTTATTATCTCTTCCGTGATGACTATTGCCCTGATAACCACGGAGAAGATCCACTTCTTTAACCTCTGCAGGCCAACCAGTAAAACGAATCAACCTAGAACCATTCTCTTTTTTTATACATTGGCGCAAGCACACTCGCTGCGACCAATCACCATCGCTTTGCCTTAACTCAAAGTAATCATCTGACTCGTCCAGCGTCGTATAGCCCGGATATTCGAAAACTATCTCGACAGATTTAAGTAAATACACGACCGCTACATTTTTATTTAGCTGGCTTCGTAACATTGCGTATTTTTCAGGTTTTGAGGTCGCAGCACTTGGTAATACTGAGAGCAGACGAACAGAACCGTCTCCAATTTTAAAGCTTTTCTCACTGCTATAATGGTTAAGATCAGTGACTTTTATGGCCTTGGTTCCGGGATCACTTTCTAGTTGAGATAGTTCACTCTCGCTCAATCGTTTACTGTTATAAGCCAAATATACTTCTTGAGGCTCACCTTTAATCTTGTAAGGAAGCCATATATGCGGGAGAGGGTAACCTTGCGCGCTCCGCTCCACTGGGCTAGAAGCATTAATAGGGCTCAAATTTGTTTCAATCTTTTCTTTGATTTGTGGCTCATAGCCTGTCATGACTATCTCAACTTCTTCCTCAACTAAGTTGAACACTCGAGCCTCTCCAGAGCCATTCAAAGAGCCTTCACTTACCACCTTGCCGTTCTGCACGATTTGGAAAGGCTCATAAGCGAAAACACCGCCTGTTTCAGGATTGGTCATATAGATATCGGCGTGCCTTTTGGGTCTAGAGCCTTCACGAACACTATTAATGTCCGTATCTGAAAAGTAACCATTTTCCGTAATTGCCACTTCGCGCCAAATTTTATTGTTCCAAACAACATACACGTAGCCTGATTTAAACACTTCTGCAGCTTCATCTGATTTATCGCTACCAGGGAAGTGCAGCGGAACCACAGGCACCAACACGTTATCCCACTCATCCATTTGAGTTTCTTTATCAACGGGTTGCAGGTCTTCGGCGAGTTTAAGCAAAATTGGCTGAGGCTGGTCAGTGCAAGGGATTTTGATATAGAGCGTTTTGCCCTCAGCTTCGAGATCTTTAAATATCGCGAGGCTGCGGTGTTTGTTTTCTGTATCAGCCTTGCCTACAGTCACTTTTTCTTTTTGAGCTTCGGTTTTTCCCAACATCAAACATGCCGCGTTGCTAGACCACTGCCCTGCAAACTCGACAACGATTTTTTGATCTGGGCTTGGCTCAGAGGGGACATGCGTGTAACTACGAACTAAAGCAACATCGTCGGTAACCTGCTTGTATCCTGCTTTAAAAGCTTTGCTTTCATTCGAAGCAGATACAGAGTCAACGAGTGATTTAAGTCTAGGGAAGCTTTGCAGCTGAGAGTCCGTCAATGGCGAACGACGAGCAACGGTAGATAATGACACCCAATTGCCTTTCCCCAATTCGATTCTTATCGCAGCTAGCAATGCGCTGGTCGTGTTTTTGGCAGAGATGGAAATCTTTTGCGCCAATTCTTTAGGGAGGTTTCTAAGGATGTCATCTGAATTTCGCAAACGCGAAAGCTGTCCTATACACTCGTCCGGTGTAAGAACATAAGATAGCTCGTTGGAGGATAGCTTCGAGCTAGGTATAAATTTGCAAACTAAATGCATTTGAATTCTCCACAACCAACATCGTAAATATGGCTGCGGTGACAATTAAGCTGATAAGGCTTACAAGTACGATTTGGTCTGCGTATCCTACTTACTTAGCCATTTATTTTCAACGAGATAGAAAAATCGCCCGAAATCAAAAACACCAAAAAAATGGCGACTTTTACTATTAAAACATGCGATTTAACCACAATAAAAGCCAGTAACATCACCCACTCTGTCAAAATGGTAAAATCTTACTATCTAAAAAAATTTAATTTATGGACTGAAGTTAACAAAAATTGTAGTCACGTGCGCTTCAGGTAAGCACGAGGAAATTCAGAAGTTTATGAGGTGCCCTCCTCAGCAACAAACAACAAATTGACTGTTACTGAGGAAGTTTAAATAAAAAGGTGAGCGCATTACGCACTCACAAAAGTAACTGCTCTGAAGCTTGCTAGGATTAAATTTGCTTCATCGCGAGTTAAAGAGGCGAGGTATTACCCATCGACCTCATGCAGAACACTATACTCAGAGTATAGAAACGAGCGTAAATATATAATATTTAAAAAGATTTTCAACGCGACACATTCACCACAGCACCTGCCGAGCGACCATCACAATCACTTCATACACACCTAAAAGCAACATTGGCCTAGTTATTATAGTTATTCAGCCTTGTATTAAGACGATTCATTAATTCGAGTAACTTATCAATAAAGGCAATTATTTTGATAAATATCACAAAAAATCCCAAAGAAATAAAGCGAGCTAAACGCTCGCTTTATTTATGCCGCATTTTTTAAAGTTTTGTTCTCACTAAAATATCGGTTGTAAACAGCACCTAAGGAGGCTGTACTTGCGAAACGATCATAGTTAAATGTTGCTTGAGCCTCTTCGGCAGAGGCGGAAAGCTTATTGGTACCATTTACATAAATCGTCACTACCCCCTCCTTCAGTCCTGAAAGATCTAAATCAGTTGTCCATGAGTCTGAAAGCACGGTAGCCATGCCTGTGGCTTCTGTACCATCAGCGTCGACTGCTTTAATATCTATGAACTCACCATCTTCAAACCGTTCACTGCTACCACTTACTGTCACGCTTTCCACTCCAGTAACATCGTTGATAACGTCTAGGTGTATTGTCGGTGTAATTGGCATGGAGTAAGCCGTGTTCTGGCTACCGGTATTTCCTGATAAGTCTTGGTAGTCACGAACAAGCAACGCCACATTCAGCTCT